>NZ_CP090419.1:1490000-1798333 GCF_032716425.1 Pseudoalteromonas sp. N1230-9
GACTCAGTGAAATTGAAATCGCAGTGAAGATGCTGTGTACCCGCGGCTAGACGGAAAGACCCCGTGAACCTTTACTACAGCTTGGCACTGAACATTGACCCTACATGTGTAGGATAGGTGGGAGGCTTTGAAGCAGAGACGCTAGTCTTTGTGGAGCCGTCCTTGAAATACCACCCTTGTAGTGTTGATGTTCTAACGTTGGTCCCTGATCGGGATTACGGACAGTGCCTGGTGGGTAGTTTGACTGGGGCGGTCTCCTCCCAAAGAGTAACGGAGGAGCACGAAGGTTGGCTAAGTACGGTCGGACATCGTACGGTTAGTGTAATGGTAGAAGCCAGCTTAACTGCGAGACAGACACGTCGAGCAGGTACGAAAGTAGGTCATAGTGATCCGGTGGTTCTGAATGGAAGGGCCATCGCTCAACGGATAAAAGGTACTCCGGGGATAACAGGCTGATACCGCCCAAGAGTTCATATCGACGGCGGTGTTTGGCACCTCGATGTCGGCTCATCACATCCTGGGGCTGAAGTCGGTCCCAAGGGTATGGCTGTTCGCCATTTAAAGTGGTACGCGAGCTGGGTTTAGAACGTCGTGAGACAGTTCGGTCCCTATCTGCCGTGGGCGTTTGAGAATTGAGAGGGGTTGCTCCTAGTACGAGAGGACCGGAGTGAACGAACCGCTGGTGTTCGGGTTGTCATGCCAATGGCACTGCCCGGTAGCTACGTTCGGAACTGATAAGCGCTGAAAGCATCTAAGCGCGAAGCAGGCCTCGAGATGAGTTCTCACTAGACTTTTAAAGTCTCTGAAGGGCCGTTGAAGACTACAACGTTGATAGGCAGGATGTGGAAGTGGTGTGAGCCATTAAGCTAACCTGTACTAATTACCCGTGAGGCTTAACCATACAACGCCAAACGCGTTTTGTGGCAGCGTAACAGACAGAAGTTAAGAAACTAAAGTAGAATTTACTTAAAATCAGCATTCCGAATTTAGTAGTCGCGATTTTATATCGCGCTTACAACAGAATACGCTTGGTGACAATAGCGTTTTGGACCCACCTGACCCCATGCCGAACTCAGTAGTGAAACGAAACAGCGCCGATGATAGTGTGGCATTTGCCATGTGAAAGTAGGACATCGCCAGGCTCCTAATTCAGTCGAAAGACTTTAAATTAAAAATAATAAGAAAATCAAACAGAATTTTCTTGGTGACAATAGCGTTTTTGACCCACCTGACCCCATGCCGAACTCAGTAGTGAAACGAAACAGCGCCGATGATAGTGTGGCATTTGCCATGTGAAAGTAGGACATCGCCAGGATCCCAATTAAAGAAACCCGTTGCAGCAATGCAGCGGGTTTTTTGTGCGTGTCGCTGCGCTCTATTCACGAACAGAGAGCCCATGCCGCGGGATAAACCCGCGGCTACGCGACAAGGCCAGCCCAAGACGTTTGTCGTCGCGATTTTATATCGCGCGCTATCCTCATTGTCAGCTACCATTCATTAAATTAACTTTGCTTTGTGTATGGCTTTGATTTAGGATCAAAACAGTTTAAAAGCAAGAACTAATGGCCTGTGTCTAGATTACTTATTTGTTTATTATTATTTTTTTCGAGTGCTTCAACTTTTGCTGTTGAGGTAACTAATCTATATCAAGATACCCTTAAAGTTGCAGACAAATCACGCGATGCTCGTTTAGCAGCAAGTCGTGAAGCACTGCTTAATGTGCTGGTTAAGGTCAGCGGTGATACAAGTGCGGATCAAAACCCTCTTGCTAAACAGCGCACCCGCGATATTTCAGATTATATGCTTAAGTTTGAATATGACGAAAAAGCAGACGGTAGTTTAAATCTGGTCGTTAAGTTTGAAGCGAATAAGATTAATGCACTGATCAAAGATCTCGGTCTGCCATTATGGGGTACACGCCGTCCTTTGGTGGCTATCTGGTTAGGTATTGAAGATAACTGGCGCCGTGAACTGGTTACTCAAGAATCATATCCGCAGCTTGAACAGTTAATTTATGATAAAGCAGGTGAGCGTGGTTTACCTGTCGTTGTTCCTTTGCTTGATTTACAAGACCGCTCAATTGTAGGTATCCCAGAGGTATGGGGTAATTTTTCTGAGCCTGTAGAGCGTGCGTCGAGTCGTTATAGTGCAGAGCGCAGTATTACTGCAAGAATGTATCAACAGCAAGACTCAGAAACGTGGATCCTTGATTGGCGTTTTACTAATGATGACCTCTTTGAAACGAATCGGCTGGTAGGTGACAAGCAACAGATTGTTGCCGATATGGTCGATAGTTTAGCCACAGGCTTGGCATTCGAGTATGCGATAGATCCTACTACGATTGGCCAACTTGCATCAGCAAAATTTTATTTGAAGGGTATTAATAACTTTGTTGATATTGAACTTGCAAAACGCCGATTAGCAACCTTGAGTGTTGTTACACGTGTAGAAATTTTGCTACGTACACCAGATATGGTGCAATTCAATGTTAATCACACTGGCAGTATGAATGATTTTAGAAAAGCGCTAGAACTTGATAGTGCCTTTAAAGCCTATGAGGACCCTCGAGATTTTTATCAAGTTATTAATCAAGACGAACTTGAATATCAGTGGCAGGGGCTTTAATTCTAGTGCAAGAACCTATGCAAATGGCACTGCCGGTTACGTTGCCTGATGATGAAACGTTTACGTCTTATTTTGGTGGCGAGAATTCTCTTGAGGTTAGTCATCTTAAAGATGCATTTACAAAACTAAGTAGTAAATTCCAATATACTTACTTATGCGGTCTAGGTGATTCTGGTAAGTCTCACTTGTTGTACGCAACCTGTATTGACGCCCAAGAGCGTGGTTTGTCAACGATGTTACTGTCTATGAGAGAGGTGATTGATTACGGGCCTGTCGTTCTGGATGGCTTGGAGACTCTTGATGTTTTATGTATCGATGACGTTCATTTAGTGGCTGGCAATGATGCGTGGGAAAAAGGGTTATTTAACTTTTTCAATCGCTTTAATGAGCCAGGTAAATACTTGGTTGTTACTGCCGATCTATTACCTGATATGCTGCATATCAATTTACCTGATCTTGTATCGCGTTTGAAATGGGGCACGACATTGCAAATACGCTCAATGAGTGACGATGACAAAGCTGAAGCACTCGTTCGCCGTGCTCACATGCGCGGCCTTGAACTGACCGATGAATGCGCGCGCTTTTTATTAACGCGATTAAGCCGTGATATGCGCGCACTACTCGATGTTTTAGATAAACTTGACCATGCCTCTATGGCTGCACAAAGAAAATTAACAATTCCTTTTATAAAATCAACGTTAAAGCTTTAGTAGGGCTAGAATCTAGTCCTTGCTTTCAGTTATCATTAGCTATTACAAAATCCTTCTGTGAAAGACCAGGTACTCAATGAACTTAGAAAATATTTTAGCGCAAGCACTCGAGGCTGTAGCCAGTGCGAATGAAATCGCGCAATTAGAAGATATCAGGGTTAATTACCTTGGTAAAAAAGGTGAAATCACCAACTTACTTAAAACGCTAGGCAAGATTGCTCCTGAAGAGCGTAAAGAAGCGGGTCAAGTGATTAACCAAGCAAAACAAGAAGTACAAACAGCCATTAACGAAAAGCGTGAGTTACTAGCAAGTAAGGCTCTTGAAGAGAAACTAGCGGCAGAAACAATCGACGTAACTTTACCAGGTCGTGTTATGCCAACAGGTGGCTTACACCCAGTAACTCGTACTATTGAACGTATTGAAAGCTTTTTTGGTGAGTTAGGTTTTGCGGTTAAATCAGGTCCTGAAGTTGAAGATGATTTTCATAACTTCGATGCGCTAAATATTCCTGAGCACCACCCAGCGCGCGCTGATCACGATACTTTCTATTTCAACCCTAAGCTTGTGTTACGTACACAAACCAGTGGCGTACAAATCCGTACGATGGAAACTGAGCAGCCACCACTGCGTATCATCTCTCCAGGTCGTGTTTATCGTAACGATTATGACCAAACACACACGCCTATGTTCCACCAAGTGGAAGGCTTAATGGTTGATACAGATGTAAGCTTCACTGAGTTAAAAGGTATTCTGCACGACTTTTTACGTAACTTCTTCGAAGAAGATATGGAAATTCGTTTCCGTCCTTCTTACTTCCCATTTACTGAGCCATCAGCTGAGGTTGATGTTATGGGTAAAAACGGCAAGTGGTTAGAGGTATTAGGCTGTGGCATGGTTCACCCTAACGTTCTTAAATCAGTGGGTATTGATCCAGAAAAATACACAGGCTTCGCATTCGGTATGGGTGTTGAGCGTTTAACCATGTTGCGTTACGGCGTGAATGACTTACGTGCATTTTTCGAAAACGATTTAAAATTCCTAAACCAGTTCCGTTAAGAGTGAAGATATAAAATGAAATTTAGTGAAAAGTGGTTAAGAGAGTGGGTTAACCCAGCAATCGACACACAGGCTCTTTCGGAACAGTTATCAATGGCTGGTCTTGAAGTTGACGGTGTTGAGCCTGCAGCAGCAGAGTTCACAGGCGTTGTTGTTGGTGAAGTGGTTGAGTGTGGTCAACACCCTGATGCTGATAAATTACGTGTGACTAAAGTAAACGTAGGTGGTGATGAGCTACTTGATATCGTGTGTGGTGCACCTAACTGCCGCCAAGGTTTAAAAGTCGCTGTTGCGACTGTTGGCGCTGTATTGCCTGGCGACTTCAAAATCAAAAAAGCCAAACTTCGTGGTCAACCTTCACACGGCATGCTGTGCGCATTCGTTGAATTAGGTATCAGCGAAGAAGGCGATGGCATCATGGAATTACCAAGTGATGCGCCAATCGGTACTGATTTACGTGAATACTTAAGCCTTGATGACAACATTATTGATGTTGACTTAACACCAAACCGTGGTGATTGTTTAGGTATTAAAGGTCTAGCGCGTGAAGTGGGCGTATTGAATAGTGTTGATGTAAATACACTTGAAATCGCACCAGTTGCTGCAACGATAGATGACAAAGTATCGATTGAGCTTGTAAATGATGAAGCGTGTCCTCGTTATTTAGGCCGTGTAATCAAAGGTATTAACCTTGATGCAGAAACACCACTTTGGATGGTAGAAAAGCTGCGTCGCAGCGGTATTCGCTCAATTGACCCTGTTGTTGATGTAACAAACTACGTGTTATTAGAGCTAGGTCACCCAATGCACGCATTTGATTTAAATGCGATTGAAGGTGGTATCAAAGTACGTAGCGCAAACGCGGGAGAAGAGTTAGTTCTGTTAGATGGCAACACAGCTAAACTAAACGAGTCTACGCTTGTTATTGCTGATCACAACAAAGCGCTTGCTATTGCAGGTATTTTTGGTGGTGAAAAGTCTGGTGTAACTGAAGCAACCTCAGACATCTTATTAGAAAGTGCATTCTTTAACCCGGTAGCGATTGCAGGTCAAGCACGTAGCTACGGTTTGCACACGGATGCGTCACACCGCTACGAGCGTGGTGTTGATTTTGCGCTGCAAAAAGATGCAATGGAACGTGCGACAGCATTATTACTTGAGATTGTTGGCGGTGAAGCAGGCCCTGTTGTTGAAGCCGTAGCAACATACAAACTACCAAAAGTAACAGAAGTGCGTTTACGTCGTGAGCGCTTAGACCGCGTAATTGGTCACCACATTGATGATGCAAAAGTCACTGACATCCTAACGCGTTTAGGTTTAGACGTGAAAATTGTTGATGGCGTATGGAGTGCTGACGTACCTAGCTATCGCTTTGATATTCGTATCGAAGAAGATTTAATTGAAGAAGTTGCGCGTGTTTACGGCTATAACAGCATTCCAAACGTTGCACCAACTGCTAAATTAAAAATGACTAACCATGATGAGTCGCATGTTGCGGTCACTAAATTCCGTAATACGCTTGTAACGCGTGGTTACCAAGAAGCAATTACCTACAGCTTCGTTGATCCAAAAGCACAAGCAATTTTACACCCGCAAAGTGATGCACTTGTATTGCCACACCCAATTTCAGTTGAAATGTCAGCAATGCGCGTGAGCTTAATGCCGGGTCTATTAGCATCATTAGTGTATAACCAAAACCGTCAGCAACCACGTGTCCGTTTATTTGAGCACGGCTTAAAATTCTTACGTGACGAAAATGCTGAAAACGGCGTAAACCAAGTTGCTGTCATTGGTGGGGTAATCTCTGGTCTTGCACACGGTGAACATTGGGTTCAAGAAAAGCGTAGCGTTGATTTCTATGACTTAAAAGGTGATGTTGAAGCACTTTTAGCAATTAGCAATGATGCAGCACGTTTTGAGATAAAAGCAGAGCAGTCTGATGGCCTACACCCAGGTCAATCGGCAGTAATTTATTCTGATGGCAAGAAAGTAGGTTTCTTTGGTGCAGTGCATCCACAAGTGCAAAAGTCACTAGATATCAATAACACAGCATTTGTGTTTGAAATCGAAATGTCTGCACTAGAAAAAAGAAAATTACCAGAAGCTGTGGCTGTGTCGAAATTCCCGTCAAACCGCCGTGATATCGCGATTTTAGTGGAAGATCAGGTGAAATCTGGCGATATTTTAAACGTGATAGAAAAAGTTGGCGGAAATCAATTGGTTGACCTAAACTTATTCGATGTGTATAAGGGCAAAGGTATTGAGCCAAATTATAAGAGTTTGGCGATTGCTCTAACACTACAAGCGGTTGATAGAACGCTCGAAGAGAAAGATATCAATCAGGTAGTTGATAATGTGGTGGCCGCACTGGCCGAACAATTTAACGCATCGTTGAGGGACTAGATATGGCGCTTACTAAAGCCGACATAGCTGAACACCTATTTGAAAAACTCGGGATTAATAAGAAAGATGCCAAAGATTTAGTTGAAGCGTTTTTTGAAGAAATCCGCTCAGCGCTAGAAAAAGGTGAGCAGGTTAAGCTCTCTGGATTTGGTAACTTTGATCTTCGAGATAAGAAAGAACGTCCAGGCCGTAATCCGAAAACAGGCGAAGATATCCCTATTTCGGCACGCCGAGTGGTAACTTTTAGACCCGGTCAGAAGTTAAAAACTCGCGTTGAAGTTGGCACAAGCAAATCAAAATAAAAAAAGGCAGCGTTAGCTGCCTTTTTTATTTCTTTTTGCTGTTTAAAAATCACGAGGGGACACAAACTGACCTGCTTGGATACTGTCGTAGGTTTGTTGTGCTAAATCATCTAAGCTTTCTAGGCTCTTACCTGAGGCTGTTAACTTATGTTCGATTGGTAAAATATCAACATTTTCGTAGCCAGATAACTGCGCAACCCGTGCGAAAGTATATGCGTGCTTGTATTTTTCATGTTTATAAAACAAGCTGACTAAAGTTGGGTAGATCTCAGGATTTGGGGTTTCATCTGCCTTATTGAGTTCTAATGTTTTGTAAAGCAAGTCGATTGTTTTTTCATCATCAAACTTTACATAATAACTGGCAAGGAAAAATTGCATTTCAGCATTTTCAGTGACACTTTTATCATTTTCTAGAGCAAGTAATTTAGTTAACGCAGATTGGTCATTATTGCGTGACCAGTGATAGTAAAGAAGGCCTGGGTGTTTGGTGTCTTTAGTATCTTGAAAGATACGGGTCATTTCCTTAATGCTCGTCAAGTGGCCTTCAACTCGTGAGGTTGTTTTTTCTTTTAGTTTTATATGCTCAATCTTTGCTGCTAACGACACGCATTGGTCATACTTTTCAAAGCCTTTTAAAAGCTGATACTTATTTTCATCGGTAGGCGACTTATATTCAATATAACGTTGCATGATGACGTCTTTGCGTTGCTCTTTACAGTGGCTATCTTTATTTAGGTCATTACAAAAGCCAGGGGTTTCTTCACACACTTTGGCCAGTGTCAGCGGATCTTCGCACCCAGTTAATGCCAGTAAACCAAGCAGCAGGCTTGCTCTTAATAACATTCCTTAACCTCAAGTTAATAAATACTACTTTATTCTAGCGCAATGAATTGATCTGTAACAGTGGAGAATCAGTTGAGTTTAAATTAGAATACCCGTGCCAGAGATGTGCTGCTCTCAAATCACAGTACATTTTTATGGCTATCCGTTCAAAATTGTTTAATTAGGTAAAAAAAATGACCTCATCTCACGAGTTAGAATACACAAACAGCTGGCAAGAACGTCAAGACTACGCAGAAAGCATGCAACCAATTATTGGTAAGCTTTACCGTAGTCGTGGTATCGAAATTGCTGTATATGGCCGTCCTCTCGTTAATGCCAGTACAATCGATATCATCAAAGCACACAAAACAGTTGCTCAGTTTGAAGGTACAAAACTACGTTTACGTGAAAGCTTCCCATTTCTTGAAGCGATTAGCAAAATGGACTTAAACTCAGCACGTATCGATATTGGTAAACTAGCGTATGGTTATTTATTTAATGATGCAGCTAAAGGTCGTTCAGTTGAAGAGTACCTAACTGACGAACTGGCGGAAATCGCTAATGCAGAGCGAAAAGAGCCGCGTGATGTTGTGTTATATGGCTTCGGTCGTATCGGTCGTTTATTAGCGCGTCTATTAATTGAGAAGTCAGGCCCTTATGCTGATTTACGTTTACGTGCAATCGTCGTACGTGGCGGTAAAGACGGCGACCTAGAAAAGCGCGCAAGCTTACTGCGTCGTGACTCTATTCACGGTCCATTCAATGGCTCTATTACAATTGATAAAGAGCGTAATGCAATTAAAGCTAACGGTAGTTACATCCAAGTTATCTACGCTAACTCACCAAGCGAAGTTGATTACACAGCTTACGGTATCGAGAATGCACTTGTTGTCGATAACACAGGTATCTGGAAAGACGAAGCCGGTCTTGGTCAGCATTTAGAAGCGAAAGGCGCTGCAAAAGTATTATTAACTGCACCTGCTAAAGGCAATATTAAAAACATCGTATACGGTGTAAACAACCAAGATATCAAACCTGAAGATAAAATTGTGTGTGCAGCAAGCTGTACAACCAATGCTATTACGCCTACGTTAAAAGCGCTTAACGATAAATTTGGTATCAAGAATGGTCACGTTGAAACAGTTCACTCGTACACAAATGACCAAAACTTAATTGATAACTACCATAAAGCTGAGCGTCGTGGTCGTGCTGCTGCACTTAACATGGTTATCACATCAACGGGTGCTGCAAAAGCGGTTTCTAAAGCGTTACCTGAGCTTGAAGGTAAACTAACTGGTAATGCGATCCGTGTTCCTACACCAAACGTATCGATGGCTATCTTGAACTTAAACCTTGAAAAAGGTACAACTGTTGAAGAACTAAATGCGTTCTTACGTGAAACAGCACTTTACTCAGATCTTCGTGACCAAATCGATTACACAGCGTCAACTGAAATCGTATCTACAGACTTAGTGGGTAGCCGTTACGCAGGTGTTGTTGACTCACAAGCAACAATCGTAGATGACAACCGTGTTGTGCTTTACGTTTGGTACGATAATGAGTTTGGTTATAGCTGTCAGGTTGTACGTTGTATGCGTGACATGGCTGAAGTAACTTTCCCAAGCTTACCTCGCTAATAGCTAAAAAATAAATAATATAGAAGCCAGCATTATGCTGGCTTTTTTAGTCGTGAAAGTGTTTGCAAATTTTCTGCATGTGATAGGCTGTGCTACGTCTACACCATATTACTAACAAAACGTTCTACATAAGAGCGTTGACTTAATTCTTAACTAACAAGCGAGTAGCTAAGAATTATTTTTAACCAATAGGTTTATAGAATGAAAATCACCAGCAATTTTGACAGTGGTAATATCAAGGTTATTGAAGCCGTTGATCCGCTGAATATTCAATTAGAAATTAATAAAGACAATCAGTCTGATTTTTTCCAGTGGTTTCACTTTCGTCTTGAAACAACGCCGTTTCAAAACCATAAATTACACATTAATAACCTAGAAAACTCAGCGTATCCAGACGGCTGGGAAGGTTATCACGCTGTTGCATCATACGACCGTCAAACGTGGTTTCGTGTTCCTTCTGAGTACGCCGATGGCACGCTATCTTTTGAAGTTGAACCTGAGTGTGGCAGCATATATTTTGCTTACTTTGCACCATATAGCTATGACCGTCACTTAGATTTACTTGCATGGGCACAAAGCCAACATGCATGTGAACTAGAAACATTAGGTGAAACACTTGATGGTCGCGACATGAGTGTATTGCGTGTAGGTATCCCAAGTGAGGATAAAAAGAGCATTTGGGTCACTGCACGCCAACACCCAGGTGAAACGATGGCTGAGTGGTATGTTGAAGGTTTACTTCATAAACTACTTGATGATGAAGACCCACATGCCGCTGCACTCTTATCTAAAGCGGTGTTCTACATTGTGCCAAACATGAACCCAGATGGTAGCGTTCGTGGTCATCTGCGTACCAATGCTAAAGGCGTGAACTTAAATCGTGAATGGCAAACGCCAAGCATGGAAAATAGCCCTGAAGTATTTTTAGTGCTAAATAAAATGCGTGAAACAGGCCTTGATATGCACCTAGATATTCATGGTGACGAAGCTATTCCATATAACTTTGTTGCGGGCAGCGAAGGCATTCCGGGATACGATGACCGCTTAAAAGATTTAGAAGATAGCTTTAAAGCTGCGCTTTTAACAGTGACACCTGAATTTCAAGATGAGCACGGTTATCCAAAAGATGAGCCGGGTCAGGCTAACTTAACGGTAGGTTCTTCGGCTGTTGCCCATGAGTTTAATGCATTAGCGTATACGGTAGAAATGCCATTTAAAGATAACGATGATTTACCAGATCCTGATTACGGTTGGTCAGATCGTCGCTCGTATCAATTTGGTCAAGATACGTTAGCGGCCATCGTGAACGTGGTCGATAAACTAAGATAACGCACATTACGGGCATCAGCAAAACTGATGCCCGTAATTGTATCTACTGATAAAAGTTTCAGCGGTGCATACGAATGACACAATGAATGTTAATTAAAGTCACGTACACGTCATTTTGAAAATTAACTGTTAACAAAGATGGGGTGTTTAAGTTAATATTCAATACGTTTCGCTGAGACGTTATTAAATTTTATTAATATTTCTCACACTTATATGTCGCGTATTCTCACAAGCTCACGCAGAGTATCGTAACTAACAATAAAAAATATCATCATAGAGGATATCCATGGAAGCTCTTGTAAGCGCCGTCAATGACATAATCTGGAGTAATGCACTCATTTACTTATGTCTAGGTGCAGGTCTATTTTATTCCGTTTTAACCCGTTTTGCTCAAGTTAGACATTTCAAAGAAATGTGTAAGTTATTGCTAAGTTCTAATAACTCAGATACCGGTATTTCATCATTCCAAGCGCTAGCTGTTTCATTATCTGGCCGTGTTGGTGTGGGTAATATTGCTGGGGTTGCTGCGGCAATTGGCTTCGGTGGGCCTGGTGCTATTTTCTGGATGTGGGTTGTGGCCTTTTTAGGGGCGAGTACAGCCTATGCAGAGTCTACCCTTGGCCAAATTTATAAATCTGAAGAAGACGGTCAGTATCGCGGTGGTCCAGCGTATTACTTTGACCGTTGCTTACAGCAAAAGTGGCTAGCTGTATTATTTGCCGTATCAGCTATTGTTGCCTGTGGCGTATTCTTACCTGGCGTACAAGCAAATGCGGTAGGTAATGCATTTACGCAAGTGTTTGGTGAAGGCACACTGGTTAACACAAGTTTTGGTGAAGTAGGTAGTTTTAAGTTAGTTGCACTGGCTATCATTTTAATCGTGCTTGCGTTTATTATTTTTGGCGGTATAAAACGTATCGCAAACTTCACACAAATCGTGGTGCCATTTATGGCATTAGGTTACATCGTACTTGCTTTAATCGTGGTATTTTTAAATCTGGATAAAGTGCCTGGTATCTTCTCAATGATTTTATCTGATGCATTCACAGCGCAAGCAGGTTTTGGGGCTGCAATTGGCTGGGGTGTTAAACGTGGTATCTATTCAAACGAAGCAGGTCAAGGTACGGGCCCCCACGCAGCATCTGCGGCAGAAGTTGATCATCCAGCCCAACAAGGCTTAGTACAAGCATTTTCTGTTTACGTGGATACAATCTTTGTGTGTACTGCAACAGCATTAATGATCCTTATCACTAAGCAATATAATATTGTTGGTGAATTACCTGCGGGTCAATTTATTGTGCAAAATGTTGATGCAGCTACGGAAGTAGGCTCTGCAGCCTTTACCCAAATGGCACTATTTAGTGTATTTGGTGGTTTTGGTGAAGCATTTGTTGGTATTGCGTTGTTCTTCTTCGCATTTACTACAATCCTTGCTTATTACTATATTGCAGAAACTAACGTTGCTTACTTAAACCGTTATTTTAAAGGTAGCATTCCATTAGTTGTCGTTAAAGTGGTTATCATGTTCATGGTTGCTTACGGTATGGTGAATAGCTCTGGCTATATTTGGGCAATTGGTGATATTGGTGTTGGCTTAATGGCTTGGATTAATATTGTCGGTATCTTAGCCATTTTCTTTGTCGCCAAACCAGCACTCAACTGTTTACGTGATTATGAAGATCAAAAGAAAGCGGGTGGTGAAATTACTTTTGATCCAGTTAAGTTAGGCATCAAAAATGCGATCTTTTGGGAAAAGCGTTTAGCAGATAAGGCTAAAGAAAAAGAATAAATCGTATTTCCAAGATGAGTTTGATGATTGCAGTTTTCGAATCTTCACAATTGAATGAAATTCAAATAAGACATCGACTCATAAAACGAGTACAATAAAGGGCGCCTTAAGGCGCCTTTTTTATGCGTAGTATGGAGAAAGATATGGCGATTATTAGTTGCCCGCAATGTGCAAAATCAATATCTGATAAACATAAGCAGTGTCCGCATTGTGAATGCCAAGTCACCGATCTTAGCAATGAACAAATGCAACAAATGCAAAAAGAAACGCGCATTCGTAAACAACAAAAGTTTATGAATCACTCTTTCCTCGCACTGATTTTATTTTTAGGGGGCTTTTTCTGTTATTACTTTATGCACCCCGAAGCAAAGTCTCTTGAGTGGTATGCCTATTCAGCGGCAATGGCTGTAGGTTTTGTTTGGTATCTCGTTAGCCGCATCTATTTAGTAGTTTTGAAAAAGAAAAAGTAACATGAATATTGATCACATAGTTAAAAATATCACCCCAGACGTATTTGAGCGTCTTCAGTACGGCGCCTCAACAGGTAAATGGCCTGATGGCACACCATTAACTGAAGAGCAAAAACAACAAACCGTTCAGCTCGTGATGCTTTACCAAGCTAAAGTTTCGCAAACCAATGAGCAATTTACCATTGGTGAAAATGGTGAAATGGTGCAAAAGAGCAAAGCTCAATTGCAAAAAGAATTCGCATCAGAAAATGAAATAGCTAGGTTTAGTGAAAATGATCTTTAAACACCTGTTTACTCCGAAATGGAAGCACCCTAAAAACCAAGTTCGTTTGGCAGCCGTTGAACGACTTGATACCGAGCGCGATCTCAGCATCTTAAATAGTATTGCACTGGAAGACAGTTCTGCAGAGATCCGTAAAAAAGCCTTGAATAAAGTGAATGATATCGTTTTGTGGTGGCAGGTGTATAAGCAAGATCAAGCGCTGAAAGAGCTTGCCGAGCAGCACATCAATCAAGCTGTTTTAAACACTGACAGTCAATTAGATGTAAACATTAAAAATGAATTTATCGAGCGTTATGCGCCTGTTAAAACACTAGAGAAGTTAGCATTTGCAGAAAAGGAAGTGCAAGTTCGCGTTAAATTATTAAAGCGTTTAGCCAATGCTAACTTGATTGATAAAGCATTTAAAGAAGGCAGTGAAGAACTACAAGCTCAGCTTGTTGAGTTGGTTATCAATCACCAGTTAGCAAAATCATTATTAAAGCATGCCAAAGGGAAAGCTCAACAGCAGCTAGCCACTCACCTTGAAAACGAACGTTTAGCTATTGAAATGCCAGCTAAAGTTGAGGCAGATACACGCGTTGTGTTGGCCAAATTAAATGCATTACGTGATAAAACTGATTTTCAACTGGTATCTCAACAACATGCTGATTTGTTACAGCAATGGCAGGCGATTGAACTTAAGTGGTTGAATGAAGAACAAGTTAAAGCGCTTGATAAAAAATACATAGCGATCACTCAAAAGTTAGATGTTCACCTTGCTTCGCTTCGTAATGAATATGAAATTGCTCAACAATTATTATTGGAGCAACAGCGCCAAGTACTCGCACTGGCAACACTTGAAGCGTTATCAGAAGAGATTGAGAATGCTCTACAGCTTGGGATGGAAGCGCCTGAGCAAATCCAACAAGATTGGTTAGAAGCGAAAGTAGTACAAGCAAAAGAAGCACTCACTGAAACAAAACTAACTGATAATCAAACTGTTCGTGATGTTAAAAAGCGCTTAGAGAGTTTGTTTGAGCAGGTAGAGCAATTACCAACACTTGTTACCTCGATAGCTGAATACAAACAAGCGTTTGAAACGTTATCTGCGATTGAACCAAGTGATGATGAAGCACTGTTTGATGAGCGTCAGCGAGAGTTTAAAACACAGCAAAAAAATGCTCGTCAAAAATTATCTAAGATCCCTTCGCGATTACAAGGTAGTTTAAAAGCAGCCTTAACAGCACGTGTTAACATGTGGCAAGAAGCAATGGCGCCACTTACGACAAAATTGACTAAAAATCAGCAAGCCGCTAAGCGAAAAGCACGAGATGTTAAACGTTTGATTGAACAAGGTCGTTTTAATATTGCATTTGGTGTTTTTAAAGGATTCGAAGAACTATATAACACGCTAACCGAGTCTTATAAGCAACCTCTTGATTCACTTAAATCTGACCTTGAGTCGCAATTAGCAGAAGCAAAAGATTGGCAAAAATACGCATCTGCACCAAAGCGTGAAGCACTACTTAAAGAAGTGAGTGAATTAGCGGCAGCAGAATGTACTGACCCTAAACAACGTGCAGAGCAAGTTAAACAGTTGCGTCGACGTTGGAATGAATTAGGGCGTCTTGATACAGAACAAGAGAAACGCCAAGGTGAACAATTTGATCAGCAAGTAGAGTTACTGTTTGCGCCGTGTCGTGAGTACTTTGCTGAGCAAGAGCAACAGCGTGAGCAAGCTAAATCACAGCGTGTTGATATTATCTCACAAATGCAACAGCTAAATGAATTGGATACTCAGTCTGATGAGTTTGATTGGAAGCAGTTTGAAAGTAAATTTAATCGGATTGCTAAAGCATGGCGTTCTGCTGGTAATGTTGACCCTAAAACGTATCGTGAGTTGCAAGCACAATTTAAAGCTGCGCAGTCGCAAGTGCAAGCTCAACTTATTGCATTCCATAAAGCAAACGCCGAGCAAAAAGCAGCGCTGGTAGAACAAGCTACACAGCTATCACAAATTGATGATTTAGCGGTGGCATGCCAGGAGCTGAAAGAATTGCAACAAACTTGGCAAACAATAGGCTTTGCAGGGATGAAAGCAGAGAACACTTTATGGCAGCAATTTAGACGTGTTAATGATGAGACATTTGCCAAGCGAAGTGCCGAGTTTGAACAGCAAAAGCAAGCACAACAGCAAAATGACGAAGTTATAGCAGAGCAGTTAACTGAGCTTGAATCTGCACTAGAAACAGTGGTTCATCTTGCTCAGCTCAAAGACTTAGCTGCGAAGCTTGCAGAGCTTGAGTATTCGAAAGCGTTATCAACTCGGGTTACTCAGTTAGAAGCGGCGATTACTGCAAAAACAGCGCAAATTAGTAAGCAAGCAGAGCTCTCTAAGCTCAATGCTTTATTTACAGCGCTTGAGAGTAATACTGATATTCCTGCTCAGTTCCAAACGCCATTGACAACCGTATTAAACGCGCAGCAATTGCTAACACGTATTGAAATTTTAGCTGGTGTAGAGTCTGCCGATAGTCAATTACGTATGACTGAGCAAGTTGCGATGCTTGATGATAAGCACCGTGGAGAACAAGCCGATGTTTATCACTACTTGAAACAGCTTCTAGCGGTCAGTGAAGGTTCAGTTTCACCTGACACACTAGCAAGGCTTAAAGCAATATTTGCACAATAACGACTATTTATGAAGCCGCTTAATTAGCGGCTTTTTTCGAGGAAGACCATGAGAATTTTACTATTATTAACTTGCTTACTGTTAGGCGCATGTAAAAGCACAGAGCAAGGCATTTCGGTTTATTCATTCACGAATTCAGAAATTGAAGCGGCTTTATCAAATCAACTACCAAAATTTAAAGAACAAATAAAATTAATGGGGTTACCTGTAGAATTTGCAGTTAACGATTTGAGTGTTAATGTCGGTCCAGAAAAACGTGATGTTATCGTGTTAGGTGCTGATTCAAGCGCTGTTGTAAACGCTTTTGCACTTAAATACCCTGTACGACTAAAGCTTGAAATAGAAGGTAGCCCTTTTTATGACAGTGAGAAAAAAGCCGTGTTCTTACGTAATGTAAAATTGTTAGATACGCAGGTAGATACCGCTGGCTTTAAAGGGAACTTAAGTTTACTTGATGATCAAGCTATGCAAGTAATTAATGGGTTTTTAGCGGTCAATCCAGTTTACAAACTTAATACAAGCGACCCGAAAATAGCTTTACTTAGTAAGTTGCCACTCGATCTGCAAGTAGCACAAGGTGAAATCCGCTTAGTTCCTGCCATGTAACTTTTTAACTAGTAAGAGCACTTTTATAGTGCTCTTTGGCTTTTTTCATTGCTTGTTTTAATGATTATTCGTTGCGATAATGTGTCGTGATATTTCGCGAATAAACATTTTGCTATGATTAAAGAATTTTTAAATGATCCAACACTTTTATTAAATGCTGTAGGTGAAGGGATCTACGGCTTTGATTTATCGGGTAATGCTGTATTCGTCAACCCAGCAGCTGAGCGTATGACTGGCTGGAAAGCAGAAGAACTCCTCGGTAAAAAAATTCACCAATATCATCACCATACTCGAAAAGATGGCTCACCATATCCTGCAGATGAATGCCAAATATATTGCACTATGTTCGATGGTAAACATCGTCACGTAAATGATGAGGTATTCTGGCGTAAAGATGGTAGTTATTTTGCTGTTGAGTATACCTCAACACCCGTTTACAAAAATGACGCCTTGATTGGAGCAGTCGCGATTTTTCGCGATGTCTCAAAGCAGCAGCAAACTGAAGTTGCATTGCGCGATGCTCTGGCCCAAGTTCAGCACTTGTCTGAGCAGTTACAAGCTGAGAACGCCTATCTTATTTCTGAGTTAAATGAAGATTGGCAGGGGTCGGGTTTAGTCGGGCAAAGTCATTCGTTTCAAAGTATGCTTGAGCAAATAACCCTAGTGAGTCAAACGAACAGTACCGTTTTGATTTTAGGTGAAAATGGCACAGGTAAAGAGCTGGTGGCGAGAAACTTACACCGTTTAAGTAGCCGCGCTGAGCAACCATTCATTAAAGTAAATTGCGCGGCATTTTCTGCAAATTTAATAGAATCAGAGTTATTCGGTCATGAAAAAGGAGCGTTTACCGGCGCTAATGAGCGCAGAAAAGGGCGTTTTGAACTGGCTGATAAAGGCACTCTATTTTTAGATGAAGTGGCAGAGTTACCATTAGAAGCGCAAAGTAAGTTACTGCGCGTGCTGCAAGAGCAAGAGTTTGAGCGCGTGGGGGGTAGTCAAACCTTAAAAGTCGATATTCGAGTATTAGCCGCAACTAATCGAAACTTATGGCAAATGGTTGAGCAGGGCAGCTTTCGAATGGACTTATATTATCGCTTAAACGTGTTTCCCATTCGTGTTCCTGCGCTGCGTGAGCGCAAAGAAGACATTCCACTTCTCGCGGCAAACATAATCACTCAGCTTAACAAGCGGTTAGGTAAACAGCTAAAGGGGCTTAGCAAAGCAACGCTCACTAAGTTGTCTAATTATGATTGGCCAGGCAATATTCGCGAGCTACAAAATATCCTTGAGCGTGAAGCTATTTTATCAAAACAAGCTTTGCTACAACTCTCTGCACCTTTGAATAACGAGCAAACAAATGAGCAAGTTGTCTCGCTTGCTGCTGTACAAAAGCAGCATATTTGCGAGGTACTAAAACGGTGTAACGGCCAAATATCAGGTGAAAATGGCGCTGCTACCTTGCTTGGTTTACCCGAAAGTACTCTTAGATCAAAAATGAAAAAGCTGGCTATAAAACGTAATTTCGCGAAATAGCGTGGTTGTTCGCGTTATTTCGCGATTTTGGTTGTTTTAAGTGAAAAAATAGTCATTAATATCAATTATTTAATTTTATTTTGAGTTGGCCTGATAGTTGCTCTGTAAGGTTATTACCGACACAGAAGTAAGTAGCAAAATGAAATTTGATATTAAAGAGCAAGACTTAATCATCAAGCCCTACAACCAAGATGGGCCGATTTATATCCGAGAGCAAAAGGGGCACTTCCAACGTATCCGCCGTTACTTAGGCTGGGTACTGATGTTGACGTTTATCGCCATTCCGTGGATTCAGTATGATGGTCGTCAAGCCGTCTTACTTGACGTAGCAACACAAAAATTTAGCTTGTTTGGGTTAACACTGTTGCCTCAAGATTTTATGATTTTAGCCATGTTATTTATGACAGGTGCTTTTGCATTGTTTTTTGTGACGAACTGGTTAGGCCGAGTTTGGTGTGGTTATACCTGCCCGCAAACAATTTGGATGCTTATGTTCACTTGGGTCGAACATAAAGTCGAAGGGAACCGTAACCAACGAATCAAACTTGATAAATCTCCTTGGTCAGCAAGTAAGTGGCAAAAGAAAATAACCAAGCATGCTGTTTGGCTTGTGATCTCTTTACTCACATCAATGTCATTTATGGCTTATTTTATACCTGCTAAGTCTTTATACATGAGCTTATTCACACTTGAAATGTCAGGGCTTGTTAGCTTTTGGGTTTTCTTGTTCGCTTTTTGTACCTATGGCAATGCGGGATTCTTACGTGAAAAAATGTGTACTGTTGCGTGTCCATATTCACGTTTTCAATCAGTAATGTTTGATAAAGACACGTTAGTCGTTACCTACGATCAGGAGCGAGGGGAATCTCGTGGTGCGCGTAAGCGTAAAGCCGATCCTAAAGAGTTAGGTTTAGGTGACTGTGTAGATTGTAACCTGTGTGTTGAAGTATGCCCTGCAGGTATTGATATACGAAATGGCTTGCAATATGAATGCATAAACTGCGGCTTATGTATCGATGCGTGTGACGATACCATGGAAAAATTTAATTATCCAAAGGGGCTAATAAAATATGCCTCAGAAAAACAAATGGAAGGAAAAACAACAAACCCATTTAGGTTAAAACTGCTTGGGTATGGCGGTTTAACGGCCTTATTTGTGGTTGCTATGGTCGTTTGGGTAGCTATGCGTACGCCAATAGAAGCATCAGTTATTCGTGACCGTAATGCTTTGTATCGTGTTAACTTTGAAGGGCTGGTTGAAAACCCATACACTTTATCAATTATCAATAAAACTCAGCATAGTTTGAGCTATTCAATTGGTATAACTGGTATCGAAGAAGCTAATCTACAGGTGCCAGAAACAATAACGATTGATGCAGGCCAAATGAAGAGGGTGCCTGTTACCGTGGTTGCTGATGGTTATGAATTAAAATCAAAAGTAACGCCAATAAGTTTCCATATTCAAGCGCTTGAAGATGCAGATATAGCGATAACGAAAGAAACAAAGTTTTATAAAAACTAATAACGATTGGTATTGAAATGGCTTGTTAACAAGCCATTTCAGCAAATTCAAGTTGTTTTAAAACATAAGCTTTGGCGCTTTGCAAATCATCAAATAAACAATCAAGAATCTGAATCGGAGACTCAGCTTCTGCGATGATACGTTTCATTTGATTAAGCACGATTGAAGAGCTGAACATATATGCTGTGGCAATACAGTTTGTGCCCTGTAAAGCACGGAATAAATTAGTAAAACCTCGTTCTGCATCAGGAGTCGTTGCAAGTAGGTGTGTAGAATGACTAATATAAGCCCACGGACGCCCAGCCAAAGCACTGATATGCTTTTTTAAACCAGTCGCGAAGTCGTTGACTAATCGTGCGTTAATATTACCAGAAAATTGTCCAATAATTATTGGACCCTCAGTGATGATACTGACACTGCCATAGTGATTCTTAAATTCCAATTTGCTTCCCTTTCGAATTAAAAAGAGCGCGAATTTTATACAATTCACAGAGCGTGTCTAGCTATTTATTGTACAATTATAAAAAAGCATAAATATTCTAAATTTATGCTTTTTATTGGTTTTTAATTGCTTTTATGGGTGTTATGCAGATAGCTTATTCATCTGGCATTTAAAGTATAGATAACTATTTATTAACAATATAGTCAAGAGCGCCTGAAATTGCCGCTACTTGAGCGTGAATACAAATTTCGTCACTCGCTTGTGGGCTATCAGGGTAGACCTCTGTTGTTGTTACAAATTCTGCATCTGTTAAGCCCATACATAAACCGAGCTTTTTCGCTTCGTAATTAATTACACCAAACTGAGTTTGCGGCACACCAATCAACTGGTTATTTTCATCACTTGGGGCGATATGGGTAACTTTTTCAACTGATTTGATAATAGCGGTTTGGAATTCATGTTCAGGACGTTCGCTGTCAGCTACAAGATAAAATCCATCTGGTATATTCCAATTATCGTGTGTTTTGGCATCGCGGGCTGCAAGCGCTGGACGAAACTCGCTATTATCAGTGTCGGTTGTTTCATGGAGATCAATATGTGCGTATGGTGCAATTGAATTATCAGCTAGGTACTGCATGATTGCTGCCGATTCTTGCGCAGGACTATTTTGATAAAAAGAGCGGTTTGGATCAGTTGCAGTTGGATTCCAACGGTTTATGGTTTCGTAACCCCAAGGGCTAATACAGGGTGCAATCAAAATATTAAAGTGTGAAAGGTAATCGGTAGCTGCTTTTTTGGCAAAGGCTAATGCGCCGTGCACGCCACTCGTTTCATAACCGTGTACACCACCTGTTACTAACACGCATGGTTTATTTTTTTGCCAATTTTTGCTTTTTAAAATGAAAAGCGGGTAGCTGTTAATGTCATAGTCAAGCGTACCATATCGTTCAACATCAAACTTTTCCGATAACGAATCAAGCTGTGATACGACGTCATCTGAGTAGCTACGCTTTACTGATTGAAGCGCAAGCCATGCTTTTTTATCTTCATCATTCCAAGGTTTACCAGGGGTCCCGATAGGATAACTCATAAAATACCTTATTTGGATTTGCTGCAAAAAGGCGAGCTTATCGAAGCGCAGCATGTCATGCAACTAGATGAGTTCAGTCGTTATGTTTCCTTGTTCATATAACTTTGCGTGATGATGTTTGTGAATGTCGAATAAGTATTGGCGCATTGCATCTTCGCCTTCACAGACCTTAATTATTTTTGCAGCAATACCTTTACTTGTCGCTCTGACAGGTTTGGCTCTGATCATCACATGCTCTTGGTTGGGTAAGCTAAAAGCAAGCGTAATTTCTTGTTCTAAAACGGCTTCGGCATGTTTTGGTTGTAAGAGTATTCCAGTACTCGAGAGTGACAAAATAACGTATTTTTCTGTTTGTAGGTCAAGATCGGGTGTTCGCCAACTTCTTTCAATTCCTTTGGTGTCGATTACTTCAGGTGCACTAAGAACTGGCGTTAATTGACCGTTTTCATCTGTAGTGAACTCTAATGGAAACCACAACTGATAGATACCAACTTCTGCCAATAGCGTTAATTTCGCATTCTTGAGCAATCCACTTAGTTTATCTGGTAGGTTGAGATTTAATGACATTTTAGTGTTGATAGGGTCATCAACACTTTGTTCAGCCTCAAATAAGCTATTAAAAAAAGACAACTCTTGCTCTGATAAATGTGTCATCCCTAGCTCCTTTTAAGTACGACTGGCTAATAGTAACTTAAGGTCATAGTTTGTTCAAATAATGTGTACAAAACAGGCATTAACTGTGCCAGTTGCACAGAGATTTCTTTTAGTGTTTATTTGACTTACACTGGAGGAAATAATTCACAAGGATTTTATTTTGTCGAGTTTGACTGGTGTAAATAAAAGTTTAGTTATCTTTGCCGCTTTAGTTATTGTTTTGGCAGGTATTAAAGCTGCAAGTGTAATTGTGATCCCTTTTGTTTTGGCAGCTTTTATTGCCATTATATGTAATCCCCTGATCCGCTTTTTTGCTAAATATGGAATTCCCAAAGCAATTGCAGTGGTTTTTGTCATGATGATGATAGTTGGTGTAGGGGTAAGCCTTGCCGGTCTGGTAGGGCAATCTATGACCGATTTCTCTGAAAAACTACCTGAGTACAAAGCGCAACTACAAGAAGAGTTTGTGTGGGTTGTTAATGTTGCTGCTAGTTATAACATCTTGATTGATAAAGAACAGATTATTTCTTTATTTGACCCAGGAAAAATGATTGATGTGGCTACAAATATGCTTACAGGCCTTGGCGGCGTAATGGCAAATATGTTTCTTATTATTTTAACGGTAGTATTTATGCTGTTTGAAGGGCCAATGCTAAGCAAAAAAGTACATATGGCATTAGATGACCCCGAAATGAAAATGAAGCAAATTGACCGCTTTTTAGACTCTATTAACTCTTATCTTGCGATAAAAACGTTAGTAAGTTTAGGCACCGGCCTGCTTGCTGGTTTTATGCTATGGGCACTTGGTGTTGATTACTTTGTGCTGTGGGGGGTTGTGGCATTCATGCTCAATTATATCCCTAATATTGGGTCGATTATTGCGGCCGTACCGGCGGTATTATTAGCTTTAATTACACAAGGCCCGCTTGTTGCTGGGGTTATTGCGGGTGGTTACCTAGTAATAAATACAGTGATGGGTAACATAGTTGAGCCTAAATTTATGGGTAAAGGTTTGGGTTTATCAACGTTAGTTGTATTCTTATCTTTAATCTTTTGGGGTTGGTTGATGGGAACAGTTGGAATGCTGTTATCCGTACCATTAACTATGATAGTTAAAATAGCCCTTGAAACAAGCCAAGAAGGGCGTTGGCTCGCAACTTTGCTGGGAAACGGCGAAGAGCTTAAATTAGATGATTAAAAGGCGCTGATGCGCCTTTTTACTTTAATGGTTGCTTTAACACGCTCAGGTGCTGATTGAGTATAGCAATTTCACATTGCTTGTAGGTAATAGCTGCCTTGGTTGCATTTGGCATTTTTTGCAAATATCGCCAACGACAACTGTCCTCTTGATAGCTGGCTTGGTTTTTTACACTGCGTAAAAATATAGGTAATAGTTGGCTGTTCCCCGTATCTTCTTTTATCTTTTCCAGATCTAGAGTCAGTTTATTTACCCACATTTTTTGTTCGCGTTCCAAATCTGCAATGACTTTATCTAAGCAGCGAATATATTGCTTTGTTTCAGCAGGTGTATTGCCGTTTAATGTGCATTGCTGTTGAGCATCGATAGAGAATGCTTGAAATGATATAAATCCTAAAAAAACTGTAAATATCGGGTGTTTCATATTATTTTTTATCACGATAGTTAAACTCTAAAATAAACTCAGCGCCACCAAGTTTTTCGGAGTCACCAATTGTTAAGTGGCCATTATAAGAGTTTACTAAGTCCGACACGATAGCCATACCAACACCATGACCACTTTCATAAGTGTCCAATCGGGTGCCTCTTGTTAATAATGATTCACGCTTGTCAACGGGCACGCCAGGTCCATCATCACAGATATTAATTGTTAATGATTTGCCTTGCTTAACGTTAATGTCAACTTGCGAGCGGCAAGCTTTACAAGCATTGTCTATTAGATTACCTAACAATTCCATTAAGTCGGTTTTATCACCTAAGAAGTAATCTTTCTCTGTTACTTCACATGTAAAGATAATATCTTTGTCACGATAAACCTTCGTCATGGCACTTAAAATTGAATCAATAACGGGTTTAACAAGCGTTTGTTTTTTCCATGTATCAGACGCACCAGTGGCGGCTCGCTTTAATTGATGCTCGATCATCACATTAATACGGTCTAACTGCTCTTGTGCATCTGCATCATTGGCTAAAGGGCTTGACTTAAGTACAGCTAATGGGGTTTTCAACGCATGCGCTAAATCGCTTAACGATGCGCGATAACGCTCTTTTTGGCGCTGCTGTGATTCAAGTAATAAGTTTAAATCTGCTTTAATTGTCTGTAGTTCAACAGGGTAAAGACCCTTAATTTGTTGATTATCGCCAGATTCAATGGATTTTATTTCTTTGTCTAAACGTTGTAGGGGTCTTGCGCTCCAAACAAAACCAATCGCCATCAATGCGGCGATTGAAACACCCATAACATACATCCAATTCACTAAAGTTTGTTTAAAGCCATCCATCAACCTGAGTAGAGCATCATTACGTTTTAACAAAATAAACCGTGCATGCTCGGATTGATCTATATTTTCTAGGATAACGGTAAGGGTAAGCTGCCAATAAACTACATTATTATATTCAACACGACGGAAATCGGCTGAACCAGCAGGGGCTTCGAATTCGTCAGGAATAAAATTTATATTCGTTGCTGACTCAGAGTACCAAACAGGTAGATCGCCACGATAAATCATAGCGTAGGTGTCTGAGTTTAGTCTGTTTAGTTCGGGGGTGAGAATGGTGCTTGGCATCACAATGCCACGTTCAGTAAAGTCAACTTCAGAGATAAGAGAATATAAGTGGGCTTCGAGCGTTTTTTCGGTCGCTTCGACTAAGGAGGCGTAGTAAGCCTTACCAATTGAGAAAAACAAAATTGGTAAAGCAACTAATAAAACAAAGACAAGGATAAATCCTTGCCTTACTTTAAGCGGTATTTGCGATGCTACCACTGACTTTTAAGCCTGTAACCACGGCCACGTAACGTTTCTACAGGGTTTAGTGTACCGTCAGGGTCAAGCTTTTTACGTAAACGAAGCACGAATACTTCAATTACGTTTGAGTCAAGATCAAAGTCTTGGTCGTAAATATGCTCAGTTAGCTCTGACTTAGAGATCACTTTTTGTGGGTTAACCATTAAGTACTCAAGTACTTTGTATTCATATGCTGTCAGGCTAAGCTCTCTGTCATCTACCCATACTTGCTGAGAGCGAGTATGAATTTTGATTGGACCTGCTGTCATTTCAGGGTTTGCTTTACCCGCACTACGGCGAATAAGTGCGTTACAGCGCGCAATTAACTCTTCAACATGAAACGGTTTAGTAAGGTAATCATCAGCGCCTGCATCTAAACCTTCTACTTTATCTTGCCAACGGTCACGCGCCGTTAAAATTAAGATAGGAATAGTAATACCTTGTGCACGTGCTTTTGTGATCAGTTCTATACCATCTACTTTTGGTAAGCCTAAATCGACTACTGCCATATCAAGAGGGTATTCTGTAATATGAAATAAACCAGCTTCGCCATCGTGACAAAGATCTACACTGTAGCGCTCTTTCTCAAGGGCATTACGTAAATTGTCTGCCAAGTGTAAATCATCTTCAATTACTAAAATTCGCATTTTTAATCCTTTTTCACTTCGCCAGTCTTTTTGTTCACATGGATATCGACCACGTGTCCGTTCGTTTTTAATATTCTAACGGTATATACTTTTTCTTGCTCTGTGATTTTGAGGGTTCTACCGTCTTCCGCTTTTTTTGCAATCAACACTGCTTGCTTTTTACTGACCTCATCAGCTTGCTTGTTACTTGCAGCTGCTTGAAAGCTCGAAAGTGCAAATAGTAGGCTAAAACTGAAGGCTAATAATACGCGCATGACGGGAAACTCCTAAACCAGACCCATTTAGTTTAATTAACCAAGTAACTAAAACTCAAGTAAAAACGTTAAATTATGTGATTTAACGAGATGATCTTAGTTAACAAGCAGTGAACAAACACTGAATTATTGCAGCAGGAAAGTTCACTCTAATTAAAAATTAACCAAAGACTTTTTTAAATGGCTTTACAACTGAGTTATCGTAAACGCCAGCAGCAATATAAGGGTCGTTTGCTGCCCATTCCCTTGCTGCTTCTAATGAATCAAACTCAGCAACCACTAATGAGCCTGTAAAACCGGCTTCAGCAGGGTCTTCACTATCAACGGCTGGTAGCGGGCCTGCTGTAAATAAACGATTTTGATCGTCTAATTCCTGAAGGCGAGCTAAGTGAGCAGGGCGAGCAGATTTACGTGCTTCCAAACTATTCTCAACGTCTGTTGAATAAATCATATACAGCATAATGTGTTCTCAATGTTATTTTGAAAAAATAGTAGCATATTCTGCTGAGTAGACGAGAGATTATTTGCGTAATAATCTTTACACAAACCCATATAACTTTAACTTATAAAGCTTGAAATACGCGGTATAACACTGGTAGAGTCGCTTGATTGAGAAAATAATAATAAGGTTTTTAAATGAGCGAAAAACGCGAGCATTTTAGCTCCCGCCTCGGTTTTATTTTAGCGGCAGCCGGTTCTGCTGTAGGTATCGGAAACTTAGTGGGTTTTCCTGTTTCCGCTACAAAAAATGGTGGTGGTGCTTTCCTTTTAGTCTATGCATTGTTTGTCATTTTTATCTGTTTGCCTGTAATGATGGCCGAAATGGCAATGGGTCGTAAAGCGCAAAAAGATCCTCTCGGTTCTTACAAATTGTTAGCGAGCAATGATCCAAAATGGAACTTTGCGGGCTTTTTAGCGGTACTAACGCCATTTATGATTGCTGTTTTTTACATGGTGATCACTGTGTGGATTTTTGGTTATTTATCGCAAACCGCATTTGGTAATTTAGATGCTTTAGCTCAGCCTGATAACTTTGGTACCTTTATCAATAGCTATACCGTGTTTGGTTATATGGCTGTAGTTGCAATCATCGTTAACTTGATCTTGGTTGGTGGTGTAAAAGAAGGTATTGAAAAAGCAGCTAAGTTTATGATGCCGGCTTTATTTGTGTTACTTACCGCGCTGGTGGTTTATGTATTAACACTTGATAACGCGATGGCGGGTGTAAAGTATTACATCGTACCTGATTTTAGTAAAATGAGTGCGAGTGTACTTAATGGTGCGCTAGCTCAAGCGTTCTTCTCACTGTCGTTAGGTATGGGTATTTTAATGACCTATGCATCATATATTTCTAAGAAAGACGACATTGTTGGCAGTGCAAAAATGGTTGCGGTAACCGATTCATTGGTTGCATTTATTGCCGGTCTTATGGTGCTTCCAGCTATTTTTAGTTTTAATCCGAATACTGATCCGAGTACTTTATCAGACTCATCGGTGTCGATGATTTTTGTATATCTACCAAAAATTTTATTAGCATTACAAGCTGATATTGGCTACGTGGGTGCATCAATTGTTGCGTTTGTATTCTTCTTATTAGTCTTTTTTGCGGCAATTACGTCACTTGTATCGATTGTGGAAGTACCAACAGCAACATTAAGTGACCGTAAGGGTATCAGCCGTAAAAAAGCATTGGCTATCCTAACTTTATCAACAGGCGTATTAACTGTGTTGTGTACCATGTCATTTGGTATGGTTGACTCTCTTACTCAGTTTGTTAATTATGGCGGCGCAGATAAGAGCTTATTTGATATTGTTTATGATGTGTTTTACGACACAATTTTACCGCTTAATGGTTTAATGGTGTGTTTATTCGTTATGTACCGCTGGAAAAAAGCAAACTTATCAGCAGAGCTAAGCCAAGGCTGTGACGGCTATATCGGCAGCTTTACAGAGAAGTATGTGAACTTTTCGCTATCAACGTTTATCCCTGCCATTTTATTACTTATTTTTGTAAATACGGTCGCAACGAAGTTTTTTGCATTTAGTATTTTCGGATTTTAAAAGCCAACTCAATATTTAGCCGCGCACTTTTGCGCGGCTTTTTTATATTCGCTAAATAGCCCCTGCATCTAAAACATCACCTAGCCCCAAAGTAAACATCCAAAGTCCCCATAAACTGTGTTCAATAACACACACAAAGGTCGAGCGGCTTTGCGCATAGGTGTAAGAAAAAAGCAGCCCACCTAAAAATGCTAGAAGTACGGCGAGTACATTCGCATAGACAATGTGAGCCAACGCAAACACCGATGCGCTGACAATAATACGCACGGTTTTACTTGGCATAATGTGTTTATAACGATGGAAAAAGTAGGTTCTAAAAATAAGCTCTTGCGGCATCACCGATAAAATGGGATAGAGCAATAACAACATCAGCCAATCATAAAAAGAATTTCTGGGCATCGAAAACCAGTTTTCTTGATTCATGATGCCGTAAAACATGCCTGAGAATAGCGCCCCTAAAAAGAAAAAGCTAAACAAGCGACGTTTGACTGCACTAAATTCACCTAAGCTGGTTAGCCTAAAGCGTTTGAAATGAGGGTCAGACAAAAGCAACATGCTGCACACGGCCATTAAAATAATAAGGGCAGGTATAAGCCAGTTAGCGAGGTGGGCGCGTAGCAAGAAGCCTAATAGCGGCAAAGAAACAAATATGAGGGTAAATTCAAACCAGCGGTATTGGTTAGCGTTCAATGTCGTCTCAGCGTGTTTTTTGTATACGCTAACAAGCTAAGACGACATATTTATGACATTAAGATTGCTTTGAATCTTTCTCTTCGTCATCCTCAGGTAAGTATTTAAATAGGGTAATGATCGTGGCTAGCACGCATACAAAGGTAATGCCCATTAAACCAAATACTTTAAAGTTAACCCAAAAATCGAGTGAGAAATTATAGGCAATGTAGATGTTCAGCGCTGATATACCACCGGTTACCGCAACCCAAAAGAGATTAAGTTTGTTCCACAGTGTTTCCGGTACCTTGATTTCTTGTTTACTCTCAGAGGCATTTTCTAAAATCGAGCTAAGTGCTTTTTTAACTAGGTTTTTTCCAAGCACATAGCGGCTGACTAACAAGGTAGCACTTAAGATGGCATACACAATGGTGGCCTTCCATTTCACAAACTGTTCATCGTGGAAGACTAAGGTAAGTGTACCTAGCACGACTGCGATTGCAAAAAACACCCAGTGGCGGGTTGGTACTTTGCCATCTTTAAAATAACAATAAGCAACCTGAATTAAGGTAGTTAGCATCAGCAAGGCTGTTGCCCAATAAATATCAACTAATTTGAAAACCGCAAAAAACAAAATCAGCGGAGTGTATTCAATAATTGCGCGCATAGATTTATAAATGCTCTAATTTAAAAAGATACTGGGTTGTATCAAGTTATAGCTCAAGATACAAGGTTGACTTAGTTGCCCTGAAAGCTTAGCCTCCCGAGCCAATCTGGCCTAAACCAATGTTTAGGATGTTTTACCTTATCTTTTTCCGCTTAACCTCAGATGATTAAGCGGCGTATTTTGGAGCATATTATGAATAAAGCCGCGTTAGTATCACAAATGGCTGCCCACAGTGAATTAACAAAAAAAGACACGCAAGCTGCCTTAACGAGCATGTTAAATGCTATCGAAAAATCATTATCTGAGGGCGACCAAGTGCAAATAAATGGCTTTGGTACATTTGCCTTAAGTTATTATCCAGCCCGTAAAGGGCGCAACCCGCAAACCGGTGAAGAAATTGAAATAGAAGGCGCTAATAAGCCAGTTTTCAAACCTGCTAAAGCACTCAAAGACCTTCTATAAAGCAGGATTTGCACATCGGCTGTAGTATTTACAGAGTAAAAATTGGTGACTTAAAAATTAATTTAGTATTTTCAATGCATTAAGTCTTGGCATGTTGTCTGCTTCTAATGATTTAGGTTTGCCCAAATAAGGAGATAACATGTCAGATTTAAATAGCCAACTTAATGGTAAAAAGATTGCCATTCTTGCAACCAACGGCTTTGAGCAAAGCGAGCTATTGTCACCACGAAGCGCATTATTAGAAGCTGGTGCACTTGTTGAAGTTGTGTCACTTGAGCGTGGCGATATCACCGCATGGGATGAAAACCAATGGGGTGAGCGAGTCACTGTTGACCGCGTAGTCAGCGAAGCAGACTCTGCAGAGTATGACGCGTTACTGCTTCCTGGTGGTTTATTCAACCCAGATACGTTACGTCAAAATAGCGAAGCAAAAGCGTTTGTTGATGGTTTTTTTAGTGCAGGTAAAAACAAACCCATTGCCGCGATATGCCATGGCCCATGGCTATTAGCCGAAATTAACAAGTTACGCGACCGCAAGGTGACATCATACCCAAGTATTAAAACTGATTTGATCAATGCTGGTGCTAATTGGGTTGATCAAGAGGTGTGTGTTGATGAGGGCATAGTTACAAGTCGAAGCCCAGCCGACCTGGAAGCCTTTAATCGAAAATTCATAGAAGAAATTAAAGAGGGCGAGCATCGCCATCATTAATCATTTCTCATAATTAGTTAGACATAAAAAAGGGCCTTTAAGGCCCTTTTTTATGCAATAAAACAACTTACTTAGTAGCAGCTTTCATACTGGCTACAAACTCTTTTAAACCAGTGAGCATCGCAGCTCGATCATCAAGGTTTGCCTCGATGATTTTAACAACCGCAGAGCCTGAAATGGCACCAGCGGCTCCTGACTCAAGTGCTGATTTAACATCTTCAGGTGTTGATACACCAAAGCCAAGTAGAGCCGGTGCAGCATGATAATCTTTTAGTTTTTTAACTAATGAATCTGCTGGCATTTGTGCCTTGGTTTCTGTGCCTGTCACACCTGCGCGTGAAAGAAGGTATGTGTAACCACGACCATATGACGCACACTCCCGTAAGGTGTCATCATCAGCATTAGGCGTTGCAATAAAAATTGGGTCGATGCCATTTTTCATTGCTGTTTTACGAAATGGCTTTGATTCGTGCAGCGGCACGTCAGCCACTAAAATTGAATCAACACCGGCTTCTTTAGCATCTTGATAAAACTTTTCGATGCCCCGCTTAAGTACTAGGTTTGAATACAATAACAGGCCAATTGGAATATCGGCATTGTACTCACGCACTTGTTTAATGATATCAAAGCAATCTTGGGTATTGATGTTTTCATCAAGTGCACGAATGTTAGCAGCTTGGATCACCGGGCCATCTGCAATCGGATCTGAAAATGGAATACCTAGCTCAAGGGCATCAGCGCCGCCATCAATTAAGCTTTTGATGATCTCTACACTCAGTGCTTTATTAGGATCACCAATCGTAACGAAGGGTACAAAAGCACCTTGGTTTGTTTCATTTAATGTGGCGAACAGTTGTCCGTAACGGTTAGTCTGGCTCATAGTGCGCCTCCTTCTGATAAAACACTGTGTACGTGAGCCAAATCTTTATCGCCTCGGCCGCTTAGGTTAACCACTAAAATAGTGTCTTCGGTTTGTTGCTCGGCATATTTAAGGGCATATGCGAGGGCATGGCTTGATTCAAGCGCTGGAATAATCCCTTCGTTCTTAGCCAGTAGTTGGAATGCCTCAAGTGCTTCAGTATCAGTAATGCCCACATATTCTGCACGGCCTGTCTCATGAAGATAAGCATGTTGTGGACCAACAGCTGGGTAATCAAGACCTGCTGAAACAGAGTAAGACTCTTCAATTTGACCATCATCATTTTGCATAATATAGGTATAGGTACCGTGTAAAATGCCTTTCGTGCCCTTACATAGCGTAGCACCGTGTTGATGGGTATCTAAGCCTTTACCAGCTGGCTCTACACCAATGAGTTTTACGCTTGGCTCATCAATAAAGTCTGTGAACATACCAATGGCGTTAGAGCCACCACCTACACAAGCAAGCACAGCATCCGGTAAGCGACCCTCTGCTTTCAGTACTTGTTGTTTTGCTTCTTCACCAATCATTTTTTGGAACTCACGCACCATGGTAGGGAATGGGTGAGGGCCTGCTGCAGTGCCTAGTAAATAGTGAGCATCTTTGTAATTAGCTGACCAGTCACGCAGTGCTTCGTTTACGGCATCTTTTAAGGTACCAGAGCCTGCCGTGACAGGAATAACCTCTGCGCCCATTAGTTTCATACGAAATACATTTGGTTGCTGACGTTCAACGTCTTTTGCGCCCATGTAAATACGGCATTTTAAGCCAAGTAAGGCACAGGCTAGGGCCGTTGCAACACCGTGTTGGCCGGCACCTGTTTCTGCAATCACTTCTTTTTTACCCATGCGTTTGGTCAGAAGTGCTTGACCAAGTACTTGGTTGGTTTTGTGCGCACCGCCGTGCAGTAAATCTTCACGCTTTAAATACAGTTTTACCTTAGGATTTTTAACTAAGTTACGTGTCAGAGTTAATGGCGTAGGACGACCTGCGTATTCATTTAACAGTTTTTCAAACTCAGCCTGAAAAGCTGGATCTTTTTGTGATTTATTAAACTCTGCTTCTAGTTGCTTGAGTGCTGGCACAAGCAGCTGTGGTACAAACATACCACCGAATTTACCGAAATAAGCTGGATTTTGCATTCTAACCTCAATAATTTCTGATATGCGAAAACGCGTTTTGTAATTTTGTTTGGCACTTTTTACCCGCTGACGCTTCAACGCCAGAGTTTAGGTCAAGGCCATTGGCACCGCGATAAAGCGCTGCATGGATATTCTCTGGATTCAAACCACCGGCTAACATAAACGGCACGGTTGCCGTCTCTAGCACAGACCAATCAAATGCTTCGCCTGTGCCGCCTTTTTGGCTCTTGCTGTAAGTGTCGTATAAATGGCGATCAACCCCTTCAAGTGGTTTAGGTAATTCGCCTTTAACAGCTTGGGCTTTCCAAATTTCACAGCCAAGCGGTAATTCCTTTCTGAGGCTTTGAATATACTCGCTATTCTCATCGCCATGTAATTGCACGGCTGCTAATTTTAAGCTTTGTGCATAATCGACCACTTGTTCAAGAGGTGCATTGACAAACACACCCACATACGCGAGTGGGGCACTTTGCGTAACTTGCTTGGCACAGTCGATATCAACATAGCGCGGTGACTTAGGATAAAAAATTAAGCCACCATACACAGCACCACTTGCGTAGGCTGCCATCGCATCTTGTGAACGGGTTAAACCGCACACTTTGTTCTCACCTAAAATCACTTTACGACATGCGGCTTCTAAGTCGCGCTCAGCCATTAGTGAGCTGCCAATTAAAAAGCCATCACACAATGGCGCAAGGCGTTTTACATCTTTATGGGTATAAATGCCCGACTCTGAAATCACCACTTTGTCATTTGGGATAAGCTGACGTAAACGCTCAGTTGTTGCAAGATCAGTACTTAAATCACGAAGGTCGCGGTTATTAATACCAATTAGGCTGGCATTAAGTGCAAGTGCACGGCTAACTTCTTGCTCATTACTGACTTCAGTAAGTACCGACATGTTTAAAGAATCAGCCACTTTATGAAGCGCTAAATATTGCTCGTCATCAAGGACTGAGAGCATTAATAGAATCGCATCACCACCCGATATGCGTGCTAAGTAAACTTGGTACTCATCAATAAAGAAGTCTTTACAAATAAGCGGCTGTTCCACTTGGCTGCGCACGTATTCAAGGTACTGATAACTGCCTTGAAAATATTTTTCGTCCGTTAGCACGCTCATACAGGTTGCGTACTTTTTATAAACTGATGTAATTTCGTCTAAATTGAATGGTTCGCGAATTAGCCCTTTTGACGGTGAGGCCTTTTTACATTCTAAAATAAACTGCGTACCGGTTGCTGCTAATGCCGCTTCAAAGTCTCGCTTGGTTGGCACAACATCGCCAATGAATGACTCAAGCGGGCGCTGTGCTTTTCTTTGTTCTAATTCAATGCGTTTGTCGGCAACAATTTTGTCTAACACGTTAGCCATGACTTACCTCAATAATTGCGTTCAATGTGTCCATCGCTTTGCCTGATGCTAATAATTCGCTTACTTGATCTGCGGCTGCTTTTAAATCACCTGCTTTATCGGTTAAATAAAGAAGGGCGGCGACGTTGGCTATAATGGCAGCGTTATGCGCCATTTCACCTTGACCTTGTAAAATCGCTAAGCTTGCTTTTGCGTTATATTCTGGGCCTTGGCCTGCTAGTTGTTCAAGTGAATAGTTTGCAAGACCAAAATCGCTCGCTGTTAGCGTGTATTCGCTCAGTTCACCGTTATTAAGCTCAACCACTTTGGTTGTCCCGTCTAAGGCGATTTCGTCAGTGCCTGCACCGTGAACCACCATAGCGCGTTTTGTGCCAAGGGTTTTTAAGGTTTCGGCCATTGGTAAACACAGTGAAGGGTCATAAACACCAAGCAATTGCACCTCAGGGGCAGCAGGGTTGGCCAGTGGCCCTAAGATATTAAAAATTGTGCGGCTTTTAAGAGCCGTACGCACGCCCATCGCATGGCGTACACCACTGTGATAATGCGGTGCAAATAAAAATGTAAACCCAGTATTGTCTAAACAATGCGCTGCTTGCTCAGGGCTCATATCGATATTGATACCCAAGGCTTTAAGTAAATCCGCTGAGCCCGAGTTACTCGATACACTGCGATTACCATGTTTGACCATATTGATGCCCGCAGCGGCGGCAACAATAGCAGCTGTGGTACTAATATTAATTGTGTTTGAGCCATCGCCACCGGTACCACAGCTATCAGCAAGTAAGGTTTTGCTGGTTTGAAATGGCACTGCATTGGCGCGCATTGATGCCGCCGCACCGGCGATTTCATCACTTGTTTCGCCTTTCAGTTTTAGGGCGATAAGTGCAGCAGTTAATTCAATATCATTAAGCTGGCCATTCATGATGGCGTCAAACAATGTAGTTGCTTGCGAAAATGATAAATCTTGCTTTGCTAATAATTGGTTTAACTGGGTTTGAGTTGTTGCTTCCATGTTATTCCTCTACTGCACGCGTGCGGTTAAAAATTCAATGCTTTGCTGTAATAGCAATGCGCCATTTGGCGTTAAAATTGACTCAGGATGAAACTGATAGCCAAGGGCATTATCTTGTTGATGGTAAATTGCCATCGGAATATTTTCATAACAAGCAATTACTTCAACATCATCAGGGACTTTGGTTGCCATTAATGAATGATAACGAGCAACTGGCATTTTATCGCCCATACCCGCGAATACTGGGTGCTCAGTCAGCGTAATAATTGATGACTTGCCGTGCACAGTTTCGCCTGCATGACCAATAACCCCACCGTAGCTTTGTGTTAGTGCTTGCTGCCCTAAACAGATACCCAGCATCGGGAAGCGGCCTTTACACAGTTCAATGAGCTCCATTAAACAACCTGCATCAGATGGTGCGCCAGGACCAGGTGAAAGCACTAATAATACAGGCACAGTCTCTTGGCACATTTTGTCGAAGATGCTTTGTGCACTGATGTTATTACGGTATACCACTAACTGGCACCCTAACATAGAAAGTTCATCGACTAAGTTATAACTAAATGAATCAAAATTATCTAAAAAGTAGATTTTATAGGCTGATGTTGTCGTCATTATTGTGCCTCGTAAGTCGATTGAATCGCAGTGATCACAGCTTGTGCTTTAGCGCGGGTTTCATTGGCTTCTGATTGTGGATCTGAATCAAACACCACACCTGCACCTGCTTGCACATAGGCTGTGCCGTTTTTAACAAAGGCAGAGCGAATAACAATACAGCTATCCATGGCGCCATCGCCCGTTAAATAACCTACTGCACCTCCATAGCTACCGCGGCGTTTTTGTTCGGTTTGACGAACTAACTCAGCAGCGCGTACTTTAGGGGCACCCACTAAGGTGCCCATGTTCATACAAGCTTGGTAAGCATGTAGCGCATCGAGTTCAGGTTTTAAAGTACCAACCACGCGTGAAACTAAATGCATCACTTGTGAGTAGCGGTCTACTTTTAATAACTCTTTCGCGTGACGTGTGCCTGGTACGCTAATGCGGGCAACATCATTTCGCGCTAAATCAACTAACATCAGGTGCTCGGCACGTTCTTTTTGGTCGTTGCGAAGTTCAAGCTCAATGCGGCTGTCTAGGTCTGGATTAATTTGCCCATTAGCAAACTTGCCACGAGGGCGAGTACCTGCAATTGGGTATACCTCAACTTGTTTGCTCTCTGGGCAGTATTTGAGGGCTGACTCGGGCGATGCGCCGAATAACACAAACTCTTCATCGCGCATGTAAAACATATATGGGCTTGGGTTTTGTTGTTTTAGTTGGCTGTAAGCATGGAGTGAGTCAGGGCAGGCGAGAGAAAAAGTACGTGATGGAACAACTTGGAAAATATCGCCATCAACGATGTTGTTTTTTAACGTGATGACATGTTCGCAGTATTGCTCGTCGCTAACATCGACAGAAATTGGGTTTGAGCCTGCTTGCTTTTGCCCTTGATAGCTTTGTGCATTGTCACATACGGTATTTAAACGTTCTAACTGTTGACCAACCTCAAAACAATTAGCATGAACTTCAGGGCCGTTAAATACATTGCCAATTAGCTCGGTTGTTTTTGCTTGATGGTCGATGACAACTAACGTTTCGGCGAGGTAGAAAACATAATCAGGGCAGCTGTTTTCGCCGTCAGGTACATCAGAAAGGGTTTCGAAATTAGCAACCATGTCGTAGGCAAACACACCGCCTAAGAACACAGAGAATGGGTTGTCTGTTGTGCTTTTAATACTGTTGATGCAGCTACGTAGCGCACTAAATGCGTTATCTGCTACTAATTTACTGGCTTCATCAATATCGCTTGCGACCTCGTTGTAGGTTAACGTTAATGTGTCTTCTACAAGCTCAGCAGAGCAGTTTTGCACATGAGTTTGTAAATAAGGCAGTAATTGCTTGCCGTTATTTGACTGTGCGGTGAGTGTTACCTGTTTGCCTTGGCAAACAATACGTAGCGCTGAGTCAACCAAAATTAGACTTTTTACACTGTCTTTAGAATCAATTTCAGCAGACTCTAACAGCAGTGAATTAGGCTTATCGAGTAAACTGTATAACGCAAGTGGGCTACTGATGTAGTCGCGCACTTGAGTGATACTGGTTACTTCACCCGGTGTCGTTGTTATATGACTAAAAATCAAACCTCATTCTCCCTCATTCCCAAAAACTCTTTAAAAAACAAAACCCCGCGAAGCGATGCTTGGCGGGGTTCGTATAAAGATGTCTATAAATTAGATAGACCCTTACCGTCCCGCTAAGCCAGGCGCCACCACCAATGATGTGTAAGAGTTGCTATGTAATTCATTATAAAACCTTAAAATTTAGATATAAAAAAACCCGCTACATGAGCGGGTTTAGAAATCGTTAGACACGACAATTCGTCACCCGCTAGTTACGAGTGCCACCACCAAATTGTGATTTGAATTGTTTTGTTCATTGTTATTGCTTATTTAACGTGTCTGAAAGTGCATACAGTAAAGCGTACCTATGCCGATACTGTCAAGTATTAATTTACCACAATTACTATAAAAATTTTGTTATACTCACATCATTGATTCAAGAACTTACGTAAAGCAGTCTTTCCCTTTGATAAAATACGATTTACATAGCCACACCACATACTCAGATGGTCAGCTATCAGTCGAGCAATTGTTACACCGCGCGGTTGAGAAAAACATAGATGTGTTTGCAATTACCGATCACGACACGTTGAGTGCTATAAAACCAGCACGCCAAGTCATTGCAGATGATAATTTACCGCTTAAATTAATTTCTGGTGTTGAAGTGTCAACAAAATGGGAAAGCTTTGAAATTCATATTGTTGGCTTAAATGTTGATGATGAAAATGACGCACTGTTGTCATTGTTACAAGCGCAACAAAGCAAGCGTGAAGAACGCGCTTTAGAGATAGGTCGTCGCCTTGCTAAAAACGGTTTTGAAGGCATTTACGAGCAAGCAAAAACATTTGCCGAAAACGCCCAGATCACACGGGCGCATTTTGCCCGTGCACTGATTGAGCGTGGTGTTGCTAAAAACTTCCCAGGAGTATTTAAAAAATACTTAGGGCGAGGAAAAACAGGCTATGTACCAAGTAGTTGGTGCGATATGCAAACGGCAATTGCGGCCATTCACCAAGCTGGTGGGGTTGCCGTTCTTGCACATCCTGGGCGCTATCAAATGTCGAATAAGTGGCTGCGTAAGTTAATTATTGAATTTAAAGACGCGGGTGGCGATGCGATGGAAGTTGCACAGCCACAGCAAGCACCGAGTGAGCGCCAGTTCTTAGGTGAACTGAGTCGTGAATATGGCTTACTTGCGTCGCAAGGGTCAGATTTTCATTTTCCGACCAGTTGGTTGGAGTTAGGTAAAAATTTATACTTACCAAAAGATTGCCAAGGGGTTTGGCAAGCATGGGAAGGGCAATAGGAGCGTGTAATGAGTCAGTTTTTTCATATTCATCCAGATAATCCGCAACCACGCTTAATCAGCCAAGCGGTTGATATTATTAAGCAAGGCGGTGTTATTGTATACCCAACCGATTCGGGTTATGCACTTGGCTGCAACATTGGTAATAAGCAAGCAAAAGAGCGCATCGAACGTATTCGTGGCATTGAAAAACACCATAACTTTACCTTAGTTTGCCGCGACTTATCAGAGCTATCCACCTATGCTCGCGTCGATAATCAGTTATTCAGATTAATTAAAAATAACACCCCCGGGCCTTATACGTTCATCTTTAAAGGCACTAAAGAAGTACCAAAGCGTTTATTAAACGAAAAGAAAAAAACCATTGGTATTCGTGTTATCGAACACCCAATCACCTGTGCTTTATTGGCTGAATTAGGTGAACCGTTAATGTCGTGTTCTTTAATTTTACCAGGTGAGCAATATACTGAGGCTGATCCTGATGAAATTCGCGATCGCATTGAAAAGCAAGTTGATTTAATTATTCATGGTGGTTATCTTCCTGAACAGGCAACCACAGTAATTGACTTATCAGATGATAGCATCGAAATCTTACGTGTCGGTTGTGGTGATACCAAACCATTTGAGTAGAGACTTCATTGACTAGCCCAGAGCTTGACGCGTCAGATAATTTGCAAGAGCCAGTACAGCAAAAGCTGCCACTGGCTTTTTTGCATGGCAAAGCGGTGGTCGATAAACCTGAAGATTTATACATTCCGCCCGATGCGCTAGAGATCATTTTAGAAACCTTTGAGGGTCCTCTCGATTTACTTCTGTATTTAATCAAAAAACATAAACTCGATGTGCTAGAGCTCTCAATTTTTAGTATTACTGAGCAATACGTGAGTTATGTTGAAATGATGAGCGAGTTTCAGCTTGAACTGGCTGGTGAATACCTTGTGATGGCAGCGTTATTAGCACAAATTAAATCACGATTATTATTACCAAAACATGAAGAGCTTGAAGAGGAAGAAGACCCACGAGCTGAGCTTGTCAGACGTTTACAGGAATACGAACAATTTAAAAAAGCCGCCGAAAATCTTGATGAAATTCCTCGCGAAGGACGCGATATCTTTGTTGCCGAAGCACTGGTGCCAGAATTCAGTGAACGTGAGGTACTGTTACCTGATGTTGACATGAAAGACTTGTTAGTTGCGCTAAGCGAGGTTATGGCTAGGGCCAAAACATTTGAACACCATCATATTACCGCAGAGGCTTTATCAACCCGTGAGCGCATGAGCTTAATCTTAGATAAGCTCTCAGAGGCCCAATCACAGCTGCCTTTTAGTACTCTTTTTACCATAGTAGAGGGCAGAAGTGGTGTTGTTGTTAGCTTTATCGCTATGTTAGAGCTGGTGAAAGAAAACCTGATCAGCTGTTTTCAGGTAGATGCCAATAGTCAGATTTATGTTGGTTTGGTGGAAGAAAGCGAATAGTTTTAAATGAACGAGCTGGAGTCTATTCTTTGCAATAATTTACGATATTTTTCCCAATCGAAGCTTATAGAAATAAGAGTATTATTTACGGAAACGGGGAGTGTATCCGTATGTTAAATTACTATTTTTCAGAGAGGCGAAGTTGTGAAAAGTCAAATGCGTTTAATAAAAAATGCAATGGAATATGAAGGTTTAGAGAGTATAACCGAGCTGGATAAAGGAATTCGAGGTATTTATGTTTTATATAAACGACGTGGTTTTAAAAACGATTCTTCACATCATTATGATGTCGTATACGTAGGTATGGCTAGGCGTAGTGTTAGGTCAAGACTAAAAACACACCTAAAAAATAAAGAAAGTTTGTGGTCTCATTTTTCAGTATTTGGAGTATGGGATAATATAACAGATATTGAAATTGAAGAACTAGAGGGGTTATTCCGTCATTTATATCGTTTCGACAGTAATGCCAACGCCTTAAATGTACAAAGATCTTATCAACCATTAAAAACAATTGTTGAGACTGATTGGGTATAGATAAAAAAGTTAAACACTCCAAAACTCGTTGGTAGGTGTAACGTTGAACCCTTTAGTAGGTAATACAATGAAACAGAATATTGTTCATATTGCTTTGGTCGTGAAAGATTATGATGAAGCTATCGATTTTTATGTAAATAAACTTAAGTTTGAGCTTCTGGAGGATACCTATCAACCAGAACAAGACAAACGTTGGGTGGTTGTTGCTCCGCCAAATTCTCATGGTGTGACCTTGTTACTTGCCAAAGCGTCGAAGCCTGAACAGCATGACTTTATTGGCAACCAGAGTGGAGGAAGAGTATTTTTATTTTTAAATACAGACGATTTTTGGCGAGATTTTAAGCGCATGAAATCAATTGGCATTAAATTCGTCCGAGAACCAGCTGAACAGGACTATGGAACCGTAGCTGTTTTTGAAGATCTGTATGGAAACCTATGGGACCTTCTTCAGTTGAATCCCGACCACCCAATGGCAAAAAGATAACACTGAAATACGAATAAAATTTTAATAATAGTGTAAATATAAGCACTGTCAGTCTTTTCTAATAAATCACTAGGAATAGTTTTTGTGTTTTAAAGGTCATTTAATGAGTCTTTAAACTCACAAGAGCATATCGTGATCAAATCAATTCTATTTTTAAAGGTCGCATTTCACAAAAGAACCTTAGTTACTGGTTTTAAGACTGCCCTTATTGTGGGTATTTTCTTAAACATAATTAATCAAGGCGATCTCATTCTAAGTATGAAATTAGCCGATGTTCATTGGCTCAAACTAGCACTGACCTTTTGTGTACCATTTTTCGTGTCTGTGTATTCTGCAACAATAGCACGTTTAAGGTTTGACCCAGGAACAAGAGTATGGGTTGAAGCGCAGTTAAGCTGTGGCAAATGTAATAAGGTGTCGTTGCATGTACTCAAAAATCACTTAGTTGGTGAATGTAGTAAATGCAGAGACGAAACGCTTTGGCACAAAAACCATTAACACTTTCTATGCAAGGGAAGTTATATCGCTGTGTAAATATGTGCGTAAATGCACAGATGATGTTTGTTTAACGCTATTTTAATTGCAAATAAGCTAGGCTATTCTATCAGTAGGAATAGCGATTTTCGGAAAAGAGTATGTTAAGCAACACTAAAACCAGCTACGGGTGGGTAGCAATTGCACTTCATTGGTTAATGGCTCTTGGGGTGTTTGGCCTGTTTGGCTTGGGTGTCTATATGGTTGAGCTAACTTATTATGATGCTTGGTATAAAGGCTCCCTTGATTTACATAAAAGTGTAGGGATTACCTTGGCTGCTGTTTTACTTTTTCGCTTTGGTTGGCGGTTACTCGGTACACAACCTGAGCCGATATCTAATACTAAAACTATGAACTTTATTGCTCACTCAGTACATAAAATAATTTATTTATTACTTATCGTCATTGTTATAACGGGTTATTTAATCTCGACAGCAGATGGACGTGCTATTGACGTATTTAATTTATTTGCTGTACCCGCGTTGCCAGGTTCAATTGCTAATCAAGAAGATATTGCAGGTGAAATTCACTTTTATGCCACATACGGGCTAATAGGTGTTGTTGTTTTACATGCATTAGGGGCACTAAAACATCATTTTATCGACAAAGATAAAACCTTAACTAGAATGATCAAACCACTAAAGGATGATTAATATGAAAAAGTTACTTTTAAGCACGGCATTAAGTGCGGCGTTATTTTCTACTGCAAATGCGAATGCAGCAGACTATGTGATTGATACAGACGGTGCCCATGCATTCGTTACTTTTAAAATTAAACACTTAGGCTATAGCTGGCTGCATGGCCGTTTTAACACTTTTTCAGGTGATTTTAGCTACGATGATAAAAAACCTGATGCCTCTAAAATCAATGTAACGATTGAAACAAAGAGTATTGATTCTAACCACGCTGAACGTGATAAGCATCTACGTGGTAAAGACTTTTTAAATGTAGATAAGCACCCAACAGCGACGTTTAAAAGTACTTCAATTAAATTTGATGAAGAGGGTGATGAAGCTGATGTAACGGGTGAATTCACTTTAAATGGCGTCACTAAAACGATTACCTTTGAAATTGATAAAATAGGTGAAGGTAAAGACCCATGGGGTGGTTACCGTGTTGGTTTTGAAGGTGAAACAAGCCTAAAACTTGCTGATTACGGTATTGATTACAACCTTGGACCTGCATCTACACATGTGGATATTGGTTTATTTATTGAAGGTGTTCGTAAGTAACATTATTTTAAAAGTGCCGCTTAATGGGCGGCACTTTCATTTCTATCCTTAAGCCTTTTCTCTAAAATTGGTTTTAAATTATCTGGTAACCAGCGCACTAAAATGTCGTGATAATCTTGCGTATGTGCGATTTTTTCTAACGCAATATCGAGTTCACTAATTATCTGGCGACCTTGTTCATTATTAGTGCAACCAATAAACCCTTCACTCAGCTTAGGTGCCTCTGTCAGAGTGAGCTGGGTTAGTTTGTCTTCAAAGTCCATTGAGTGAGCCAGATAATAGTGCTCACTGGGATAACCCAATAGAATATCGATACGTTTTTTGCTTAACATGTAAGTAAGGCTCGCTAAAGTATCACTGCCTGGGCGAAATATTATATTTGCATCATGATTGGTGTTTATAACGTCATCAATACTTTTACCAAACGAGCGGCTCATAGATACCCCAAGTGCAAGGTGCTTCTCATTTAACAGAGCTTTTAAAGAAATTGCTTTACTAGGGTCTAAATCGAGCGCTTTAATTAGCTCTTTTCTTATGGCTATTGATGGAGATAATCCAATTGTTGATGTGTGAGAGCTAAAAGCAATGTGCTGTTTACGGTGCTCATTCTGATATAACGACAACATGCAATAATTATTTTGCGGATTCGAAAGTTCGTGTATTGCTCGACTTGACGGATAAAGAGTATGTGTGAATCGATAATCTGGTAACGCTTTTTCAATCATTTTCATGACGCTTTCATCACGCCCGCTACCTTCATAGCGGTCATTCATGATGTAATAGGGCGCAAAATCAACGACTACCCATTGAATGGTTTTGGTTTGTTTTTCGGCAAATGAAGCTGCGCAAAAAAAGAATAGTAAAAGAACACTAGCACGGCGCATCTTACTACCTGTTAATAGTTAAAAATATAAGTGTAGCAGGGTTTTAGCTCAATGCAGAGAAGTAAAAACTAAAACGCCAGCAGAGCTGGCGTTTTTCGGTTTAGTTGGCTTTTAGCCATTTTACAAATTGGCGGGCATCACTGGCCTTTTGAAAAATGGCGTTTTTCAAGCCTTGCGTGTCACTAAAAATTACACGCTGTTTGTTAACCGATATTGACTGCACTGGGTGTGCAATTTGGATCAGAGACCCATTGTATTTATATGACATAATAAAACTCACTCTTTCTGTTTGTCAGATTCTGTAGAGCTTTAAAGGCAGTTAAAAATACAGTCTGACATTTGTTGTCTTGCGTACAGTGTTGACTAAGTTTGTGACAGTTTGGTGATAATTTTGAAATTCATCAAATTGTCATTTGGTAACACGACATCGCAAGTATTTATACGAATATGCGGGAATTACTGGATCAAGGTAAGGGGTTAACCGCGAGGTTTCTAAAAACCTGAAAGATAGACTACTTCACGAATGTTTTTTACGCAAGTTTTATTTTTAAAATAAATCTACTTTAAATATTGGCTTTTAATGTAGTGCTATAACCGAGTTATTTTTAAGGTGAAGTGCTCGTTTACTCAAGCTATAAAAGACAAGCAAATAGACGTATTTACTTGTCTTTTAAGTATTTGCTGTTAGTTAAGTATTTTAATTTGCTCAACTGAAGATACGTCTACATGAGTTTGGTAATAGTATTTATTTGTAGCTCGTCCTTGTGAGATGAAGTCTATTATGACGCGCTTTGCTTCGCCCGTAACTTCTATCTCTTTATCAATAAAAAATGTCTCAGGGGATTCACCAAATTTTTTAGTGAACTCAGGTACAACTTTGTAGTTTAAGGCAACTGTAATTGATCTTCTATCACGGTAATCTTCTTCAGTATTTAAAAAAACGTCACCCCTGTGTTTTCCGGCTGCTTTAATATGAAATTTAAATATGCCTTTAACACTGTCTGGCGCACTCGCTTCACTTAAAGCAATCACGTCCATTGTATTACTGGTATCTATACGTGATGGTGATGAACTGCACGCAGCCAGTGCTAATGTAGAGAGTAAAAGTAAGTATTTCATATTTAACTTCCTTGTAAGTGTTTAAATTGTATGTATTGGGTACAAATCGGCAGTTAGAGTAATTGTTCAATATGTCAAAAGCAACAGGGTTATCTTTATTTTTTAATTAGTTTTATGTAGTAGTCAGTAAAGGTCTCTACAGTCTTTCAAGTTAATTCATATCAATTTGAAGGGGATAGCTTGCTCAGGTTTAATATAGCTGGATGTTTTTTTGAAACAGGCGTATTCTAATCGGGACAATAAAAATAATAGTTTTAAGAAAGAAGTAGATTCATGAATTACCTCTTGGTAACAGACATTTTTGGTAAAACTGCTCACCTAACACAGCTTGCCTTGCAGCTTAAAAATCGAGTTAGAATGTGTGACCCATACATGGGGCAAATACAGTTGCCAACAAATGAATCAGCCCAATATCAGCACTTTTTGAATGAGTGTGGGCATGATACCTATTTTGAGCGTGTCCATTTTACATTAACAACAATAAAACGTCCTACAACGATTATAGCTTTTAGTGCAGGGGCATCAGCAGCCTGGCGAGCACAAGCTGAATTAGACAACCCTTTTATAAAACAGCTTATTGCTTTTTATCCATCGCAAGTGAGACATCACCTTTCGTTAAATGCGAACATACCTTGTCGATTTATTTTTCCTCATAGCGAAGCACATTTTGATATTGCGCCAGTGGTTGCAGCTTTAAATGAAAAGGACAGGGTAGAGTGTAATGTAAGTCAATATGCTCATGGTTTTATGAATGCTTTATCTGAAAATTTTGATTTAAATGCTTATAAGTATTTTACCTCGCACTTGCTAGCAATTGAGACAAGCTCAGCGCAATCAATACCTAATTAGAAAATCTGGTCTATAGTCATTACTAAATAATAATTAAAGTAATTACTATGTCTACAAATCAAACATACAGCCACTTTTTATCTAACCCTGTAGCTAAACCTCCATGCAGAATGCTCAATGCGAGCATGTATGGCTTTTTTGTTTCCGCTTCTGAGCAAAAAATGCAGCAGTATGTCGATGCCACGCTTAATACACTTGCCAATGACTCGACAACGTTTAATGTTTTAGGGGAAACCTGCTTACTCACATTCACCGATATAGAAAAAATATCGTCACTTGCAGCACCGTTTTCTGAACATGGCTGGATGCAAGAAACGGATATTATCATTTGGTTGCCCGTCGCTAAAATGTTAGATGGCGATATTAGCTACCTGTATTGGTACCCTGCATTTATTAGTGTGAATAATGTTTATGCACTGATCAATGGTCGTGAAACGTGGGGATACAATAAATATCTGTGTGACTATGAAATGCCCAATAACATTGATGATAGCGGGCGATTCTCGGTTTCCTTGCAGTGTTTTGATAAGTTTTCGCCTGACTCCATGTTAGCTCAGCATGAGTTGCTCACTATCACGCGAGTGATAAAGCAAAAGCCCGAGAGTTTGTTAGATAATGTGGAGCAATTTGCAGAGCGTGTCGCCTCGGTTTTAAGTGATGACTATAAAGGGATTGATTTATCCCTGTTAAAGCAATTACTTGATGGTTTCATTCATCCTCAAATGGACCAAATTTTATACAAACAATTTCCTGATGGTGAGGGTGAAAATTCTGTTTACAAAGCCGTTGTCCACTCACCTTCAGTGATAAAAAAAATTCATCAGCTAACGCTTTTAAAAAATGATTACAGCCTCGATGTTAATTTTTTAGCGAGCTTTCCACTAAACGATATGTTTGGTATTGCTCTTGGTAAGCAAGCCGTACACCTACCGTTTTACGTCAGCATGGACTTTGATCAACTTGGCGCAACTGAAATTTTATCTGCGTAAGGGAAGAGTATGCAAAAAGAAAAAATTACCATAGTGGGTGGAGGAGTAGCTGCAATGACAGCTGCAGTTTACCTAACTGAGCAGGCTGATTGGCAACAAAAGCGTGAAATTACAGTTTACCAACAAGGTTGGCGATTAGGTGGCAAGGGCGCGAGTGGGCGCAATAACCATTTTGCAGAGCGTATTGAAGAGCATGGATTGCATGTTTGGTTTGGTGCATATGTAAATAGTTTTCGTACTTTGCAAGGAGTGTATAACTCATTAAACAGGCCCGCTACACGTCCACTTGCTACATGGCAAGAAGCATTTAAACCCCATAGCTTTATTGCCCTGCAAGAGTACATTGATAACGAGTGGCAAACGTGGCCAATTGATTTTCCGACAGTTGCAGGCAACCCTGCGGATGGAAGTTTAGACATCACTGTGTGGGATTTTGTAACCATGACTTTGGCTTGGTTAAAAAAGTGGACTGAAGACATTGAAGAGATATGCGAACAACATCACGCTGAAACAAGATTGGTGACAAAAAAATCGCGGGATCAATCATTACTTAAATACATGTATCAGGAAATTAAAACCAATATTGACCATACGCTAAGTAGTGCTGAGCAATTTATTAATGATATTGAGTCAGGTGCTGGCGAGATTATCTCAAGTCCTCGTTCGCTATTGACTCATTTACTGCAATTTTCTTCGCAACAAACAACGCACACCGACAAACAAGCCGATCGTTTAGTTATCTGGTATATCGTACGAAAACTGAAACGTTGGTTTAAAGCCCAAGTGATTGATTTATTGGATGACAGCCCAGAACTACGCCGACTTTTTATTAGTGCAGATTTAGCGATTGCAATGCTAACAGGGCTTATAAAAGACAAAGTTTATCGCGATGGTTTCGCCGTTATTAATTGTTACGACTTCCGACAATGGCTTGAGAAAAATGGCGCCAATAAAACCTATAGTGTGAACTCAGCACCAATTAGAGGCTTTTACGATTTGGTTTTTGCCTATCCAGAAGGTGATTTTAATAAACCCAATGTTGAAGCTGGTGTGGCTGCACTTGCCATGTTGCGGATAGGTCTTTGTTATAAAGGCGGAGTAATGTGGAAGATGCAAGCTGGGATGGGGGATGTGATTTTTGCACCAGTGTACGAGCTATTGAAAGAACGAGGTGTGAAATTTAAATTTTTTCACCAACTCACCAATCTTGAAGCTGGTCAGGACACACAGGGAAAGGCGGTTGTTTCAAAGGTTGAGTTATGCCAACAAGTTAAATTATCAGTAGAAGAATATGAACCTTTAGTTGACGTTAAAGGTTTACCGTGCTGGCCAAGTGAACCTATTTTTTCACAAATAGAGTCTACTCAGGCCCATTTGCTTCAGGAATACCAAATAAACTTAGAGTCTTTCTGGACTCCTTGGCCTGAGGTGTATGAAGAGCAGTTTAAGAAACCTCTCCCTAGTATTAAATTAACTCATGGGGTTGATTTCGATACACTCATTTTAGGCGTATCAGTTGCGTCACTTGAGCATATTGCAAGTGAGTTAATTGAGTTAGATAGCAATTTAGCAAAGCAATCGCAGCAGGTAAAAAGTGTCGCCACACAAGCTTGTCAGGTATGGTTAAATAAAACTGACCAGCAGCTAGGGTTTGATTACACCGTACCGAGTAAAGAAAATCCGATTCTTAGTGGTTTTGTTGAGCCATTCGATACATGGGCAGCAATGGCTAATTTAATCGATAAAGAAGACTGGCCAAAGAATAGCGCCCCTGTAAATATCGCTTACTTTTGTAGTGCACTGAGCTGCCACAGCTACCCAGCAGCAACAAATCATCAGTTTCCAATAAAAATGAAAGAAGCTGTTAAAGCGAATATGAAAAATTTATTCAACCTTGATATGTCAGCATTATGGCCAAAAGCATACGACAGTAATAATCAGTTTGATTGGCAAGTCTTTTTTAACGACCCAAGCAGTATTTTACCTGTATTCGAGCAACAGTACTGGCGGGCAAATATTGACCCGAGTGAGCGTTATGTTTTGTCGGTGACAGGGTCTAGCCAATACCGCTTAGCCACTGATGGCACTGTGTTTAATAATTTAAGAATTACAGGAGACTGGATTAAAACAGGTGTTAATGCGGGCTGTGTTGAAGCGGCTGTGATGGCCGGAATGCAAACCTCAAGGTCGTTATGCGGTTATCCAGAAACTATTAGTGGTGAGTATGCATTTGAAAAAACAGATAAGAGCATTAAATGAGGGCTAAATAGTTTGATATTTCACAAATTATGTGTGAATTATGCGACTTTAGTCTTTTATATGGTCTATACTTACGTTAATTACAAGAATTTAACAAGTTTCCCTCTTTTAAGGTCTGACCAATATGAAGCGTCGTTATCTTATTGGCCCTAAATTACTCGTTTTATTGCTAGGTAGTGGAGCAACTAATGTAGTTGCTTTTGGGTCAGAGACTGAAAAAGACATGGAAGTTATCAGTGTTTATGCGCAAAAGCGTCCTCAAGCAATTGAAGATGTGGGCGTTGCTGTTAGCCAAGTGAGTGGCCAAAAATTAAAGAATCAACATTTTAAAGATTCGACTGAAATCGCTTTATTTGCGCCCAATGTAAAAATTACTCAAAACGCTGCTGAGGGTACGCCACCGGCTGTAAGTATACGTGGGGTGGGTTTGCTTGATTATAATACCGCCAACACCTCACCTGTGGGCATGTATTTAGATGGCGTAGCAGTTGGGTCTGCCAATAACCAAATCATTAATTTATATGATATAGATCAGCTCGATATACTTCGAGGCCCACAAGGTACGCTATTTGGACGTAACTCCACCGGTGGGGCAATTCTGATCCGTACTAATCGCCCAGAGTTTGATAGCTATGGCGCATTAACGCTTGGCATAGCCAATAATAATGCGACCAGTATTGATGGTATTTGGAATCAGCAAGTTAGTGATACAAGTGCGCTACGCTTTGCTGTTAATTATCAAGATTATGACTATTCCACAGAAAATATTTTCAGTGATTCACCCGAAGCGGGAATGGAGCAAAAAAATGCCCGTGTGTCATTTTTAACGCAATGGGACAATGTTGATGTGTACTTACAAGCACACATCGAAGATTGGGATGGAATTGTACAACCTGTTGGTAATATTGGCATTGTAGCTAACCCACTCACTGGTGAATTATGTTCCCCTAGCGATGCAGGCTCAACGCGTTGTTTTGATAGTTTTGGTTTTAATGATGGCAGTGACGACTTTTTTACCGTGAGTGTAAATAACGATTCACCACACAGCTCGGATGGTTATGGCTTTATTGGGGAAGTGAATTGGCATCTTAGTGAGCAAAGTACGTTTACTTCACTGTCTAGTTTTAACGATTTAGAACGCAGCCATGCATTTAACTGTGATGGCTCCCCAGCTCGTTTATGCGAAGGGGTGTTAGGTTTAGATACTCAGCTATTTAGCCAAGAGTTTAGGCTACTAAATGAATTTGAAAACTACACGCTCACCAGTGGTGTTTATTTTGCAGATGAAAACATAGAACAGGACAATCTTAACGATATTTTACGCGATCTGCGCGGCATTTTACCTAGCAACTTAACGGCAACGTTTATCTACGACAACGAAATTAGTATGCAAAACCTTGCGCTTTTTAGCCAGATAGAAGTACCGTTTGCTACACGCTGGATAATAAGTGCAGGACTGAGGTACGACTACGAATCACTCGATTATAACTCCGTGGCAACCTTAAATACTGTGATAGACCCTACCAATCTAGAGGGAGTTAATGTGCCTTTTTATGAGGTTGCTGACTCTCAATCTGACAACGGTGTAACAGGGCAACTTACAATCAACTATGCGCTCAGCGATGCAACTAATATGTATTATCGGTTTGCCAATGGGAGTAAAAGTGGTGGCTATAATGGCGGGTTTTTATCGTCAGAAGAGCAAGCTATTTTAGCTAATTATGGCAAAGAGCGACTGAATGCCCATGAAGTGGGTTTAAAATCATGGTGGCCGAAGCAGAACTTGAGAATGAACTGGGCTGGTTTTTATTATGATTACAATGATCAGCAAGTATTTATGAATCAACCGTCAGAAACACCGCAAATGCCACCCGTACAATTGCTTGAAAACGTCGGTAACTCAATTATTTATGGTCTTGAAAGCGAAGTTTATTACCAGCCACACAATGATTTAGCCTTGGTTTTAACGATAGGCTATATTCCGCATGCTGAATTTGAAGAGTATGTTGATCCACTCGGAAATAGTATTACTGATAACCGCTTGCCTTTTACATCGAAATGGAATGTTGCCGCAAGCCTGCAATATGATACTTATATAGCCAACAACCCACTTACGGCTTCTTTAAGTTACGATTATCAGTCTGACTTTTACTTTGATCAGAATATGAATCCTTATGCGCACCAAGAAGGTTTTAGTATCGTAAATGCTAACTTGAAATATGGTGTTGATAATTGGTCATTTATCTTGTGGGGGAAAAACCTATTTGATACTGAGCATAGCCAACTGAAGTTCGATTTAAGCTCGTTCTTGGGCATGTTAGAAGATTTCAAAGGTGAGGGGCGTCGTTATGGTTTCGATGTTGCCTATCATTTTTAATCAAGTTGTTCTTGCTTAATTGAGATAGATGAATGAGATTTAAGTTCTATGTAGGCAGTCTGCTTTTTCTTCTTTGCATGATGTTTTCGGCCAATGCTGCGCAAATTTATGTTTATACAGATGACTCAGCTGAGCAGAATTTGCATGATGTTGGGCAAGTGCTCATGGCAAACGATAATATGTTTCCTCAGTCAGCGGCTAACATTAACGAATGGCAGGCAAGTAAAACACCTCAATCTCGCATCAGTTCGGTGGGGGGAAGTTATTGGCTAATCGTTAAGATAGATAACCAAAGTAATCGAGAAGATTTGGTGCTCTATCCTTACAATACGCTCGTGTCGAAAATTGAAAGTCGTGTCTATGACCTAACGGATCCTAGTAAACCTGTTCAGCACTATCTTACAGGAGGTGTCGAGAGAAATGAGTTTGCATTCCATTATGGTAATCGGCTAACCCTAGAAAAGGGAAAGCAGTATGTATTGATTACTTACTTTGAAAGTGATTATTTTTATACGCCTGCTAAACTTGTGTTAACACCGTACCAGAGTTATTTTGATACTATCACTGTAGAGAATATGGTGATGATGCTGTGCTTTGGAGTGGGCATTGCGCTTGGCTTATATAATTTATTAATTTACCTTGTTTCCAGAGATATCACTCACCTTTATTATGCGCTCTTTACTACTTCGTGGGTGTTCGCGTGGAGTCATTTTTTTCATATATCTGACCAATTATTTGGCTATTACAACCCTCATTTGCATTGGCTCGGTTTCGCACTAACGCCACTCACAAATATATTGTTTTATAATAACCTACTGAAATTAAAAGAGACTTTTCCAAAGCTTGCACAGCTATCAATGACTGTGGGTGTTATTGCGACACTCGGTATTCCTTTTTGTATTTTATGGCCAAGCTTTGGTTTCTACTGGTCTACGGTGGTCACGGGTATTGCACTGTGTTTGGGTTTATACATTGGTGTGCGCTGTATGCTTAAAGGATTTAAACCAGCACGTTACTTTGTGTTGGCTTATCTTGCGATGATGCTACCAAATATGGTTGGTAATTTAACTAACCTTGGCTTGTTGCCTGCTACAACAGTTAACTTATATTTGCTCGGCCTAATCGGCACGGCTATGGATGCTATGTTACTGGCTTTTGCTGTTGCTGATAAATTTAGGCTACTGCACGATGATAATGTTGAACTGACCAAAAACTTAGAAGAAAAAGTGCACTCTCGAACATTAGAGCTTGAACAACTTGCTGATGAATTGCGCGATGCTAACCAAGCTAAAAGCCGTTTTCTCGCTAATATTAGCCACGAAATTCGTACGCCCATGACCTCTATTATTGGTTATGCCGACGGCATAATGCTCGGTGATATAAAACCCCATGAACGTAACCATGGTATTGGGGTCATTTTACAAAATAGTCGGCATGTGCTTGGTTTAATTAATGATATTTTAGATATGTCAAAAATTGAGGCTAACAAACTTGAGATTGAACTAATAGAAACGGACTTATTTGCCACAATTGCCAATATTGAATCCCTTATAGGTAAACAAATTCGTGATAAAGGCCTTAAATTTAGCGTTGATTATCAATTCCCCTTACCTGATTACATTGTCACTGATCCAAGCCGGTTAAGGCAGATCTTGTTAAACCTAACAACTAATGCGCTCAAATTTACGCAAGTGGGGCGTATTACGCTGTCGGTAAGTTGTGATAACGATATTCTTGCTATCAGTGTTAAAGACACAGGTATTGGTATGACTGATGCAGAGCAAGAATCACTGTTTAGTGCGTTTTACCAAGCTGACTCGTCTATCTCACGTCAGTATGGTGGGACAGGGCTAGGTTTAAATATTTCGAAAAGTTTAGCAGCAAAACTCGATGGCGACATTAGTGTTAAGAGCCATGTTGGTTCAGGCAGTGAATTTATATTGTCGATGGCAGTCTACAAAACAGAAAAAACACGTTGGCTAAATAATATTAGTGAAGTCAGACTGGTAGAAACATCGCCATTTTGTAAATTAGATGAACCAGAAAATTTAAAAGGTCATGTACTTCTCGCTGAAGATCATCCAGATAATAGGCGTTTAATTGCACGAATTCTAGAGCGGATGGGCTTGACAGTAACCACGGTAGAAAATGGTAAAGATGCTGTCCAACAAACCTTAGAAAATACCTTTGATTTAATTTTATTGGATATACAAATGCCAATAATGGACGGTCAAGAAGCATTACAAATGATGCAAGCAACAGGGGTGACAGCACCTATTATTGCACTGACTGCAAATACGATGAAACATGAAATTGAGCGTTATATGAAGCAAGGTTTTGTTGATTTAATCGCAAAGCCGATAGATCGAAATGCTTTTAGCCATCAAATTTCCAGCTATTTGGACTGCGACGAATTAAGCGATATCAAATTACCAGATAAAGAGTTTCAAGTTTTAAAAGATGATTATATAAAAGGGCTTGAGGATCAGTATCGAGAAATGCGTGAGCAGTACAAAGTTATGGATATTGATGGCTTGAGTAAAAATGTTCACATGTTAAAAGGCGCTGCTAATATGTTTGAATGTGAGCAACTATATGTGAAAGCCGTGGCGGTGGATACGGCGCTTAAAAATGACACGGTGACTTTAGATGCGCAGCTCTTTACCTCTTTGTTTTGCGCTATGCAAGATGAAATCACTAAAGTGAATTATTAATGCCTTGAATATTGACTATTCGCGCACAGGCGCAGACAGTGAGGTAAATCGTTGCTATTAATACCCTTAAATAATAATCAATAAGAAAGCGAATATGTCGTATCAACACATTTCTATCCCCGAGCAGGGAGAGCAAATCACGATTGACTCATCTGGTGTATGGCATATCCCTTCAGATCCTATTGTTGCTTATATAGAAGGTGATGGAGTCGGGCAGGATATTACTCCTGTGATGCGCAGTGTTGTTGATTCTGCGGTTTCTCATGCTTATCACGATAAAAAGAAAATCCATTGGATGGAAGTGTTTAATGGTGAAAAAGCGGCTGCACTGTATGATGGCGATTGGTTTCCCCAAGAAACCTTGCACGCCGTTAGACAATACAAAATAGCGATTAAAGGCCCTTTAACAACGCCTCTTGGCGGAGGTTTTCGCTCTTTAAATGTGGCGCTTCGCCATGAAATGGATTTGTTCGTTAATATGCGGCCAATTCGCAGCTATTCACGCCTTCCTTCGCCCTTAAAAGAGCCTGAGAAAACCAACATAACAGTCATCCGTGATAGTTCTGAAGATGTGTATTCTGGAATTGAATGGCAGGCAGGAAGCGTTGATAACGAACGCATGCTTGATTTTTTGTGTCAAGAAATGGGAGTAACCCGACTGAGATTTGACACACAGTGCGGCATTGGTATCAAGAATAGTTCAAAAGACGGGGCTGAGCGTTTGATGCGTTATGCCGTTAATTATGCACTCCAACAAAAAAGCGATTCATTGACGGTGGTGCATAAAGGAAATGTGCTTAAATTTACCGATGGTGCCTTTAAACGATGGGCGTTTGGTCTTGCTGAGCAAGAATTTAACGCGCTTCCCCACGAAAATGGTCGTTGGTTAGTTATCAAACGCGATGGCCCAAGTGATTTAATTATTAAAGAAGTAATTGCTGATAATATGTTGCAACAAGCCTTACTGACCCCAGAGCAATTTGATGTGGTTGTTACAACGAATCAAAACGGCGATTACTTAGCAGATATGTTAACTGCACAAGTAGGCGGAGTTGGCATTATGCCTGCGGCAAACTTAAACAACGATGTGGCATTTTTTGAACCTACCCATGGTACTTTTAATCGTATTGCTGGCGAGAATAGTGCAAATCCGACAAGCAGCATTTTGAGTGCAGTGATGATGTTACGGTTTATGAAATGGCATGAAGCGGCAGATAAAATAGAGCTGGCATTAGAGTCTACTTTGGCTGCGAATGAAATGACTTTTGATTTGGCGACTCATTCGGCCGGTGCGACGATGCTTAGTTGCAGTGACTTTGCAAAAAGCATCATCGCTCGAATAAGTAATTCAAATAAATAGACATATTAAGCGGCATTGGCGCTTTTAACTGCATAGACACAGGGTTTTCCTGTGAGTTCAGCTGCACGTTGATAAATACGCTCAGCACCTGGCTCATTGCTTGTTATGCCTGTTAGTGTGTCCATTAAAGCAACCACTAAAATAGCAGGCACTTGGCAGCAATATTCGTCAAGAACCGCCGTCGTTGTTTGTGCATCAACATGGCAGTGTGGGTGTGTATGTACTGTGCTATACGCTTTTAATAATGTGTCTGCTTGTAAAGCATCATCTTCTTGATGTTTAGTTTTACGACATTGACAACCAAACTCATCAACCATAGTGGCAAGTGTTTGATAAATATCTTCACAAGCTAGGTCACTTTTCTTACAAAGCTGCTGCTCGATGAATGCATGTAATTGACCATTAATGTAAAGGCCGTCCTGTTGAGTGAATTGCGCTGAAGTTTCCATAATCATCTTCTCTTTGTTTATGTGCTTAACTTCACTCTAGCGGCTCAATCATTATTTATGAAATTGTTGTTTTCAATAACTGATATTGATTTTATCAATATTGTGGTGGTTTTATCGATCTGCCACTGTGCTTGCAAAAGCAATAAGCTCTCTGCGCAGCCATTGATGTGGGTTTGAATGGTGTAGTAGCGGGCTCCACAGCATTTTCACTTCAATTGGTACGATTTGAAATGGCACAGGGCTTATTACTAAATCAGTATGTTTTGTTAATAACATGGCTTGTCGACGTGGCAGGGTCGCGATGAGGTTTTTTGATTGGCACAATAAACTTGCAACCATGTAATGGCGGGTAAATACACGAATATTACGAGTTTGTTCTAATTGCCATAACGCTTCATCAACCCAACCTAGTTTTTGACTGCCAGATTTATTTGTTACTGCCGTTTCTGCGCCCCAGCCTGCACGGTTTACCCATATATGCTCTTGTTTTAGGTAGCTCTCAAGTGACTGTGTGAGTAAATAAGGGTTTTCGGGATGGCTCAAGCAGCAGTAATTATCGCGCCAAACACTGGCTTGATGAAAAGAGCGAGGAAGGCCGTTAAAGCGGTTAATCGCTAAATCGATAGTGCCTTTTTCCATGTCTTGTAGGGTTACGTCACTGGGGCTCAAAATATCGAAATTAAGCCCTGGATTCTGCGTTAACTGGTTTGTAATAAATGGGGCTATTAATGTTGATTCTAGATAATCATTGGCCATAATACGAAAGGTTATAGTGGCGCTACTTGGATCAAACTGTTCACTTGGTTGAGTAATTTCTTCTGCCATTTTCAGCAATGACTCTATTTCAGGCTTAAGACTTAGGGCTTTTGCTGTTGGCGTCATTGTACCTGCAGCTCGCACTAATAGTGGGTCATCAAATAAATCACGCAGTCGTTTAAGTGCATTACTCATCGCTGGTTGTGTTAAGGCAAGTTTATTTGCTGCCTTAGACACACTTTGCTCGTCGATGAGCACATTTAGGTACACCAAAAGGTTGAGGTCAACATGCCTAATATTCATCTGATCAATCTTATTTATTCTTGCTATTAATTATCTAAATTAAAGCGTGCTTGCTATGGTGTGTAAACAGCACCATTAAAATAATCAGTATAAGCGACATTAATAATGCCAAATGAAGTTATACAACAAAAAACGCAATCAGAGCAATTAACACAGGTTATAGCCACTAAGCTTGCACGTGCAGTCTTCGCTGGCTTTGAAGCTATGTTTGCGGAGTTTTTAAATATTACATTAGGTGCACAAAGTCGTTTTGAGCAGTGCCAATGGCAGCAAGTTCAACAGATGATGAAGTTACGCTTACAAGTCTACGAAGGGCAAGTGAGTAAAGTCAGCAGCGCGGTAAAAATCATTGCATACAGTGAAGTGGATGACCCTGCACTTTGGCTTTTAGCGAAACAGATTTATGGTGAGATGGTACAAAATCATGAAAATCAACCTATAGCTCATACATTTTTTAATTCGACATTTGGCGCTATTTGGGACTCTCGAAAGATCCGTAATGTTCATTTATTTGTTTTAAAGGCTCGTTATCGATTAGGGCCTAGACCATTTGATTCTTTAGTGAGTCGCATCTCACTCAAAGATGGTTTCGATGAGGCTGTTTCGTCATTAATTAAGCGCCATGTATTTCGGGTTGGCTATGCAAACTTTGACGATGATGTAGCGCTTTTGCAGCGCACATTGATTGCAGGCGCCAAACATCAATGCCCACAAGTATATCAATTACTCACTCTTAACGATGGTTACATTGAATATGCCAACTCCTTATTTTTTAGAAACAAAGCGTGCTACATAATAGGACGATGCATTGCAAAAAATGGCGATAACATGCCATTTGCCATTGCTCTATTGAATACAGAGCGAGGCCTCGAGATTGATGCTGTGATGATGGGAGCTGACCAACTGAGCTTACTTTTTGGTTTCGCACGCACTTATTTTATGGTGGATACGGACCAGCCAGCTCGTTACGTTGATTACTTAAGTGTGTTAATGCCTCACAAGCAACGTTTTGAACTGTTCAATGCGATAGGATTTATTAAACATGCAAAAACAGAGTTCTATCGTTACAAAGTGGATACGACTCGCAGCAGTCCTAGTGATGATAAATATGTTATTGCCCCAGGCACACCTGGGATGGTGATGTTAGTGTTTACAACACCTTGCTCAGATTACGTTTATAAAGTAATAAAAGATAAGTTCAACGCACCAAAAACAGCCACGAAAAAGCAAGTCATGGCGAAATACGATTATGTAAAACAAGCAGATCGTGTGGGTCGCCTAGTTGATACACATGAATTTCGTTATCTTGCTTTTGACTTAAGCCGTTTTAGTGATGAACTATTACAGACAATGCAGCAGCAAATCGGTGATAGTTTAGTCATGTCAGGCAATGCACTCATCCTTCGTCATGTTTACGTAGAGCGCAAAATGACACCGCTAAATTTGTATATTAAACAATGCGATGAGCGAAAGCTCGAACAGGTGATGAACGATTACGGGAAAGCAATTAAGGAACTTGCCGGTGCGAATATCTTCCCTGGAGATATGTTGATGAAGAACTTTGGTGTGACGCGATGGGGGAGAGTGGTGTTTTATGATTATGACGAAATTTGCCCATTAACTGATTGCAACTTTAGAGAATTACCGCAAACAGATGATGCGTTAGACGAGCTCAGTAGTGATAGTTATTTTGATATTGCTGATAATGACATTTTTCCTAGTCAATTCAATGTATTCTTTAGTGTTAATGAAGCCGCATTTTCGTTCTTTAAGCATCATCACAATGATATTTTTACCACAACCATGTGGCAAGATATTCAAAGAGCAATAAATAATGGTCAACTATTTGATGTATATCCTTATAAACAGTCTTGGCGTTTCTCGCAGATGAGAAAATCTCAACCTTAAATCCTTAATCGGAACAAAGAACTAGCGTAAGCTAAGCAGTTCATAAAACAAGGATAGAGATAATGAAAAAAATAACGCTTATTGCAAGTTTGCTACTTAGTATCAATGTGAATGCCAATCCATTACTTGGCAGCTGGCAGTTTATTGAAGGAAAATACGCTGTTGAAGATGGCTATGTCACAGCGAAAGCCCCCGAATTGAGCTCGGTAAAATTAATCACTGACTCTCATTTTAGTTACATAACACAAAAAAATGGCAAGTTTCACTATGCTGGTGGTGGTGAATATATTCTTAAAGAGCAACAATTTATCGAAACATTTTCGTATGGTAATGTACCTTCATTATTAGGAAAAACGATGGCATTTGATTACAAAGTTGAAGGCGATGTTTGGCACCATACTTTGTACGAAAATGGCAAATTGATTGAAGCCGAAACATGGCGACGCATTATAAAATAGGGGCTGCTATGCGTTACATAAAGCACGAAGATTCAAACTTACACTTTGCACAGATTAACCCACCAGAGATAAAACCACACGAAGTGTTAGTTAAGGTCGCCGCTGTTGGTGTTAATCGTGCTGACTGTATGCAGCGACAAGGGAAATATCCAGCTCCTGCTGGAGATAGCCCTATACTGGGGCTTGAATGTGCAGGGGTGGTTGTTGAGCAGGGTGACAAAGTGACTAAAGATTGGTTAAATCAGCGGGTTTTTACTTTGTGTGCAGGTGGTGCATATAGCGAATATGTAGCGGTAGATGCGGCTCAATTAATGCCCTTAGCTGATTCAATGACCATGGCACAAGGGGCTGCGATAAGTGAGGTCTATTTGACGGCTTATTCTGCCTTGTTTCAATTTGGCGGTCTTAAAGAAGGACACACTGCACTTATTCATGCAGGAGCCAGCGGGGTAGGTGGTGCAGCAATTCAAATGGCGAAAAGCATCGGTGCGAATGTTGTGGTGACAGCAGGAAGTGAAGAGAAGTGTCATCATGCAAAAGCAATGGGTGCTGATCATGCTATCAATTATAAAACAACCGATTTTGTCGAGTATATGAAAAACAATGAGCTCACAGCGAATACCATTGTTGATCCTGTTTCTGGTAGCTACTTAAACAAAAACGCCCATGTTGCAGCCATGGATTGCCAAATAGTTATGCTGGCATTTTTGGATAACCGCTTTGCAGAGGTTGATTTCGCTCGATTGCTTAGTAAACGAATTTCTTTTCATGCTTCTACGCTGAGGAATCGCAGCAATGAATTTAAGCGTACCTTGCGCGACCAGTTTATTTCACGTTTTTATGACACATTAGCTGCTGGTGGCTTTGATTATAATATCTATAAAACGCTCAATTGGGCACAGGCAAGTGAAGCGCATCGAATTTTGGATAACAACGAAAACGCAGGCAAAGTAGTGTTATTAGTTGAATAACACTAAAACGCCCATATAATTCCTTTACATTCGAAGTCTAAGCAAAGGTTAGTATGAACCCGATTATAGAAACTCTAAAAGAACATAATGTAAGTGACGAACAAGTGCATGCGTTGTTCAGTGCTTTCTTAGAGAACCCAATGTTGGCGATGGCGCAAATACAACAACTTGGTATCCCACCAGAGAAACTACAGCAGTTAATGGCGCTGGTAATGACACAGCCGAATCTAATTAAAGATGCAGCTGAGTCACTCGGTATTAATGCTGAGCAAGTTGAGCAGGCTAAACAACAGTTTAAAAATCAATAGATTAGTTTAATCTATATCAATTGCATAAGCTTCTAATAGCTTGTGCAATTTATATTGCTCATCTTCAGCAAACTCAATACCAACATTTAATCGATCGCCTTTCATTTGATTGTTTCTAATGTATGCCCTAATAACTTGCGTTGAGCTATCTTGCGGGGAAAGGATATGTACAAAGACTTGGCGACGTTTTAGAGCTAAAAAGCCTGTTTTGACATGGATAGCAAAGCGACAACCTGTCGGCGAAATATCAATAATCAGTCCATGCAACAATGTTTTATCATCATCTGATGGGTTTTCGGTTACGCTAATTTTTGCAGGGATATGAGTTTGTAACCTGCTTGCTTCACGTAGTTGGCGACTTTCAATATTTTTTGGGTAAGCTAAATACATCAAACGTTCAGGGCGAACGGTTAATGCAATGATATTGGTTGTGAAAGCGACACACTCACCGCGTTGATCTTCAACGATGTAGCGCACAATAGCACCATTGCCTTCAACTAACACATCTTTGAAATCATTTTTACCAACTTGTGCAGGGCACTTTAAAATTAAGTACTTTCCGGTTTCATAGCCAACAAGTGTTAACTTAAATCGAATAGAAATAGGGTTACTAAACTGTAAATCAATTAGCTTGCCGGGCAAGAGGTCTAAGAAAAAGGGTGACTTGTTTGCTAACTGAGGTGTTGTTTTTTCTTTTGTAACATCCATTTACGGGTATTTTGTGATTATTATTTTCTTTAGTATCTGTTATTCGGAACATAAAATCACTACTACAAAATGGTGAAATTAATTTTTGATTTTAATACTTATTATTTTGTTACATTTTAAACTGAACTTGCAGTTAGCCAGCGGCGTCTTAATTGACGAATCAAATTTAAATTAACGGGTTCTAGGAAAGGGAAGATGAAAAGATTATATAAACTTTGGAAAAATAACCGCTCGCTCATTATCTTTATTTGTTTAATGAGCGTATTTAGAAGTGCTGTGGCTGATTGGTATGAAGTACCTACCGCTTCAATGAATCCAACAATTGTTGAAGGCGATCGAATTCTAACGGATAAAATGGCTTATGATTTGCGGCTTCCATTTACTCACACTTCCTTAATCAGAACAGCTGAACCTGAAGTGGGAGATATCATTGTTTTTGACTCTAAAGCAGCTAATAATCGCCTAATTAAGCGAGTAATTGGTTTACCAGGTGATACCGTCAGTATGATTAATAATGAGCTGATCATTAACGACCAAGCAATCAACTACACAAAGTTAAAAGAGAATGATATTGAGCAAACTTTAATAGAGAACTTGCCTAGCGCGGCACATGTTATTCAGGTCTCAAAAACGCCTTCTTTGGTACAGCATTTTTCTAAAGTAACTATTCCTAAGGATATGTATTTAGTAATGGGCGATAACCGTGACAACAGTGCAGATTCCAGAGTAATAGGTTTTGTACCTCGAGATGAGCTACTTGGTAAAGCCAATAAAGTCATAGTATCACTTGATTATGATAATAATTATTTACCACGCAAAGAACGTGTTTTAAAGGATTTGTACTCAGCGCCTTAGTTTCAGTAAAAGTTTTCAGACAAAATAAAACCGTTGTGTCTAAAAACACAACGGTTTTATTAAGAGCGATAAGATTACATTACGCGCATGCCAGGCTCTGAGCCTTCATCAGGGTTAAGAATATAAATTTCTTTACCGCCAGGGCCTGCTGCTAATACCATGCCCTCAGACATACCAAAGCGCATCTTACGAGGCTTAAGGTTTGCTACCATTACCGTGAGCTTTCCTTCAATGTCTTCTGGTGCATACGCAGATTTAATACCTGCGAATACTTGGCGAGTTTCGCCACCTAAATCTAAAGTCAGTTTTAATAACTTATCTGCGCCTTCAACATGTTCTGCTTTGGCAATTTTCGCTACGCGTAAATCAACTTTCGCAAAGTCATCAAACTCAATCTCTGGGCTAATTGGCTCTTTTGCCAATGGGCTGTTTGGGTCGATTTTATCTTTTTCAGCCACAAGGCTTTCTTTAGATTCTTCAATCATTTTGTTTACTTTATCCATTTCTACACGTTGCATTAACGGTTTGAATTTATTGATTGCGTGACCTTTAAGTGCCGTTTTAGCGCCTTGCCATGCTAAATCGTCATTTAAGAAGGCTTCAACATTAGCAGCCATACTTGGCAGAACAGGTTTTAAGTAAGTGATAAGTACACGGAACATATTTAAACCAAGTGAGCATACATCATGCGCTTCTTGTTGTTTAGTTTCGTCTTTAATTAACACCCATGGAGCTTTAGCATCAATAAACTGATTGGCTTTATCTGCAAGCGCCATAATTTCACGAATAGCACGGCTGTATTCACGGTTTTCGTAGTGATTAGCGATACTGTCAGCGGCATTTTGGAATTCGCCTAGTAATGCTTCGTCCATAACCGTGTCGCTTAATTTACCGTCAAACTTCTTGGTGATAAAGCTGGCACAACGGCTCGCGATATTAACAACTTTACCTACTAAATCTGAGTTTACACGCAGTGCGAAATCTTCAAGGTTTAAATCAAGATCAGTAATGCCACCATTAAGTTTTGCAGCATAGTAGTAACGTAAGTACTCTGGATCTAAGTTATCAAGGTAAGTGCGAGCTTTAACAAAAGTGCCTTTAGATTTTGACATTTTCGCGCCATTTACAGTCACAAAACCATGAGCGAAAACGTTTGTTGGTTTTCTAAATTTTGCGCCATCAAGCATTGCAGGCCAGAACAAGCTATGGAAATAAATGATATCTTTGCCAATAAAGTGGTAAAGCTCAGCATCTGAATCTTCAGCCCAAAATGCATCAAAATCGATACCTTTTTTATCACATAAGTTTTTGAAACTCGCCATGTAACCAATTGGTGCATCTAACCAAACATAGAAATACTTGCCTGGCGCACCTGGAATTTCAAAACCAAAGTAAGGCGCATCACGGCTAATGTCCCATTGTTGCAGGCCATCAGAAAACCATTCGTCCAATTTATTGGCCATTTCTTGTTGGATAGAACCAGAATGCAACCATTCTTTTAACATGCCCTCAAATGCTGGTAGGTCAAAGAAGTAGTGTTCAGAGTCTTTTAATACTGGCTCTGCGCCCGACATTACCGAACGCGGATTAATAAGCTCTGTAGGGCTATAGGTTGCGCCACATGCATCACAGCTGTCGCCATTTTGGTCTTCAGATTTACATGTAGGGCATGTACCTGTTACAAATCGGTCAGGTAAGAAAATACCTTTCTCCGGGTCAAAAAGCTGTGAAATAGTGTGCTTTTTGATGTGACCTGCGTCATTTAAGCGGTTATAGATAAGTTCACTAAGCGCTTTATTCTCGTCACTGTGGGTACTGTGATAATTATCAAATTCGATATTAAAATCAGCAAAGTCGCGTTGACGTTCGATGCTGACATTTTTAACCATCTCTTCAGGCGTGATCCCTTGCTTTTGCGCATTAAGCATAATTGGAGTGCCGTGAGCATCGTCTGCACAAACATAGTAGGTCTCATGACCTTGTTGTTTCTGAAAACGTGCCCAAATATCAGTTTGTATATATTCTAATAAATGACCTAAGTGAGTCGGGCCATTGGCATAAGGTAATGCGCTAGTTATGAGGATCTTTCGCTGTGCCATAATCATTCCGAATTGAGGATAACCGCCTTTAAAATACGCGATTATCATATTTTAACCACCTATTTGTCAGCTAAGGCCTAACACGCAGATGATATTTATTAATTGTCTGGTTTTAATGCTTTGAATGTTACATAATTCCGTGGCACTTTTCATCAAAGAAACGCTATTTTATTGCTATGTTTGGACTGTCAAAAATATTCTCTGGAAAATCGACTGAAAAAGCACCTATGCTTGAGGCATTAGCTGCTTATCGAAGTAGTGCTTTTGCGATAGGTATAGAACAAAGCTGGGTGAAAGATATCCAGCAAAATGATGACAAAAGTTGGCATGTTAAGCTTGTTTTACCTTTTGCAGGGCTGGGTGAAATTCATGATATTGAATCATTCATTAACCAAAAGTTGGCTTGTGAGGTAACTATTGAAGCCCAAGTTAAACTGTCAGAAGCGAGTAAGTTTAAGCAGATTAAACATATTATACTCGTAGCTTCCGGTAAAGGTGGAGTTGGTAAATCAACGACTGCGGTCAATTTAGCAGCGGCACTTCAGCAAGAAGGCGCTAATGTGGGGATATTGGATGCTGATATATATGGCCCATCTATTCCACTGTTACTTGGTTTGCAGGGCGCTGAGCCAAAAACAGCAGACAATAAACATCTACTGCCTTTTGAAGCACATAACCTCAAAGCGCAATCAATAGGTTTTTTAGTTCCGAGTGATGATGCGACCGTATGGCGTGGCCCCATGGCTTCGGGGGCGCTTAACCAGTTGTTAAATGAAACCGATTGGGGAGAGCTAGATTATTTAATTGTCGATATGCCCCCGGGCACTGGCGATATTCAATTGACTATGAGCCAAAAAGTGCCAGCCAGCGGCACTGTGATCATCACAACACCTCAAGATTTAGCATTAGCAGATGCACAAAAAGGTATCGCAATGTTTAATAAAGTAAATGTGCCTGTATTGGGTCTCATCGAAAATATGAGTTACTTTTTGTGTGGTCACTGTGGACAGCCGAACCATGTGTTTGGTAAAGATGGTGCAGTTACTTTAGCTCATCGTCATGGGGTGCCTGTACTTGCGACAATTCCATTAGCGACAGAAATTCGTGAAAGCTCTGAGCAAGGTCACTTGATTGCGCAAAATAACGCAGAAACTATTAGCGAAACATACAAAACAGCGGCACGCGTTCTCGCGAGCAGTTTATATTACCAGCAGGCGCAAAGCGCTGTTGAGATTGTTATAACGGATGATTAATAAATGAGATTATCAGATACCCATATTCAACAATACATTAATGATGGCCGTATTGTTATTGAGCCCTCGCCAAGTAAGGAAATGATTTCAGGAGTCACAGTCGATTTACGCTTGGGTAATAAGTTTCGTGTTTTTCAGGATCACACCGCTGCCTATGTCGACTTGAGTGGACCAAAAGATCAGCTAAATAAAGCGATGGAATCAATAATGAGTGATGAGATCGTGTTGAATGAGGATGAAGCTTTTTTCCTACACCCAGGTGAACTAGCACTCGCAATTACTTACGAAAAAGTGACTCTACCGGCTGATATTGTTGGTTGGCTTGATGGGCGTTCATCTTTGGCGCGACTTGGCTTGATGGTGCACGTGACAGCACACCGTATTGACCCAGGTTGGTCTGGCAATATTGTGCTCGAGTTTTATAATTCTGGTAAATTACCACTTGCACTGCGTCCAATGATGAAGATAGGGGCGATGAGTTTTGAAACAATGACGAGTCCTTCTGAGAACCCATATAACACGCGTAAAGATGCAAAATATAAAGATCAAAACTCAGCTGTAGCAAGTCGTATTAGTGACGATAGCAAGTAAAGTCTAATGCGGTGGTTTATTTGACCGCCGCAAATCCCTCCTCATTTATATAATTAGTTCCTATAAAATTGGCAATTTAAGCGCTTAGATCCCATACTTTTATCTATGTTTGGTGGCACGGAGCTAAGATGCATTCATATAACATGCGCGTAGTAAGGTTTTATAAACAACTAGCTTGTGCGATATGTGCTATCTTGCTGTGTGTTTTATCCTTCTCAAGTTTTTCCTCTCAACTGCCTGTGTGGTTGTTTCAGTCAAATCAGCCACTGAGTGTTTTGGCAGATAAACTTGATGAAAAACTGATTACACAAAGAAAATTACCCGCGAACAATACCGATACTTTTCGTATTAAAGCCAACCAATCATATTGGATGGTTATCGATTTACATCAACTACCACATGCGCAAACTTATGTCGCGTATCTAGCTGAACCTAATTTAATGTGGAAGAAGTTTTATATTTTAGACAGTGCCTCAACAGCGAAAAATGATGCGCGGTTAATACCCTTACCAAGTTTATCCAATATAAGGCCTCACTGGCTTATTGAGCATAGGCCTGAAAACCGTTGGGCATTGGTAAACTTTCAACACGATAGGGACATGAACTTACAATTAGGGGTCGTAAATTCCGAACGGTTTGAAATTAACTTACATAAAACAATACTGAGTTACGGTGCAATTATTGGTGTACTACTTATTAGTATTTTTGTTTGCCTTGTCTACTATGTTGTATCTAAACGGGTGAAGTACTTATTTCTAGGGATGTATTTTACTTTAGTTAGTATTAGTTTTTTAATTGATAACGGCTTAAGCGGCTATCTTGTCGCAGGTCTTGATTGGTCTGCCAAGTGGCCTTTTCATGAGTTTTCCCTTGGCCTTGTAAGTTATTTTTTATACGAATTTTTGAGTATAAAAAACAGCCGCAATGGTCTGAATCAAACATGGTTAGTGGCAATAGCTATGTTTTTTGCTATTGCATTGATGACATCATTTTTACCTGCATTTAATTTAAGCTGGGTTTATATTGTCAGCTGTAGCTGCTTTATTGTGTTGTCGGTTGCGACGGCAGTTATATTACACAAGCAGAAAAGTCATCTAAGCTTGCTACGTCAATCTATGCTGATAATACTTTCTTGTCAGGTTGTGAGCTTACTTATTTGGAATGGCTTTGGTGTTGGAAAACATATGATACAAGATGTTGTGTTGTTGATCAGTTCACTGTCAATTTGTACGGTTTTATTGCTTAAAGACAGACATCGCATAGCGTCATTTAACTATAGTCTCACCCATGATGCTGATACTCAATTACCTAACAAGCAACTGTTACTCGATGAAATGGTTAAAAAAGTCTCACAAAAGCAGCATTTTGCAATCATGTTGTTTAGACCACATGTGTTAACCAATGCACGAGCAACATTTGGTTACGACCATGCTAATCAGTGTATAAATACGACGCTTAATGCCCTCACTCAACAGCTTCAGTCAATTAATGCCCTAAAATTAGAAACGCGCTCGGAAGAAGGTGTGTGGATTGCGCGGGTCGATGACAGCATTTTCGCGTGTGTCATTTTAGGGGAGCTTGAGCTCAGCCATATTGAACAGTTTGCTTGTGTTATACATGGGGTGTTTGAAGAGGGGATTTCGCATAATAATATTAAGTTAGTTGATTCGGTTGATATTGGTGTTGCGTACTATCCAATGCATGGCAATACCGCCAAACAAATCCTGCAATGTGCTATTCAAGCTATGAGTAAAAAGCAGGTGCAAGGAGAACGTTGGCGAATGTTCGACTTAGAGAGTGCGCGTTTGTCTGAGCAGCGTTTGCTCATTGCAGCGTCATTAAAGAGTGCTATTGAGGAAGACCAACTTGCACTGCATTTTCAACCACAAGTTTGCTTAAAAACGGGGAATGTTGTCGGTTGTGAAGCGTTACTGCGTTGGCAGCATCCCGCTTTAGGAGCGATTAGTCCAGAAGTGTTTATTCCTATTGCTGAATCATCTGGGGTTATTAATCAGTTAACTGAGTGGGTGGTAACACGGGGAATTGAATGGCAAGCAATATTTACTAAGCACATCCCAAATCATGTTATCTCTATTAATATATCAGCGAAGGACCTGCTCAATAAAGATTTACCAGTGTTATTTATCACTAAGTTGAATGAGCAAGGTGTTGAGCCAAGCAGTGTGATGCTCGAGCTGACTGAATCTGCCACTTTGGAAGAAAGTAAAAAAATTAAAGTATTACTTAATGACTACAGACTCATCGGTGTTAAATTGGCTATTGATGATTTTGGTACTGGTTATTCTTCTTTGGCATATTTAAGCCAACTAGGCTTTGATGAAGTGAAAATAGATAAGCAGTTTGTACTTAATTTGCAGTTTTCTAATAACGATAAAAGTATCTGTAAAGCAACGTGCGATATTGCTACGACACTTGGTGCGGAGGTGGTTGCTGAAGGGATTGAGGATGAACAGAGTTTGGCTATTTTAAAAAGTTATGGCTGCCAAGTTGGTCAGGGATATTATTTTGCAAAGCCAATGTCTGCAGATGACTATGTGAGTTGGATCCAAAATTTCAAATCAATCGATATCAGCCTCGATGTAAAAGCGCACCTAGTTGATTAAAGTACAACTGCATCATCTCAGTACATTGTAATGTATGCGTATCACTTGGGTATATTAAACCACTATCATTCAAGCCACTGACTAAGAAGGTGTTAGTTATCCTTGTATGTGTTGAAATACATTTTTCAAAACAACGTGCTGCTAGCTCTTCAGGCATGCTCATATACATTTGCTGCATCGCTTTATCAAACTTAATGGATTGGTTTACATAGTCATTTGGATTTTTTCCATCAATATCTAAAAAAATATGATGGAAAAATTGATCTAAGTAGCGATTTAACTGATGAGATAAGTCTGGTGTTTGTTTCAACCATAGAGCAGAGCAAAACTGCATGCTTTGCCGTTGTGGAAACATGTGCTGACAAATATGGTGGTCAAATGCATGAAACCACTCATGAGCAAGTGCTCCACCACCTGCATTTTTAGCAAGAGCGAGAGTTTGACTATGAGCATTATAGTGAGCTTGTACGCCTTTTTGACCACCATGACCAAATGCAAAATTTAGTTTTTTGCGCAGTCCAATCGCTTCTGGCGGTAATTGCAGAATTTGCGCAAGGTCTGCAAGTGCGTCATAGATGAGGTTAGCTGCTAACAATCGCTCTTGTTTATTAACCCAGTTACCCACAACCATGGTTCGAAAACCAAATGTATCACGAATTTCATCAAAGTCGACTTGATCATCAAATCGATAATTAGGGCCATGACGGGAAAAGCCCGCACTCAATCGTTTAGACACTCGCATTACAAGTAACGTGCCTTTACATGTTCTGGCATATGTTGAGTTTGTTTATCTAAAAGTGTGTTAAGTAGTTGATATAAAGGTGATACATCACAGTTTTCAATTAAAGCCAAGCTATGTGCTACGGCTTCTAAAGTTGATAAGCTATCAGCGCGAGGTGCCTTACGGATTGTGTACTTATTAGCAGGTAAGCGGTTGAAGCTGACAGCTTTAAATGTCTCTAGGGTTGGGGTGAGTTTTAATATTTTAAATGCTTTTTTCCATGTCCCGTCAATCACGATTAAATGAGTCAATGAGCTTTTAAAGTCGTGCATTGCTTGACTTGAATCATCAAGCTTTAAAGAGTCATCACTTGGGTATAAAACGGCTGTTGTTGTTTTAGGGAGACTGGCCAGTATAGAGAAATCATTCTCAGACTCACCTTGGATAATTTCACAGTTATTTAGCCCTAGTAGCAAAAGTCTCGCTGTGTTTTTAGTGACTTTTTCTTCACTTGGATGACGTAATATAATGATTTTTAGTTTATTATTAATTATGTTTATCGCATCGCATAGACATGTTCTTATCGAAAAGCCACAATGTGGGCAGAGTTCTCTAGCCATATAAACTTAGGTAAATTACTAATTTTTGCCTAGTATACATCAGTAAGAAGTAGTTTGCTTTTTTGATGTAAGCAACTAAAGTTGCGACTAGAGAGGATTATGTTTTTAATTAAGGGAAAAAGATGACGACGATCACAATAGACGAAAGTGCACTTGAAGGTATGGAATCGCTTTTAGGTGATCAATTTGCCGACACCTTGACCTTTTGCTGCAGTGAGTTTCAGAGGCTGAGCAATGAGGCACTCGCTTGTATTGATGTTGATAACGAATCAGCGGCACGTCATGCACATAGCTTAAAATCTAATGCTGCTCAATTTGGCGCTATGAGTTTATCAGAACTTGCCCGTGAAATAGAGCATGATCTCAATGAGGGGCAAGTGAGCAAAGCAAAAGCAAATTCACAAAACTTACAAGCGCAAGTTGAAGGCTCACAAGAAAAATTACAAGCTTGGTTTGCTGCTCGCTAAAAACTTGAATTTATTTCAGTTATAACCTCAAAAATCCACTAGCATGGTTGCCCTTTACTAGGTTAGTCTAAAGATTAATTAGTAGAGGTAACCATGTCACAAATAAAAAAGAGTCACAAACTAAACGGTGTCTGTTATGACATACGTGGGCCTGTGCTTGCACAAGCTCGAAAAATGGAAGAAGAAGGGCAAAAAGTATTAAAGCTTAACATTGGCAACCCTGCTGCCTTCGGCTTTGATATGCCTGAGGATATGCATAAAGACATCATCCGTAATTTGTATTCAGCCCAAGGCTACTGTGACTCTAAAGGCCTCTACTCAGCCCGTGTGGCTGTTTATCAACACTATCAACAACGCGGTTTGTTTAATCTTGATGTCGATAATATTTATATCGGCAATGGGGTCAGCGAATTGATTCAAATGACCACGCAAGCATTACTTGATAATGACGACGAAGTGCTTATTCCGGCACCGGATTATCCGCTATGGACGGCATCAGTTAAGTTAGCAGGGGGCAACCCCGTGCATTATCTTTGTGATGAAGAGCAAGATTGGTTTCCTGATATTGCGGATATAAAAAGTAAGATTACGTCAAAAACAAAGGCATTGGTGTTAATTAATCCAAATAACCCAACAGGGGCCGTATACAGCGACGATCTTTTACTGGAGCTTATCAATATCGCTCGTGAATATAAGCTGCTGTTATTGAGCGACGAAATTTACGAGAAAATTTTGTACGATGATGTTACCCATAGCTCTATTGGAGCGCTGTGTGATGATGTTCCCATCATTACATTTAATGGTTTGGCTAAAACATACCGTGCTGCGGGGCTTCGGATGGGTTGGATGGTATTAAGCGGCCGCACCAGTATGATGGAAGATTTGAGCCGTGGTCTTGATATGTTGGCATCTATGCGCTTATGTGCCAATGTGCCTGCACAATATGCAATTCAACAAGCCTTAGGTGGGGTACAATCAATTGATAACCTGATTAACCCAGGTGGACGATTATATGTGCAACGTGATATAGCATGGCGTGGTTTAAATGCTATTGATGGTATTAGCTGTAAAAAGCCAAAAGGGGCGCTCTATGCATTCGCGAAAGTGGATACGGCACACTTTAATATCAAAAACGATGAACGCATGATTTTAGATTTACTCAAAGCTGAGAAAATCTTATTAGTGCATGGCCGCGCTTTTAATTGGCCAGATCCTGATCATTTTAGATTGGTGTTTTTACCTAACAAAGATGATTTAACACAAGCAATGAGTAAAATGCAGCGTTTTTTTGCAGACTACAGGCAAAGTTAAAAAAGCGAGCTTCGGCTCGCTTTTTGATTTCTTTACCAATCAATATGCTTTATCAACACGCACCGTATTGTCAGATAGGTAGACTAAGCGGACCTTATCTCCTTGATTAAAGAGCATTCTGCTGTCTTTATCTTGTACAACCATAAATTGTTCACCATTTTCTACTTGGATCATCAATTCAACCAGTTGGTATTGAACATAACGACTCGATTGCTGTTGATTGTGAGCGATAGAGCCACCAATCATTGAGCCCAAAATAGTCGCGACTGTACGGCCACTACCGCCGCCAAATTGATTGCCGACCACACCACCGATAAGTGCTCCGCCAAATGTTTTCCAGCCATTGGTTTTATCATTCACTAGCTCTTGCTCGGTGATATTACGCACTGACTGAACAGAACCAAATAACACTTGCTGCACAGGAACCGCTTTGTTGCGTTGATAGTCGGCGTAACTTGGCGCGCTTAGTAATAAGCACGCAGTTAATAAACTAATAAGGTATTTCATATGTCCTCCTGGCTACCAGCCAAAAGTCGATTTCTCTCGGGTTTTACGAATTTCAGTTTCATCTGCCCATTCAACTAAACCGCTTTTTAAATCCATTAAGCGCATTGTGAATTTGTAATAAACATCAGACTTATCTGCATTTGACTTCACGATGCTCGATAGGTTGCCATATAGCATGTATTGTGCGCCCACTTGCTGGCCAAACGCGATTGCAGTATTTGGGTTGACTAATGGGTCAACGTTCTGGAAGTTGAGTTGTTCACGAACAGCTTCAACGCGGGTCATATCAACAAAACGGAATTTACCACTGCGTAGTAATTGTGTAGAGATGGAATCGGTAATGGATTCTGTATCAATATGTTCACTGGTTTTGTTTTTAATACGTTCAACAAAGACGATAGGGCGGCTATTTGCTGTAAGCGTGCCAACCACAGGCGAGGCAAGCAATGAATCAGTCATTTGGCTCGCCACTTTTTGTAAGTCTGTTGAACCAAAATTGACATCAACTGTTTCAACCGCTTGTGCGTCGCCATAGCTAACGACCGCTTTATTAGCGCAACCAGAAAGCAACAAAGCGCTTGTTATTGCAACGGCTGCAGCCGACTTAACTGAAATTAATTTCATAGTAGTATCCTTAATCTTCAAATTCTTGTGCTTCTGTTGACACTTCACGCACGGCAAGCGAGAAGGTGACAGCATTTGCTGTCGGGGCTAAGCCCGGTAATTGTGTTTTAGCAAAACCAAATAGTTTTATGGCTTGCCATGGCGAGTGGTTACCTTTAATTATAAACCCATCAGCGTCGTACCAAGTAAATTGGTATTGTAGATATTGTGACTTTTTGTACTGACTAGCCAGTGTTACCACAACATCAGTTAGGCCATTTGTTTGTCTGGTTTTAACGTCTGTTATAGCAAGTTTCTTTCCTAATTCAGGGTTATCGACGATTAATTGCTGATTATACTGTTGGCCTGTTTGCTCAACACCGATACCAGATGTGGTTGGGCGTGAGGAGCATGCCGCAACAAGCAAAATCATTAAAAGTGGCAGTAAGTGTTTCATCATTGCTCCTAGAGTTGGACTACATGAGAGTCTAAATAGTTATTAATAGACGTTAGAAAGACGAAGGTTAACCCTTGCTTACTAACAGTAAAATCAAGGTCGTTATGCCCTTTGATTTTCAAAGTATGTGAACCTGAAGCTAAACGTGTTCGTGCGATACTTAGTTGGCTTGGAAGAGTTGACCAACTGCGAGTATCAGCTTGCTCGGAGGCAAGGTTGTAAATATTTGCTAAAATATTGCCGACATCTCCGCCACTTCTTGCAAGTTCAGCGCGCATTTTTTCTTTCGCAATTAGTCGTAATACTTGACGTGATATACGACCAGCGCTTTGATCTTCAAGTGTTTTAGCTGCTAACGCTTCAAGACGAACTATCGGTTTCAGCTCCAAGCTTTTGTTTTCTAGTTGCACTGTGTTTTCAGTTACCGAGAAGGGCGTATCTGCATAAATAGGCAGTGCTAAACTATAAAATCGCGCATCCCCTCGGGAGGTGTAAATAGGCAGCCTTAAATTGAAAGCATGTTTTTGGGCAATGAGGCCTTGCTCTGCAATAATAACGACCTGTCCGTGGTTCTTATCCGTAACACTTAGCTCACCATATCGTTGGCTGAAACGCTCATACTCTTGAGCAAACCCTTGTTGTTTAGCGAGTCGCAAAACATCTTGTTGAAGATACTGATTATCGGGATTTATTTCTAATGCCTTTTTGTAATCAATATAAGCATCATCAAATTGCTTATTTGCCTCATAAAGCACTGCTGATAAGTAGAAAGTAAAGGCATTTTGAAAGCCATTTTTTACATTACCAATTAATGCATCCATACTCGGATAACCCTGCGCAGCTTTTTTTGCTTGTTCATCAACAATGGCTTGGTTTTCTTTTAGTGCGTCCTCTTGTACTTTATTTGCTCGTCTTACTTCTACAAGTGCCGATTCCAATTGCGAATTAAACACATAGCTGAGCGCTTTATAGCTGTGCAGCATAGTCATCTCATAGGCTGCGGGCTGATAGCTTATAACGGTATCATTTGTCAAAAGTGAGTTACTTTGCTCTAACCCTGCGCTAATTTGTAATTTAGCTGCTTGACGCTTATCTTCTACGCGTTTGTAAATTGTCTCGAATGTTTCATTCGATGTTTCATTTTGTTGGGCTAAAAAATCCAGTCGCGCACTTTCTAACTGATTCAGTAAGTAATTGCTGTGCGATGAACTCGTACTAGGTAATAATTGCTTGGCATTAATAATATTATTTTGCCTCACAGCTTGTCGTACAGGCTTGAGCTGCGTTGCATAATCTTGGAATAGATCAGTAATACCTATGGTGCTGCAACCTGATAAAAAGCTAACAGCTCCTATAAACAAACATCGACGCACTGAGCACTCCTTTTAAACACTGTAATCAGATTAGCATATGCGCCTTAACCTTTTATGATAAATTATGTAAAAAATCGTAAGTTATAGACGATAAAGCAGGTCTGTTATACGGATAAAAATAATAAGGATAACTGAATTTTGTTTGCCACTATCTTATATACATTTTTAGCACTTAGTGCCTTTGCTGCAAACTCACTATTGTGTCGAATGGCATTACACAGCGGGGGCATTGACCCTTGGAGCTTTACAGCAATTAGGCTATTTAGTGGTGCCATCATGCTACTCTTACTTTTTAGTTGGCAAGTAAAAAGAGTGACAAGCGACGAGCCTGTCGATAAAGGAAATAACTTAAGTGCAATGAGCTTATTTATCTATGCCGTTTGCTTTTCAGTTGCTTATGTTGAACTTAATACAGGAACAGGGGCGCTTATTTTGTTTTCGGCAGTACAGCTGACGATGATAGGCTACAGTATTTTCAATAAAGAGCGCTTATCATTATTGCAGTGGTTTGCTTTAATTGTTGCATTCGCTGGATTCATATACTTAATGTTACCCTCAGCAGCGGTCCCTTCTTTATTACCTGCTATCCTTATGACATTAAGTGGTGTTGCATGGGGAGTATACAGTATTCGCGGTAAACAATGTCGCGCTCCTTTACAAGCCACAACGTTTAACTTCTTAAGAAGCCTTATTTTTGTACCCGCGCTTATTTTTGCTGCTTTTTTTCAATGGCCCTCTATCTCTTTCAGCGGTATAGCGCTTGCAGTTGCGTCTGGAGCCCTTGCATCTGGTGTGGGTTATAGTATTTGGTATTTGGCCCTACCAAAGCTAAAAAGTAGTCAAGCTGCTGTTGTGCAATTGACTGTGCCTGTACTTGCCATTGTTGCAGGAATGGTTTTTTTAAACGAACAAATTACATTGCAATTAATGGTAGCAAGCGCCCTTATTCTAGGCGCTGTATTGGTGTTTTTACTTACTAAGAAACACGTTTAGGTTGGTTAATATTTGTTACGAAGCGCTCATACAGGCTGCTGAGGTTTTCTAGCACCGCATGTTTACCTGTAATTTCGCTGTTTGTAATTCTGTCTTTTAATGTGTTTAAGGATAAGTACTGCATCATCACTTGGGATTGTGTAATGTGACTAATATGCCAAGGTTCTGGTGCAACACCTCCTTTATATTCTTGATAAGGGCGATAAAAACCATAGTGCTCGAGATTCTGATCAAGCCAGTCGTTAAGCTCAGCAAATGGGCCATCACACGCGTATTCATCAGGTGTAAGCTGAAGTTGGTAGTCATCATTAATCGCATTTGCGTCGTAAATATCGAGATCAGTGCCAAAGTGGTGTCTGCTTGCTCCAGGTAGAGCTGAATAAAGCATGATTGCATGGCACTTTTGTGTATCACTAAGACTCTGTAAGTCCAAGGCTTTTTGATCAAGAGTATAAACAGGACGCAAACCCTGAAATTTCGCATTCCAAATAGCACTTTGACGCTGAAAATCGCGAAAGCTTGAGGCAATCGTAAGTTCAATACCTACTTTTTTAGCTGCCTGTTGTAGCGCTAAAAAATCATCAACAATATCAACATGCAAACGATGTTTTTGTAGCTCGACTAAATGTGAACTACTTGATCCTGTTGCACAAAGTGCTAATTCAGCCTGGTTCATGTTAGTAGTTGCTCTAAAATCGCTTCGTAGATATCTGCAAGTTGAATTAAATCATCTGTACTGACACATTCATCTACTTTATGAATCGTTTCGTTACGCGGGCCAAGCTCAATGACTTTGGCGCCCGTTTGCGCAATAAAGCGGCCATCAGAAGTACCACCTGTGGTTTCAAGCGCTGTGTTGCGCCCAGTTACCTGTTTAATAGCGCTTACTGTTGCATCAACCAGTGGACCGTGATCGGTTAAGAACGGTAGTCCATTCACTATCCAATTGAGTTCGTAATTAAGGTTATGCTTTTCAACAATATCAATCACTCGTTGCTGAAGTTGCTGATGAGTAACTTCAGTGCTAAAGCGGAAGTTAAATTGAATTTCAAGCTCACCAGGGATCACATTACCAGCACCTGTTCCGCCATTAATATTTGAAACCTGAAAGCTCGTTGCAGGGAAAAACTCATTCCCCTGATCCCACTCGGTTTGACTCAGCTCAGTTAACGCAGGAGCTGCTAAATGAATCGGGTTTTGCGCTAGGTGCGGGTAAGCAACATGGCCTTGCACACCTTTAACGGTTAAAAAGCCAGTTAATGAACCGCGACGACCATTTTTTACCACATCACCCAGCTCATCTCGTGACGATGGCTCGCCAACAAGGCACATATCAATTTTTTCACCACGTGCTTCAAGGGTATCGATAACACGGGTTGTACCGTTGATAAATGGGCCTTCTTCATCAGAGGTAATTAAAAACGAAATCGAGCCTTTGTGGTCTGGGTGCTTAGCCACAAATCGTTCAGTGGCAATAACCATAGCGGCTAAAGAGCCTTTCATATCGGCGGCACCACGACCATGTAGTATACCGTCTTTTACCAGCGCTGAAAAAGGCGGGTGCTGCCAATTTTTTTCAGGGCCTGTGGGTACAACATCTGTGTGACCTGCAAAACAAAAGTGTGGTGACTCTTTACCTTTACGTGCCCAAGTATTTAATGTGTCAGTGAAAAACAGCGACTCAATATTAAAGCCCAGTTTTTCAAGGCGCTCGTTCATTAACGCTTGGCAACCGGCATCTTCAGGCGTCACTGATTCACGCTGGATAAGCGCTTGAGCAAGTTCAATAACAGGGTGAGTCATTAGGCAAAAATCTCATCGTATTGAGCTGCTTTAAAACCTAAGTGGTATTGGCCGTTATGGACTAGTACAGGCCGCTTGATCATCGCAGGTTGTTCCACAAGTAATGCTAATGCAGATTCTTTATCTAAATTTTGTTTTTGTTCATCAGATAACTGACGGTATGTTGTACCGCGTTTATTTACTAAATCTTGCCAATCAATGTGCTGTGCAAATTCATTAATAAGCTCAGCAGTGATACCGTCTTTACGGTAGTCATGGAAAGTGAACGCTTGATTGTTATCAGATAAAAATTTTTTCGCTTTTTTAATTGTATCGCAATTGCTGATACCGTACATGATAGTCATAAAATCTACTTTTTTGTCACAGTGAGTAATGTATCTACCCCAGCACTAACCTGAGATAGAGAGTAATATAAAGGACCAAGCTGCTGGCTGTTAAGGACGCATAATGTGGCAATCATAGGTGATGAAAGCTCACGTAAATCGAAATAAGCGAGCCGTTCGCCTTGGCTTATCTTGCTGTCATTTAGCTTGGCAATTCTTGTGTGGTTGATATGTTCGCTCAAGGATGAAAAATGCAAATTGATTAATATTTTCAGCCCATTTTTTGCCTGTAATATATATTCTTTTCCTGCATTTTTTACTTGCAGTAGGGTGCCATCAAAAGGAGCAACTATATTATGGCTGGTTAATTCAACGCTGATACTTGGCCCAAGAGTCGAAAATCTAAAAAAAGCCTCAGGGTGTTCGCTTATAGGTTTAACTCGGCCCGTGAATGGGCTTTTTATAGCCATCACTTGGTTTTTACGCAAGGAGCGTTGACTTTGATAGGTTACTTCTTTATTCATAAGACTATTTAGTATTTCCTAACACATGATAACCATCTTTTTTCAGTGCCGAAATTGCTTTTTCAATGCTGTGCTTTTTAACTAAAACATAATCTGTATCATAAGTTGAAAGCGCGAAAATAGAGATAGATGCTTTAGCAAGTACACCAGAAATATTAGCCATTATACCTGTTAGAGAAAAGCCCAGCGGGCCAATGACTTCCAGTGCTTGCCAGTCGGTTTCAGCATCTAGGCTATCAATAGTAAAGCTGCTAGGGCAGACGATAGATAATTCATCAGCGGTCTTTGCAATAAAAAATATGCTTTCTTTGAGCAATGCAGGAGGGATAGTGGCATCGACATCAAGGCTATGAATTGTGAGCTCTGTACTATGAAGTTGCAGCGTTTGCTTTGACATCTGTGATCCTATCTATGAAGCCGATAATTAATAGTATACCCAAATCACTTAAAAATACGAGCTATCAACAAGAGATTAAATACAATTAGAAACCATGGGATCACGCCATTTAGTTTTTCATTAATCTTGTCCACAGAATCTGTGGATAAATATGGGAATAGGTCAGTATAAAGAAGGTAATAGGCTAATTTATAAAGATTTTATAAATTAGCCTAATTTTTGAAGGGTTAGTTTTCTATGCTCTCAACTTGCTTAGCTTGAATCGCAGTAAGGGCAATGGTGTAAACGATATCGTCTACTAATGCACCACGGCTCAAGTCATTCACCGGCTTACGCATACCTTGTAGCATTGGGCCAATACTAATTAAATCGGCACTCCGTTGAACGGCTTTATAGGTTGTATTACCGGTATTTAAATCAGGGAATACAAACACCGTTGCTTTACCTGCAACCGGGCTGTCTGGTGCTTTCTTAATTGCTACGTTTTCCATAATAGCGGCGTCGTATTGAAGTGGGCCGTCAATTACTAAGTCAGGGCGTTTTTGCTGGGCAAGTTTAGTGGCTTCACGCACTTTTTCTACATCCGCACCTGAACCCGAAGTACCCGTACTGTAGCTGATCATTGCAACGCGAGGTTCAATACCAAACGCAGCCGCTGAATCTGCTGATTGAATAGCGATATCGGCTAATTGTTCTGCCGTTGGATCAGGGTTGATAGCACAGTCACCATAAACCAGCACTTGGTCAGGTAACAGCATAAAGAACACTGATGATACTAACGACGAGCCCGGTGCTGTTTTAATTAACTGTAGCGGTGGGCGAATGGTATTCGCTGTGGTGTTAACAGCACCTGACACCAAGCCATCTACTTTACCTTGTTCTAGCATCATGGTGCCGAGTACAACGTTATCAAGCAGTTGTTCTTGGGCAACCACTTCAGTTAAGCCTTTGTTTTTACGGATTTCGACCATAGGTGCAACGTAATCGTTGATGACATCAGCTGGCTCAACAATAGTTACGTTATCGTTAAGCTCAACACCCTGTTGCTCAGCAATACGTAAAATTTCTTCTTTGTCACCAAGTAGAATTGTTTTTGCAATACCACGTTGACCACATATTGCCGCAGCTTTAATCGTGCGCGGCTCATTACCTTCAGGTAAAACAACCGTTTTATTCGCTTGACGGGCTTTATCGGTTAATAAATAACGGAACGCTGGCGGAGACATTTTACGAGTACGACCAACACTTTGCGCAAGGCTATCTAACCAGTCTGAATCAATGTGGCTGGCGTTGTGATCTTTTACTTTATCGATACGTTGATCATCATCACAGGGTACTTCCATATTGAAATTATGCAGTAATAAAGACGTGCGCCACGTATCTTCTTTTGTTGCAAGAATTGGCAGGCCGGTGTCCATCGCTTGTTCGCATAATTTCATGATGCGATCTTCAGGCTTAAAGCCACCAGTTAATAAAATAGCCCCAATTTTTGTACCATTCATAGCAGATAAACAAGCTGCAACTAATACATCAGAGCGATCTCCTGGAGTTACTAACAAGGCTCCTGGGGTAAAGTGGCTTAAAATATTCGATACAGTACGAGCACAGAAAGTCACGCGGCGCAAACGACGGTGAGCCATGTCGCCTTCGTTAATAACTTCGGCCTTTAAGTATTCACATAAATCACGGACACGCGGTGCAACGAGGTCGAAATCCCACGGGATTGACCCTAATAACTTAAATGGGTGCTTTCTGAAAATTGGCAGTGATGCTAAACGGTTTAATTCGTTTTCAAGTTGTTCAGGCTCATGAGCCTCAACAAGATCAGCACGGGCACGACCTTCGTCATCTAGAGGTGCATTCACTTTATTGAAAATACAGCCTAACACACGAGGGTGATTAACACCGCCATAGTTACCAGCAGCAATTTCTAAACGGTCTTCAATTTGGTCATTGCTATCGTTACTTGGTGTTAGAACAAAAACAATATCAGCACCCAGTGTTTGCGCGATCTCACGGTTTACACGGCCTGCATAAGGCTGACGACGTGTTGGCACCATACCTTCGATAATAGCAATTTCGTCTTCTTTGATGGTGTTTTCAAAGCGCTCTACGATTTCTTCAAGTAAGTCGTCGCCTTTACCGTCACCAATCATTTGTTCAGCATAGCCAAGATCGAATGGCGTAGGTGGATTAATTGGCGAGCCATGGGTAACAATTTGCGTCGATTTCTCGGGGCCTGTATCGCCAGAGCGCGGCTGCGCAATTGGTTTGAAAAAGTTAACTTTAAGCGCTTTTTGCTCAAGCGCACGCACTAAACCAACAGAAACAGATGTTAAACCAACCCCAGTCGAAATAGGGATCAACATAATTCTACGTGCCATTTACTTAACCCTCCTTTGCAATACGGGCTGCATCGTTAGCAATAACCCATTCTTCGTTAGTCGGGATCACAAACGCTTTAGCATGCGCTTGGTCTTTTGAGATTAAGCCTTCTTTACCAAAACGTGCCGCTAGGTTTGCAGCTTCATCACACTCAAGACCTAAAAAGCCTAATTGAGTGATTACTTTGTTACGAATGATATCTGAGTTTTCACCGATGCCACCGGTAAAAATAAGCGCATCAAGGCGTTGTAGAGGCACTAAGAATGCAGCAATTTGTTTTGCTAAGCGGTAGCAGAAAATATCGAGAGCAAGGTTTGCTTGCGGGTGACCTTCAACAGCGGCTTCTTCGATAGTGCGACAGTCATTTGATAATTCACTAATACCTAACAGGCCACTTTGCTTATTAAGTAAGTCATCAATTTCTTGCACTGAATAATTAAGTTGCTGAGTTAAGAAGGTAAATAAACCCGGGTCGATGCTACCACTGCGGGTACCCATCACTAAGCCTTCAAGCGGTGTAAGGCCCATACTGGTATCAACGCTCTTACCATCTTTAATCGCACATACCGAACAACCATTACCTAAATGCGCACTGATCACATTGGTTTGCTCGCGCTCTTTACCCAATAATTTCGCAGCTTCACCAGCAACATAATAATGGCTTGTACCATGGAAACCATAACGTCTTACGCCATGCTCTTTATAAAGCGAGTAAGGTAGGGCGTATAAGTACGCAATATTTGGCATGCTTTGGTGAAACGCCGTATCAAATACAGCAATTTGCGGCAGTGTTGAGAACGCTTGCTGCGCAGTGCGAATGCCCAATAAGTTAGCTGGGTTATGAAGTGGTGCAAGTGCAGCTGTTTTTTCGATAGCTGTAAGTACATCATCGTCAATAAGAACAGATTCAGTGAAATGCTCACCACCGTGCACAACTCGGTGACCGACAGCAATTAAATTATCTGCAAGGCCCAAGTCATTCACAAGCTTCACGAGTTCTGCAATTGCTGCATCATGGGCTTGACCTTTTGCAAGTTCAATCAGCTTTTTTTCGCCATTATATTTATATTTAATTGAAGGTGTGTCTGAGCCAAGGCGCTCAGCTAAACCTGAAATAACTTCGTCAGAAGTAGCGGCATCTAAAATGGCAAATTTTAAACTTGAACTACCACAGTTCAGTACTAAAACATGTTGTGGTGAGCAAAGGGGCTTGGGCATAGCTAGGTCCTAAAAGTACGATATCAGTCAGTGTATATTAAGGCTTGATAATTAGAATTCTTTGCCAGTATAGTAAATAAGTATTTTGTTGCTACACTTAACAAAGCTAGGCTGTAATTATACTAAAGTCTGGTTGACTTAAGCCGATAACATTTTATCTCATTTAGACTTTAAACGTTAGTCCGATTAACATTAATTTGGTATTAAAACTAGGACAGGTTTTGCAGGGATTGTATCCGGGAGTGTGTTACACTCGGTTGTGAAACAAGATGAAAACCCTAGGAGTGATGATGCAAAAGAGTGTCATGTCACAAGTGCAAACAGGTCGTCAATACGCTAAAAAATGGCCAATGCGACAAGAGCTCGCCCCCATGTTTGCTGAATTTAGAGTGATCAAAGCCACAGATCTGGCAATTACAGTGATGCCAATTTTGGCTATGCTGACTGTTTTTATGCAAGTTAACTATTTAGGTAGTGATTATTTCCCGCAAGCAATTACTATCGCGCTATTCTTTTTGTCACTACCGTTTCAAGGTTTATTGTGGCTAGGCCGCCGTGCAGAAACCCGATTAGAGCCAGCGATGCTAAGTTGGTACACCGAGCTGCACAGTAAAATGAAAGCACATGGTTATCAGTCACAATTAACGACTGAAAAACCACGCTATTCAGATTTAGCTCAACTATTAAAAGATATGTTCGAAAAAATGGATAAAGCCTTCACAAAAGAACATTTCTAATCGCGAATAAACTGGCTCACATAAAACGATAACGTTACTTTTTGTGGGCCTTGTTGCTCTATTTGCTGCCAATGCTCTGGGCGAAACTTCCAGGCAAACGGTGTCATCATAATTAGATGTTTAATCTCTTCGACAGACAACAGCACCTGTTGCTCTAATAATGTTGTCGATTCTTTGCTGAAGCCAGCTGGTGGTTCTATTTCTGTATGCGGTTTTACATCAGCATAAATAAATGCTTTTAATTCTTTAAGGTGCCAAGGGCCAGGGCTTGCAACAATTAAGCTCGCATGAGGTTTTGCAAGGCGGGCAAGTTCTTGTGCAAATAAAGGGGCAAACACACTAACAAGCACATCAGCCTGCGCATCTGCAAAAGGGGCTTGGCTAATTGACGCGACACTAAAATGCGCATTTTCATACCGCTTAGCGGCGTATTTTACCGCAGGTTTCGAAATATCAACACCATGCACTTCGGCACTCGATTGCGCTGCAATGGCTTGGGTATAGAAGCCTTCACCACAGCCTAAATCAATCACTGAATTTGGTGTCAGTGATGCCACGAGTTCAGCTAAAGCTTGCTGTAAAAAACCATAATGCCCCGCATTTAAAAACTCGCGTCGCGCTTGCACCATTTCAAGGTTATCGCCCGGTTGTTTCGACTTTTTATTTTGCACGGGAAGTAAATTGACATAACCCTCTTTGGCGATATCAAAGCTGTGGTTATTGTCACAACGGTATGTTTTATCCGTGAGTGTAAGCTCAAGTTTGCAAAGCGGGCAGTGATAGTGAAGACTCATGAGTCTAAATAGTCCTTATCATAAAAGGTTTTAACCCAGTGAGGGCGATAGGTGATCATTAAGGTAATAGCCATACCATTAAGCATTGCTTCAGGAAACCAAATTATCGCGCATAGAATGAGGTAGTTTTCTGAAATCTCAATAAAACTGTAATCACCAAGCAAGTAATAAAACACACCGCTGGTAAGTATTTTAATACAGGCGATAACAGCGGCGGTTAAAAACGCGCATAAAAAGATATAGATAAAAAAATGTCTTGGTAAGTAGGTATAACAAAGCACAAAACACAAATAGCTCAACGTAATTGGTAAAAAAGCAGTAAACAATAAATGCACCGGCAATAAAGCCATAGGCAACTGAGCAACTAATACCAACAGTAAACTTGCAAGGGCACTTGCAAAAATGGCCAATCGCCAACCTAAAATCAGGGTCACAGCAGTAACCCCTAAAATATGCAATTCAAGGCCTGGCAATATCCCCGCTTTAATGCGCCACAGTACTGCAAGTACTAAAGCACAGGCGAGCACACCCACTTGTCTTATTGGCGTTGCCAATAACTGCGATGCGCTTTGTTTATCAAAACTTAGCCAAAGTATTAAAGCCACACAGCTCCACAACGGGAGCTGCCATTGCATAGTGTCTATCATGCGTTAAATGTTGACCATATTGGCGCATGATCAGAAGGTTTTTCGATACCACGTAATTCGTAATCGATACCAGACTCAACACAACGCTCAGCAAGGGCTGGAGTTGCTAAAATTACATCGATACGTAGGCCTCGGTTGTCATCAAAACCTTTTGAGCGGTAATCAAACCACGAGTATTGTTCAACTTTTTCAGGGTAAAGTTCACGGAAGGTATCTTTAAAGCCCCAGTTTAATAATGTACTTAACCATTCACGCTCTTCTGGTTGGAAAGAACACTTACCTGTTTTTAACCAGCGTTTACGGTTTGGCTCACCAATACCAATGTCGAGATCAGTTGGTGAAATATTAATATCGCCCATTACAATAACATCTTCTTCAGGGGTGTGATTGACTTCTAAGTGGGTCATTAAATCTTTATAGAACTGACGTTTATAAGGGAATTTAATTTCGTGAGCAATATTATCGCCCTGTGGGAAGTAACCGTTCATAACAGTTAAGTCACGGCCATTCTGTTGGGTTACAGTCACGCTGATCATACGACGTTGTGACTCGTCAGTATCAGTTGCAAAGCCTTTCACTACCGATTTAGGTTCTTGTTTACATAACATTGCCACGCCGTAATGGGCTTTTTGACCGTGAAAATAAACGTGATAACCCATTTTTTGCACATCTTCGAGTGGGAAAGCTTCATCATGAACTTTGATTTCTTGTAAGCCAATGATATCTGGTTGATGTTTATCTATCACCGCTTGTAGTTGATGTAAGCGAGCGCGAAGTCCATTTATGTTGAACGAGATAACCTTCATCATGCACCTTAGTTTATTTTTCTTTAAAGGAAGTAACGTAATTCTACCATCAAATGTGGTGCTATTCATGAGCAAAGAAAGAAAAATACACTGTTTAAATGTTGATCAATTGAAGGTTTAGTTAAACGCATTGTTAACTCGATATTAATTAAAATATTAAATAAAATATTTAATTGATTTGTTCTTTTTTGTTTATATAATGCGCGCAAATTAACCGTTCAAATTATGTACACTTAAAAGGTAAACCATGAAAAAACAATTAGTGATGCTTTCTCTTGCATGTATCTCATTTGGCTCATTGGCAAGCAATCCACAGTATTTCTCAGCTGATAATCGTATTGAATCGAAGTTATGCAGTCTGAGTGCGAACGAAGGGTTTACCGCTGCACGTAAAGAAGCGACAAAGCATGGTATTGCGATGTCGCGCTTTTCTAAAAGTATTGAGTGTAATGGTGTCGACATTCGTGACATTGCTAAAAAAGCACAATCACAAAAGGCGGCTTCTAAAGTGTCAGTTGAAGTGTTTGCTAAGAATCAGCAAAAAGAAACTCAGCTTTGTATTACAGCACTTAAACAAGGTTTAACACCTGTACGTGAAAAGATTGGTAACTTAAATACCTTAAAATGTAATGGCGAAGCAGTAACAGATTTCGTTAAGCGTTACCAAAACGCAGCTATCTAATAGCTATATTAAATAAGTTGTAAAAAGCGCTCTTGGAGCGCTTTTTTATGAAAAAATTACAGTACCCCATGAAAAGCTTGCTGAATCATAGGCTTAACCTTAACTTAATTGCTCTCTAAGTGCTTGATTTTAGCTGGCAAGATGTTTTGGCATCCAACTTGTATTAGTCAAAGTGAATCTAATCGACTACAAGGAAATGTCTTATGAACAAGTTAACTTTAGCATCAACAATTTTAGCAGCTCTAAGTCTATCAGCATGCTCTGCAAGCAACTCTTTAGCAAAAATAGACAGCGATTTTGGCAGTTTAGATAATGATAACGATGGTTACATTTCTAAAACAGAGGCCGATGATGATGCAATTTGGGCGCATTTTTCAAATATCGATACCAACATGGATGAACAAATCAGTCCAACTGAGTTTAATGCTTATATGCAGCTTAATACCGGTAAGGTTGCTGAGGATAGTGAGGTTTCTGAGTCGGCGTTTAAAGCTGAAATCGCTAAATTTGACCCGATCGAAAATGATTTTAAATCGTTAGATAACGATAAAAATGGTTATATTTCGATTGAAGAAGCCGACGATGACGATATTGCCAACCATTTTGGTTACATGGACAGTGATAAAGATAAGCGCGTAAGCCGTAATGAATTCATCAACTACATCACTGAGCATGGTAGTGACGTTGCTGAGGATGACGCATTAGACATGGTTAAAAAGAGCTCGTAACTTAGCTCAAATATAAACATTGTTTGTAGCCAGTGTATTACACTGGCTTTTTTTGTAATAATTTTTCCAACCTAGCAAGACTTCTGTCATAATAGAGCGTTAGTGATTTAAATGACCTATAGTAACGATGGCCACAAAACGTATTAGTGATGAACAGTTAGTCGAAATCATAGAAGCCGCGATTTTTGTAGCAGGTAAACCTTTATCTAAACGTCATTTGAAAGAGACAGTATTGGCTGATTTAAGCGTTTCTATGCCGCGCATTAATAATGCAATTGAAGATATTCAAATCCATTATCAAACACGCGGCATAAAATTAGTTGAAGTTGGCAGTGGTTATCGATTTCAAGCCTGCGCAAGCTTAGCTCCGTGGCTTGCAAATCTTTGGCAAGAGCGCGCACCTAAATACTCAAGAGCACTATTAGAAACATTATCCCTTATTGCCTACAGACAGCCCATTACGCGTGGTGAAATTGAACAAGTACGAGGTGTTACTGTTGGCTCAGGGATTATTAAAACCTTATTAGAAAGAGAGTGGATAAGGGTTGTAGGCCACAAAGAAGTGCCAGGACGTCCGGCTTTGTATGCTACAACATCCGCTTTCTTAGACTATTTTTCATTAGCTGGTTTAGATGAATTACCACCGTTACCTGAACTACAGGAAAGTAAAATTAACCAGCTTTTGAGCGATCCTTCTGTGAGAGAACTATCTGAATGAGTAATGTAGAAACTGAAAAGTTACAAAAAGTATTGGCCCGTGCAGGCGTGGGCTCACGTCGTGAGATGGAAAAATACATCGATGCAAATCGAGTAAGTGTCAATGGCAAAGTGGCCCGTTTGGGAGATCGTGTTGAAGCAACTGATGTCATTCGTGTTGACGGACACGTAGTAAAAGTTGAAGATAAAGCTGATCGGATTTGTCGTGTGCTTATGTATAACAAGCCTGAAGGCGAGTTATGTACTCGTAAAGATCCTGAAGGTCGCCGTACTGTGTTCGATCGTCTTCCTAAAGTAGACGGTGAGCGTTGGATTGCAGTAGGTCGACTGGATATTAATACCGCTGGATTAATGCTGTTTACCAATGATGGTGAGCTTGCTAATCGCCTTATGCATCCAAGCTATGAAGTTGAGCGAGAATATTCTGCACGGGTATTTGGTGAAGTAACAAATGAGACTTTACGTAACTTAACCAAAGGCGTTGAACTGGATGATGGACCTGCAAAATTTTTAAATATTAAACCACTAGGTGGTGAAGGAATAAATCGTTGGTTCAATGTGACCTTAACCGAGGGACGTAACCGCGAAGTTCGCCGTTTGTGGCAATCACAAGATGTGGAAGTATCTCGTCTTATTCGTATTCGTTACGGTAAGTTAGAGCTTGATAAACGCTTGCCTCAAGGTGGTTGGGCAGAGCTTGATCTGGATACAGTTAACTATTTACGTAAAACAGTTCAATTGGGTCGTGAAACGCAAACAAAGTTATCAGTTATACCTGAAAAGCGTAAAGAAAAACGAGCCAAGATAAACCAAATACGTAAAGCGGTTAAAAAGCATAATCAACGCGTTAAGCAGCCTAAGCGTCGTTAAATACTCGCGAATAAAAAACCTTACTCGCGAGTAAGGTTTTTTATTGGTAAATCATACATCAACAGCACTGAACTTATTTTTGTTGCGCATCTAAAGATTGACCATTGATATCTTTTGAATCATCACTCATTAGGTAAAGGTAGGTAGGCATAAGATCCTCAGGGGTTGCTAACTTATCTTTATCCTCTCCTGGATAGGCTGATGCACGCATAGATGTACGTGTTGCACCTGGGTTGATGCAGTTAATGCGAATGTTTGTTTTTTCTACTTCACAAGCCCACGTCTGCATCATGCCTTCTACTGCAAACTTTGAAATAGCATACGCACCCCAAAACTCGCGACCTTGGCGACCTACACCTGAGGAGGTAAAAATAACCGATGCGCTAGGCGATTTTCTTAAAATAGGGAACATGTACTTAGTGATAAGTGCCTGTGCAGTAACATTAACCTTCATGATGTTTTCAAATGTTGACACACAGAAGTGCTCAAGCGGGCCAAGCGAACCTAAAATACCTGCATTGTTTACTAAGCCATCAAGTTTGCCGAATTTCTGTTCGATTGTCGCAGCAAGGTCACGATAGTTTTGTTTCGTTGCACCTTTAAGATCCATAGGAACAATCGCTGGCTGAGGGTCGCCTGCATTAACTATTTCATCGTAAACAGCTTCTAGTTTGCTGGTTGTTTTACCAAGTAAAATGATCGTAGCACCATGTTTTGCATAGGTTAAGGCTGCTACGCGACCAATGCCATCACCAGCACCAGTAATTAAAATAACTTTGTCTTTTAGCGCGTTTTCTGCGGCTTTGTAATTGTGCATAAAAGTACCATCGGTTAAATTTTTTCGTATTTTACCATAGCAAAAAGCCAAGTTATCGAATTTATTGCAAATTAAGGTGGCGAAAATTAAAACTTTACGTTAACTTTAACTGGTCTAATGTCTTATTAATAACCTAATTACATTAAATTAACTTAACTAAAGGTATCTTTTTAGCTACTTTTAAATATGAACACACAATAACAATAAGATTTTCGCGGAGCGATATTATGAAAAAAATGCTACTTTCACTGGCCGTTGCAACAGCCATTACAGGTTGCGGTGGAGGAGAAACATTAGAAGATGTAAAAAATGACAATCCCCCCATTGTGCCAACCGCGACAGTTAAGTTTGATCCTGCTAATGGTGTTATCTCTGTACCCAACGATTTACTCATGAGTGGCACACTTGATGGCACGCTTAATATTCCTGGTGAACTTGATGAGAATAATGTGAGCGTAGAGCGTGCTGCCTATGCCGATCCGCAGTTAGCATTAGGTGCACTAGATGGTTGGTCTACACAAACTCCGTTTAAAATCGATCTTACTTTTCCTGCGGGTGTTAGCTTAGATGCTACATCTGCTGCCTCACCAGGCGCAGTGCGTATTTTTGAAGTCGTCATGGGAGCCAGCCAAACGGATGAAGCATGCGCACAAGTGCCTGCAGGTATTGCCTGTAAATTAGTGTCAGAGCTCACATTTGGTGTCGATTTTATTACTCAAGGCTCTGGTGATGCTGTTGCTGTTATACCATTGAAACCGTTTAAAGCAGGTAGTAGTTATATCAATGTTTTAACAACCTCACTAATGGACTCAGAAGGTCGCTCAATTGAGCCATCATCTACTTATGCGTTGGTTAGTGAAGAAACAACCCTTATTACAGACGCACAAAAATCGTTACAAGCGGTCATCAATAGTTATGAAAACGCTGTAACATCAGGTGGTGCAATTTCTAAAGATGAAATCATTTTTAGTGCGGCTATGACCATGCAGTCGGCAGGTCAAGTACTTGGCACAGTCAAACAATTACTAGCAGCAAGTTTAACGCAAGCGGCTTTACCAAGACCGACGGTACAAATTCCTGAGCAACCGGTAATTACTGTCGAACAAGTATTTGCGTCACAAGGGGTAACAGGTTTGTCACCTGCTTTTGCTGGGGTTCAGTATCAAAAAGGCAGTGTAATGCTACCTATGTACCTTGCAACACCAACAGGCACTGAGGTAGGTGATTTAGCTGCGACATACTGGCAAGGTATGTGTGACAGCGGTGTAGCGGTACTTGGTTACGCCTCTTCAGCAGGTGCATCGTTCCCAACAGATCCAATTAGTGAGAATGATGCTTTATGTATGGCACTTAGTGGTGGCAAGTTACGCGACTTAGGCCTTGACCAAACTAAGCACTTAACCAAATACAATACAATCCCTAAAACGCAAAGCATTGCGAATGTACCGGTTCAAATTACTAAGCCTATTTTACCCGTGATCAACTTTGTTCGAAGCCAAATCGGTCTAGATGCTTTAGCAATGCCTGAAGGTGGCTGGCCGGTAGTGATTCTTCAGCACGGTATTACGTCTAAGAAAGAAGATATGTTAGCAATAACTGCTCAACTTTCTATCCAAGGTTTTGCAACGGCTGCTATCGACCACCCAATGCATGGTGAGCGTGGTGTTGATGTAAATGGAGATGGTGTCGATGACTTCAACGCATCAACGGGCTCAGTGCTAAGTTACATGAATTTACAGTCTCTACTTGTAGCACGAGACAGTTTACGTCAATCAGTTGCTGATTTATTGGGTTTACGCTTAGGTTTAAACTTTTCTGGTGCGACTGATTTAAATACTCAAGATGTGTCATTCGTGGGACATTCACTAGGTTCAGTTGTTGCGCCTGCTTTTGTTGCAGTGACGAATAATCCTCTTGATCCTCAGGTTGATCCACTTTTCAATGTTAAGAGTGTGGCACTTGCCAGTGGCGGTGGCGGTATTGCAAGCTTCCTAATTGATTCGGCAACGTTTGGTCCATTCGTTCAAGGCTCGGTGTTACTTGCTGCTGGCATTAGTGAGTCTGCAGAATTTAGCTCGTACCTACAAAACGAAGCTGTGTCTAACTGTGGCACGCTAGCAGCAGATCAAACCGCTTATGTTAGTTGTGGTTACAAAGAGTACATTGGTTCATTAACAATGGCGGGTGAAACAGCAAAACTAGCAAATATTCAAGGGGTAGTAACACAATTTGCTTTTGCGGCACAGACAGCCCTTGATAGTGGTGATCCTACTAATTACGCAGCATCAGTTGCGGCACTTGGCACGCCTACATATATGAGTGTCGTTGTTGGTGATGGCGCTAACAATAAGCCTGACCAGGTTATTCCACCTATGGTAGCTTCTAACCCTATCGCAGGCAGTTTACCGCTCGCTAACTTGATGGGCTTAGCAACAGTGGCTCAATCTCAGGGGCCAACAGCGGAGCCTATGAGCTATGTTGTGAAATTTACTAAGGGTCATCACAGTTCGGTATTAACGCCTGTTGCTACGCCTGATTCAGGCGCTACTGCACAGGAAAGTGCAGCTGCAACGTCTGAAATGCAATTGCAAATAGCCACTTTCTTAGCGAGCCGTGGTCAGTATTTGCAAGTCACTAATACTGATGTAGTCACTGACTAAAAACTAAATTAACCAATTAAGTAAAAAGCCACATCATGTGGCTTTTTTTTATGAAAAAGCATGTTAAATTGTGGCGAACTAACATTAAGTGGAGAATTTGTTTGGAATTTTTATACGAATATGGGCTGTTTTTCGCCAAAACCATCACCTTTGTTATTGCCATAGCAATCATTGTCGCAATTGCGGTTGGCGCAGCAGCAAAGCCAAAATCGAAAAAGGGCGAAATACAAATAGATGACTTAAGTGAGCAGCTGGAGGATCTAAAACAAAGCTTTATTGAGAACACCCTTTCAAAAAAAGAGCTCAAAGCGCATTTAAAACAGCAAAAGGCTAAGAGCAAAAAAGCCTCAAGTGATGAGAAAAAAGCTCGTCTGTATGTCATCGACTTCAATGGTAGCGTAGATGCCCATGAAGTAGACAGTCTACGTGAAGAAATTACAGCAATTCTTACTATTGCTGATAAAGAAAAAGATAAAGTACTCGTTCGCTTAGAAAGCGGTGGTGGGGTTGTTCATGGTTATGGTTTGGCTGCTTCACAATTACAACGCCTTCGTAATGCAGGAATTCACCTAACGATTGCCATTGATAAAGTTGCTGCCAGTGGTGGTTATATGATGGCATGTGTGGCGAATGAAATAGTTGCAGCTCCTTTCGCTATTGTTGGCTCTATTGGAGTGATAGCTCAAATTCCTAACTTTAACAAAATACTGAAAAAGAATGATGTTGAATACGAACAAATTACTGCGGGTGAATACAAGCGCACACTAACATTATTTGGCGAAAACACAGATAAAGGGCGCGAAAAGTTTAAAGAGGAAATAGAGCAAACTCATGGTTTATTCAAAGCTTTTGTTAGCGAGCAACGACCTTCACTTAATATAGATTCAGTTGCAACAGGCGAACATTGGTTTGCTACTCAAGCCTTTGATAAAGGGCTTGTTGATAGAATAGATACCAGTGATGATATCCTCTTAAGTCAGGCGAGTGATCGTCAGATCTACAAAGTGAAATACAAAATCAAAAAGAACTTAAGCGATAAACTGGCAATCGGTTTGAGTACAAGTATCAGTAAGGCTGGAATTAATTTAGTCTCCCGTTTTAAAGGAATGAACCCTTAACGAAAGCGATAAAAAACCCGCATTAATATGCGGGTTTTTCAATGGTGAATCTAGTTTATAGACTTATGATAATCTTCTAAGTCTTTTGCCGCATCAGGGTCGTTAAAGACATCTTCGTCTAATTGCCCTTCAGACTTTGCAACAACACATGTCACCATACAGTCACCTGTCACGTTAACCGCGGTGCGTGTCATATCAAGTAAACGGTCCACACCAATAATGATCGCAATTCCTTCAACAGGAAGACCAACTTGGTTTAAAACCATGGCTAACATAATCAAACCAACACCTGGTACGCCTGCTGTGCCCACTGACGCAAGTGTTGCCGTTAGAATAACCATTAAGTAATCAGAAATAGATAAGTCGACTGCAAAAACTTGAGAGATGAACACAGTCGCAACACCTTGCATGATAGCGGTACCATCCATGTTGATGGTTGCACCTAATGGAACCGTGAAAGAAGCAACTGAGTTATGTGCACCTAGTTTTTTGTTCGCCGTCTCTAAAGTGATAGGCATTGTCGCACTTGAACTTGAGGTACTGAAGGCAAATAAACATGCATTTTTCATTTTCTTCAAGAAGGTTACTGGGCTTAGGCCCGTTAATACTTTGAGAAGAATACTGTAGTTAACTAAGCCATGGATAAATAAGGCCAACACAACAATACTAAAGTAAAGAGCGAGGCTTTTAATTAGTTTCAAATCAATAGTGGTAAATAGTTTCGCCATTAAGAAGAAAACACCGTACGGTGCAATATTCATTAATAAAGTCACTAGTTTTAAGATAACGGTATTTAAGTCTTCAAAAACGCTCGCGACACGTTTTCCAGCTTTCCCACTAAGTGCCATTGCAATGCCAAATAACAATGCAAATACAATAACTTGAAGCATATTGCCACTGGCCATCGCATCAATAGGGTTAGTCGGGAACATGCCGATGATCACTTGAGCCAGTGTCGGCGCTTCTTTTGCACTGTAATTAGCATCAGATGGTAAGTTAATACCTTCACCTGGGTTAAATATCAATGCGAGTGTAATTGCGACGGTAATAGCGATAGCAGTGGTAAATAAATAAAGTAAGATTGACTTTCCGCCTAAGCGGCCAAGCTTTTTAGGGTCACTTAAGCTACATGTACCACATACAAGTGAGACAAATACTAAAGGCACAACGAGCATCTTTAAACTAGCAATGAATATTTGCCCACCAACGTGAAAAATACCATCGACAAAAAATGCTTTAATAGGCAAAGAGAATAACCCTAATGGGATAAGGAAATCGTCTTCACCCGCTAAAATTGCCTGAAAAATAAAACCTACTACTACACCCAACACCATACCAATCATGATGCGAGATGTGAGACTCAATGAACGGACTTTTGACATACACCTAATCTATATTTTTATAAATTTTGCCATAGCCTACCAGCATGTAAATTTTTATACAGAAAAAATCGCTAAATATTGAAATTATTTCGTCCTGAATTGAATGAAAAAACTATGATATTCGTTCAGGTTTTAGGTTAATATTAGGTAAACAACAAATTAAGCATAGAAATAGCTAACTAGGGAGAAGTCGATGCCTTTATTGCGATGGCTGAATATTATAGCTTTTAGCTCATTATTAGCCGCTTGTGGCGGTGGTGGTTCATTAGAAAAAGACGGTGGGTCTTTAGATGGTTCAGAAACGGTAGAGCCTGAGGTTGTAGAAAACGTAACCTTGAGCTTATCAATCCGTGATGTCAATGGAGAAAAGTTCAGTGAAACTAACCCTGTTAGTAAAAATAATAAAGGAATTGTTACCGCAACTTTACTTGATAATGGAACCCCTTTAGAAGAGCAATTAATTTCTTTTTCAACTATTCATACAGGTGATATTGAACCGGCTTTAGGCACTGCGAGTACAGATAGCAATGGTGAAGCAACAGTAACTTTAAGTAGTGGAAATTTTAAAGGTACTGGTTTAGTTGTTGCTACATACGCAGATGGAGATGGTAATACTTTTTCAATGGAGGCAACTTTTGTCTCAAATGGTGATGATGCATCAACTGAATTGGCTCAGTATTCAGTCTCGGTTTCATTGCTAACTGGCTGTAACTCTTCATGGGATGAAAATAGAAACAATGTTAGGTTAGACCCAACTTCACAAGCATCTGGTTGTACTGTCTCTAATTCTATTTCTTCTGCAGAGCTAGGTGATTTATTCGTTGCAGTCACAGACGAGCAAAGTGGTGATGGCGTTGCGAACGCACTTGTCGATGTAACGACTGATCTAGGTTCCGTTCTTCCTTCATCTGGCAGAGCATTAACTGATAACTTTGGTATTGCACTGCTTAAATTGCAACCGGGTAATACCGGCGGCGCTGGAACTATTTCAGTTTCGTCTTTGGATGAATCAGCAAATATCAACTTTGCTGTTGGTATTGCTGATCTTACTTTAGATGTAGATAACGGCTTAAATTTTGATGGCAATGGTAACGTAATACCGTTAAAAGCAGGGGGTAGTACTGTTATAGAAGTAACTCTTCGTGATGAAGAAGGAAACTTATACACTACACCAACAGATGTAGAGTTTAGTTCTACATGCGTTGCGAGCAACGACTCAACGATTGACGCATCTGTCAAATCATCAGGGGGTATTGCCAGTTCTACTTATAGGGCAAATGGTTGTTCAATTGATGATGTGGTAAATATTACTGTTGAAACAGGCGGTAAAAACTTTACGGCCTCAACGACGATTCCTGTTGAAGTATCTGCTGTTCAATCTATCCAATTTATTGATGTATCAGAACCAGTTATTGCACTTCCTCCAGGTGAAGGCGGTTTACCAACTCAATCAGTCGTGCGTTTTCGTCTACTTGATGCTGATGGCATTGTTTCACCGCAACAGCGTATTGATTTTAAATTAACTGATTCAGTTGGCTTGGCTAAGCTTACACAGCGCAGTGCTAACACTGATAATAATGGTGTAGTACAAACTACGGTTACATCGGGTATTGTGCCAGGGCCGCTTGTTGTTAAAGCATGTTTTGTATCAAAAGAGGATGTTGCCGCTTTACCAGAAGGTGATGATTTATCTTGTTGGACTGATGAAGTAGAACTTTGTAGCGCAGAGCCCAACAACGAAATTTGCCCAGATGGAACGCTTCATTTAGTTCCACTGGCTGAGCAAATTAATGCTGTTTCATCACAACTAGCACTGTACTCAGGGGTGACTGACCAAAATAGCTTTGACCTTAGCCCGACTGAATTTAACCCTAACGCACTTAACTATAATGGTATAACAATTCCATTAACCGTGTATTTTGGTGATCAATTTAATCAGTTTAATAGTGACGGAGTTGAAGCAACAGTATTAACAGAATCAGGTGTTATCGGTCCGCAAAATCGTGAAGCTGTTTGTCGCACTAATAATGCTTTGTGTGAAATTACATGGCGCTCGCAAGGTGAAAGACCTTTTTATGATTATAAATGGGGCAATCGCATTGGTGAAATCGACGGCAACTCTGCAACGAGAGAGGGTTTTAACCCGAAAACAAACGAAATTAACTGTGACCCTTACTTTGGTAATGCAGCACCATGTATAGGTACTTTATTGCGTGCTAAAAATGATCCTGAAGGGGTTGTGCGCGGAGGCCGAACAAGTATTCTTGCTGTTGCAAAAGGACAAGAAAACTTTGAGGATGAAGAAACGACAGCTGATGTAACTCGTCGTAATGGTTTGTTTGATATTGGTGAATATTACGCTTTATATGATTTACCAGAAGCTTTCAACGACCATAATGAAAACAACAGCTTCGATAAGGCCAATTGTAGCGATGCTAATCGTGAAGACTATGACGCTGATTCAGACCCATGTTCAGAGAAAAACTCGCGCGGTGGTCATAACGAAACATGGCGCGATCTTAACAACAATGGTGTTTATGACGATGCTGACGGTAAATACAATGGCTTACTATGTAGCGAAGCTGCATTTAACGCAGGGCAGTGTACGCGCGAGTTAATAGAGGTTCGCCGACAAATCGAACTTGTCATGTCAGGTGATGAACCGTACGTACGTTTTGCTGTTTTAAAATCAAACGATGCTGTGTCACCGCCTTTTGAAATTTTAGTCCCTGCTGACTGTTCAAATTCTTTGGCTGGTCAGTTTGAGGTCTCTGATGCACCACAGTGGTGTGATGTTGCAGAACTTGATTTATCTGTTGCTGCGCGTCCAAATCCAGACTTTGATGCGAACGACCCAGATGAAACTGACCCTGAAACACTCGATGTTGGTTTAGCTGGTATTAATATTCGTATTTATTACAGTGATGAATTTGGTAATCCGTTACCTGCAGGTACACGCGTGTCGATTTCTGCTAATAATGGTGACTTTTCTATTATTCAGCACCAAGAGTCGATTCCTAGCACAAATCGCGATACAACTATGTATTCGGATGTCAGAATTGCGCGAGAAACGGATGGTAACCAAGATCAAGATGGCGTACTAACGATAACGTTTGAGTTTGAAAACCAGCTTGGTGGAAGCAAAACTGTCAGTAAATCAATTGCAATTTTTGATGACAGATAATCTTTCGTTTTAAGATAATTTTTAAAAAATGCCAGCCATAAGGTTGGCATTTTTGTTGCTGTTCTATATATTCCCCATAAAAATACCGCAAAATGCTAATTTGTCTAAAATAGCAACAAAAATTGTTTAATTATTCAGTCAATATCGAAAAGTTTCGATTAAAAGCTTGTAACAATTGGTGTTTGTAGATATACCTATAAATATTCGTGCTCTAATGTTAATAAATCATACTTATTTAGATAATGTGATGGATATACATTTATAGGAGCAAAAAACTTTAAAATTCTTGGTCAGAAATAGGCAGCTATGGGAAAATCACTTGTAATTGTAGAGTCTCCAGCAAAGGCTAAAACAATTAATAAATACTTAGGTAATGATTTTATCGTTAAGTCCAGTGTTGGGCATGTACGTGATCTACCGACTTCAGGTTCAGGCAAAGCAAAAACGGCAGCAACAAAAACACCTGCTGAAGTTCGCAAAATGTCACCCGAAGACAAAGCTGCCTATAAAAAGCAACGCGATTATAAAAACTTGGTTGCCCGTATGGGAATCGACCCTGAAAAAGGGTGGGAACCACACTACGAAGTGCTACCAGGTAAAGAAAAGGTCGTTCAAGAATTAAAAAAACTGGCAGAGAACGCTGATCAAGTTTATCTCGCAACCGATTTGGATAGAGAGGGGGAAGCTATTGCATGGCACCTCGAGCAAATTATTGGTGGTGAGCCAGAAAAATATAAGCGTGTTGTTTTTAACGAAATTACCAAGAATGCAATTCAACAAGCTTTCGAAACACCGGGTGAACTGAACACTGACATGGTGTATGCACAACAAGCTCGCCGTTTCTTAGACCGTGTTGTTGGTTTCATGGTTTCGCCACTACTTTGGGCGAAAGTAGCCCGAGGGTTATCAGCCGGCCGCGTACAGTCTGTTGCAGTTCGATTACTGGTTGAACGTGAGCGTGAAATCAAAGCCTTCATACCTGAAGAGTTTTGGGATATTCATGCTGATGTTAAAAATACCGAATCAGCATTACGATTAGAAGTTACCAAACACGCTGATAAAGCATTTAAGCCCGTTAATGAAACACAGGCAATGTCTGCGGTTAATGAGCTTGAAAATGCTGAATACAAAGTTATCAGTGTTGAAGAAAAGCCAAGTAAGAGTAGACCAAGCGCACCGTTTATTACCTCAACGATGCAACAAGCTGCAAGTACCCGCTTAGGTTATGGTGTTAAGAAAACCATGATGTTGGCACAGCGTCTGTATGAAGCGGGTCATATTACCTATATGCGTACCGATTCAACTAACTTGTCAAAAGATGCGGTTGAAATGTGTCGTGATTACGTTTCAGAGCAATTTGGTGATAAATACTTACCAAAGGCACCTATCAGCTATAGCTCAAAGGGCAATGCACAAGAAGCGCACGAAGCAATTCGTCCTTCAAGTGTAACGGTGCTGTCTGGACACTTAGATGGTGTTGAAGCAGACGCTAAAAAGCTGTACGAGTTAATCTGGCGTCAATTTGTGGCATGCCAAATGGTGCCTGCAGAGTACGATTTAACAACTCTGACAGTGGCTGCTGGTGATTATCAATTGAAAGCGAAAGGTCGTGTACTTCGCTTTGACGGTTGGACAAAAGTTCAGCCTGCTGTGCGCAAGAAAAATGAAGAAGATCAATCATTACCTGCGGTGAAAGAGGGTGAAGTTCTCACTCTTGTTGAGCTTGATCCTAAACAGCATTTCACTAAACCACCAGCTCGCTTTAGCGAAGCTAGTTTAGTTAAAGAACTTGAAAAGCGTGGTATTGGTCGCCCGTCGACATATGCATCCATTATCTCAACGATTCAAGACCGTGGTTACGTACGTGTTGAGAATCGTCGTTTCTTTGCTGAGAAAATGGGAGAGATTGTTACTGACCGCTTAGTAGAGAACTTTGAAGATCTCATGAATTTCGACTTCACCGCTAAAATGGAAGGTCGATTAGATGATATTGCTGAAGGTGAACGTGTTTGGACACAGGTGCTTGATAAATTCTACGCAGACTTTTCTAAGCAGTTAGAAATAGCCTCTGGAGATGAAGAGCAAGGCGGAATGCGCCAAAACCAGATGGTTGAAACAGATATTGATTGTCCAACATGTGGCCGTAAGATGGGTATTCGTACTGCATCAACGGGTGTGTTCTTGGGCTGTACAGGTTACAACCTACCACCGAAAGAACGTTGTACAACAACCATGAATTTGGTGCCAGGCGATGAAGCGATTGCTGCTGATGTAGAAGATGTTGAAACAGAAACATTAATGCAAATGAAGCGTTGCCCTATTTGTGAAACGGCGATGGATTCATACTTAATTGATGAAACCCGCAAGTTGCATGTGTGTGGTAACAACCCTGCGTGTAAGGGGTATATTGTTGAGCAAGGCACCTTTAAAATTAAAGGTTACGACGGCCCAATTATCGAATGTGATAAATGTGGTTCAGACATGCAGTTAAAGTCAGGTCGTTTTGGTAAGTACTTCGGCTGTAGTAATGAAGAGTGTAAGAATACGCGTAAGTTACTTAAAAATGGCGAAGCCGCGCCACCGAAAGAAGATCCGGTTCATTTACCTGAGCTTGAGTGTGAAAAGTCAGAAGCTTATTTTGTCCTAAGGGACGGCGCATCCGGTATTTTCTTAGCTGCAAATACTTTTCCTAAATCACGGGAAACGCGAGCGCCAAAAGTTGAAGAGCTTAAGCGTTTTAAAGATCGTATTTCAGAGAAGTTTTATTATTTAGCTGAAGCACCGACGCAAGACCCTGATGGTAACCTTGCTGTAGTACGTTACAGTCGTAAAAACAAAGAACAGTATGTTATGAGTGAAGTCGACGGTAAAGCAACAGGCTGGACAGCCCACTACCAAAATGGCAAATGGGTAGAAGAGAGTAAAAAGAAAGCTCCCGCTAAGAAAAAAGCGGCCAGCAAAGCTAAAAAGTAACGTTTCTTATTATATTAATTCGCTTAATTAAGTGAATTAATATTAGCGAAATAAAAAACCGGAGTGCACCTCTTTGTGTCAACTCCGGTTTTTTTATCTGAATTTTTAATGCTAGATTTGTACGTCGTTTACTTTTTTGTAGCCTTCAGCTTCAAGCTCATCATTCACGCACTTTAAAACGTAAGGTTTAAGCTCGTCATTGCTGATGTCATCATCTTTAGCCCAGTTTAAACACATTTCAGTGTATTCTTTGATCATTTCAGCTGATGCTTCAGGTGCTTCGTTAGCGATTGCATTTGATGCAGACATAGTTAATACCGGCGCCAAAATCAGTGCTAGCAATGCTTTTTTCATCTAATTATTCCTAATCAACATAATTAATTATTACTGGCTTATCACACAGTAATGGTGCGCAATGTGTAACTCACTTTGCTTGAGTGAATTTATAAACTAAATCTCTAAAAAAGATAACGAAATTTTTTTATCGTAAAGATAAGCAAAAAATGACCAATTTTTTTATCTACAATGCTGGAAATATGCCGGTAGTTACACGTATTATCTCGTTAATTTTAAAAGGAAAGTGAATCTAGTTATGTCTGAGCAAGTGACAAATTCAAAAGTAAAGAAAGTGCCGACCAAGGTAGAGCAAGTTGTTGAGAGTTTTATTTTTCGGTCGCGTTGGTTATTAGCGCCGTTCTTTATTGGCTTATTAGTCGCTGTTGTTTTGTTACTACTAAAGTTCTTTAAATATTTGTACAGCATGGCCTTAAATACGTTTACCGCATCAAATCAAGAGTTGCTAGTTGGTATTTTAACCTTAGTAGACACTGCCTTATTAGCAGGGTTGCTACTTATTATCATCTTCAGTGGTTATGAAAACTTTGTCTCAAAGTTGAATATAGAAAACCATGAAGACAGACCTGTGTGGATGGGCAAAGTAGGTTTCTCAGGCCTGAAAATGAAATTGATTAGTGCAATTGTGGCCATCTCCGCTGTTGAGCTCTTAAAGGTGTTTATTAGCTCGAATAATCACTCCACAGATGAACTACTGTGGAAAGTTATAATTCATGTCACATTTGTGGTCTCTGGAGTGTTATTTGCTTTAACGGATTACATTAACAGTAAAACGATGAATCATTGATAGCGCTACAATTATAAAAAAGCCCTGCAATTGCAGGGCTTGGCTTTAACAACTGATTTTTAATTCAGGGTTGCATAAAAGCAACCAAACCCGGGCAGAGTGACTGTATTATTGTTTAATTCAGCTGTGTGATGTGAGATCTCAGTATGCTGTAAAGATACAGTATCAGAGATTGTCAGTTCGCTACTTTGTGCACCTAAGTTGAATGCACAAAGCATTTTAGTCTCGTTAAGCGTTCTGTAAAAAGCAAGCACTGGCTCTTGCGTATCTATAAATTCTATATCGCCTTCTAACAGTACGTTTTTATCTTTACGCCATGCCATAAACTCACGATAGGCATTTAAAATTGAATCTTTATCTTGATCTTGCGTATTTACCGCTGCAATCTTGTGAGCATCACCCACTGGTAACCAAGGTTTGGCTGTAGAAAAGCCTGCTTGATCTGCATCACTTGCATCCCATGGCATAGGAGTACGACAGCCGTCACGGCCTTTAAAGTTTGGCCAGAATGTAATGCCATATGGGTCTTGTAAATCTTCAAATGCGACTTCGGCTTCACCCAAACCTAGCTCTTCACCTTGATACATACATACGCTACCGCGTAATGAAGCAAGTAGGGCGGTTAACATTTTACATTGCTGTGGCTCAATTTTTTCACCTTGACTCCAGCGACTAGCTACACGCTCTACGTCGTGGTTGCTAAATGCCCAACAAGGCCAGCCTTCTGTCATGCGTTGCTCTAACGTGTTGACGGTTGTGCGAATATATTCTGCGCTGTAGTCATTGGTTAGTAGCTCAAAACTATAGCCCATATGCAGCTTGTCACCACCTGATGTGTATTCAGCCATCGTCGCTAATGAGTCTTCTGATGAGATCTCACCTAATGCAACAGTACCTGGGTATTTATTCAAAAGGGCACGAATGTCTTGCATAAAGCTCAGGTTTTCGGGTTGCGTGTTGTTGTAATAGTGATACTGAAACGCATACGGGTTGTCTTCGCTAAAGCCACGACCTTGACGTTTTTCAGGGGGCTTAGCAGGGTTATCACGTAATTGCGCGTCGTGATAACAGAAGTTAATAGCATCTAAGCGGAAGCCATCAACGCCTTTTTTCAACCAAAATTCAACATTGTCTAATACCGCTTTACGTACTTCAGGATTATGGAAGTTTAGATCTGGCTGCTCAGCAAAAAAGTTATGCAAGTAATATTGGCCACGGCGAGGCTCCCACTGCCATGCAGGACCGCCAAAGATTGATAACCAGTTATTTGGTTGCGTACCATCAGGCTTTGCATCTGCCCAAACATACCAATCAGATTTGTCGTTAGTCTTATCTTCACGGCTATCAAGAAACCATTGATGTTGATCAGATGTATGGCTTAATACTTGATCAATAATAATCTTAATATCACGTTGGTGTGCTTGTGCAATTAACTCATCAAAGTCATCGAGGTTACCAAAGATAGGGTCTATGTCACGGTAGTCACTGATGTCGTAACCAAAATCTTTCATTGGTGATTTAAAAAAAGGTGAGACCCAAATTGCATCCACGCCAAGGCTCTTGATGTAATCGATACGATCAATGATACCTTTGATATCGCCAATGCCATCGCCATTAGTGTCTTGGAAGCTGCGCGGGTAAACTTGGTATATAACCGCACCTTTATACCACTGCTTTTGAGTCATGTTTTTCTCCATCGTGACATTCAGTGTCTGTAAACTGAGAGGTAACCTCACAAGGATTACCAGAATGTCAAAAGCATACGTGAAGGGGGTTAGGCTGTAAAAACTCTGCATACGTATGCACGTTAAATTAACGTTTTAACTCAGCATAACTTATTAATGCTATTCGAGTGTGTTGAATTAATTTTTAATGCGAAATTCTTTACCAATTTTTTACTGTCCTAAAAAATACAACTAAAAATCCACTGTGGTGCATAAAATAGCTGGCTTGTCACAAGTTGGTGCAACAAGTTTTTTGGTATGACCAATTAACATTCCCTGTGTTGAATCAAGAGTAATCGTTTTTCTACCTATCTTGATCACAAGTAAGTATTAGCTTTTACAGTCAGGCCCCAGTTTGGGGGCTAAAAGTAAGACAATTTTGTTTCATTCACATTTTCTTACCCAGCTTTGATAATAAATAAATATTAATCAGTAGCTTAACTATTTTTGCTGTAAATTATTTGTTAAATTTAAATTGCATGAACTAGTCTGAATACGTATGCATAAATTTGTTAAGAAAATAAGCTGAGCGTTAATATTCATCTCGACAACAAAATCAGTCAGCGAATAACAGCTTTTCTGAAACAGATAACTGCATCACGTTGGCATTACAATTTGGGTAATGGGAAAACATTATGTCTATGTTCAAACCAAGTATATTAACTCTGGCTCTTACAGCCGCAGGTTTAAATAGTTTTGTAGCGTATGCCGCAGAAGAAGACCAAAAATCAAAAAATGATAACGTTGAGGTTATCGAAGTAAAAGGTTTTCGTGGCAGTGTTGTAGAATCTATTAATACGAAACGCTTCACACCTGAAGTCGTTGAGTCAATCTCAGCAGAAGATATCGGTAAGTTACCTGATTCATCAATCGCAGAATCAATCGCGCGTCTTCCGGGTTTAACAGCACAGCGTCTAGACGGACGTGCAAGCCGTGTAAGTGTGCGTGGTTTTAGCGAAAACGAAAGTGCTACAACCTTTAACGGTCGCGAACAGGTGTCAATTGGTGACAACCGTGGCGTTGAATTTGACCTTTACCCATCGGAAATCATGAGCGGTGTAACTGTATATAAAACACCGAGTGCAGGTATTGAAGCAGAGGGTATTGCTGGCGTAATTGACATGCAAACTGTAAAACCTTTAAGTAAAGGTGAACAAGTTATCATGTTCAACGGTCAATATGAGCAAACAGGCTTTGATAAATTAAACCCAGACGGCGACGATAAAGGGTTCCGTGGCACAGTTTCTTATATTGATCAGTTCGCGGATGACACCATCGGTGTTGCATTTGCTTACAATACGATGAGCTCTCCAAACCAAGAGAAGCGTTGGAACTCATGGGGCTACCCAGAATTTACTGGCGAAGATGGTAATACCTACTCTATCTTAGGTGGTGCTAAGCCGTTTGTTCGCTCATCTACACTTGAACGTGATACAGCCATGTTCGTGTTAGAAGCAGCACCGAATGATCGTCTAAATATGACATTCGATGCATTGTATGTTGATTTTTCGGATGAAAAAATCCTACGAGGTATCGAAGTTCCATTTGCATGGGGTCAAGGTTCAATCGACCCTAGTTCAGCTGTTGTTGACGCAGACTCAGGCTTTATCACCAGTGCTGTTACACAAGGTCAACGCGTTGTAGTGCGTAATGACTACGAAGAGCGTAACGCTGAGCTAACTCAATTTGGTTTTAACACTAAGTACGATATCAGTGATGACTGGTCAGTCGAGTTTGACGCTAGTCGCTCTGAAGTTGAACGTCAAATTTGGAGTATCGAAAGCTACTCAGGTACAGGTCGTGGCGATGCAAATGGCATTGCAGATGATATTGGTTATGTATTTGACGGTGGTAACACAGGGGCACAATTCAGCCATAACCTTGATTACAGTGATTACGATTTAATTCAACTAGGTGGTCCATTATCATGGGGGGCAAGTGCTGCACTGAATGATAAATATGGTTTAACCGGTACAGCATACGAGAATACCGCACAAGATGGCTTTATCAATGCGCCAGAAATCAATGATGAACTAAGCACATTGAAGCTTGCTGCAAGCAAAGTCCTTGATAACGCATATATCAGCCGCGTGTCATTCGGTGTGTCATATCGTGACCGTGAGAAGAGCAAACTGTCTGAAGGTTACTTCATGACGTTAAAAGACTTCTCACTTTCAAACCCTGGTATGTTATCAATCCCAGAGCAATACCGCTTAGGTACGGCGAGCCTTGACTTCATTGGTATGGGCAATATGGTTGCTTATGATACTAATGCTTTAGTGAATGATGGCTACTACAGCTTACTTCAAGAAAGCTTAACTGACTCAAAGCACAAGACACAATCATGGACAGTTCAAGAGGAAGTAACAGCATTCTTTGCTCAAGCTGATATTAACGCTGAGCTTGGCTCAATCCCTGTAACAGGTAACATTGGTGTGCGTTATGTTAAAACTGAGCAGTCTTCTCAAGGTTTTGCAGCCAATACTGTAGATGGCTTAGTTGTCGTTACACCAACAGATATTAGCCATGACTACAGTCATTTCTTACCAAGCTTGAACTTATCATTTGCCATTGATGATGAGCAAACTGTACGTTTCGGCGCTGCGAAAACGATTTCTCGTGCCCGCCTAGACGAAATGAATGCATCTATAAGTGCATCATATAACCAGCAACCGGATGAAAATGGAAACTACTGGAGTGTCTCAGGTGGTAACCCAGAGCTTGAGCCTAAAGAAGCAACAGGCTTTGACTTAAGCTACGAAAACTACTTCCATGAAGAAGGTTATTTTGCCGCTGCATTTTTCTATAAAGATATCACGCAGTGGATCTTTGATGGTACTTATGAAATTGATATGAGCGGTGTTGCTGATCCATCAACAGGTGAGATTCCACCAACTTCAACGGGTACCGGCTCTGGTAAAGTAAATGGCGGTTCTGGTGACCTTTGGGGTTATGAGCTTTCGTTAACACTACCGTTTACTATGTTTAGTGATTCACTTGATGGCTTTGGTTTAATCGCAAGTCATACAGGTGTTGAGCAAGATATTACAGACCAAAACGGTAATGAATATGAGCTACCAGGTCTATCTGACCAAATCGATAGCTTAACAGTTTATTTTGAGCGTAACGGTTTCCAAGCGCGTACTAGCATGCGTAAGCGTAGCGACTTTAAAGGTGATGTATACGGTTTAGGCTTTGCAACTACACAAGTCGATATTAAAGGCGAAACAATTTGGGATGCACAAATTGGTTACGACTTTAGTGAAGGTGGCGTAGAGAGTCTTGACGGTTTATCTGTTACTTTCCAAGTTCAGAACATCACTGAAGAGCCGTTCACATCACTACAAGGTGATAACTCACTTCAAGTACGTGACTACCAAGACTACGGTCGTACATTCTTGTTAGGCTTCAGCTACAAGCTGTAATAAGCTAATACAGTGATAGAAATTGCCCTTGTGATTTGTTTTACAAGGGCTTTTTTATATCAGTGAGCTACACTCAATGAATTGAAATTGGTGTTAGGTGTACTATGGAATCAAAAAAAATAACCAAGGTCGTAATCGCCGGTGGTGGCACAGCAGGGTGGATAACTGCTGCATTACTCAATAAAGTGCTGGGCAAAGTGCTTGATATCACGCTAGTAGAGTCAGCAGAAATTGGTACTGTTGGTGTAGGTGAAGCAAGCATTCCACCCATCTTGCATCTAAATGGTGCCCTAGGCATTTCTGAAAAAGAATTTATTAAGGCTACTGGTGCAACGATTAAGCTAGGCATCGAGTTTGAAAATTGGCGCAGCCAAGGTCACAGCTACATGCACGCCTTTGGTGATATAGGTAAAGACTTTCCGTTTTGTGAGTTTTATCATTTTTGGTTAAAAGCACATCACGCTAATAATGCACCTGACTTTTGGGATTTTTCACTTAACTATCAAGCTGCCAAAGCACATAAATTTGCCCACCTTAAACACATTCCTAACACCCAGTTAGCGGGCTTACATTATGCTTACCATTTTGATGCCACTCGATATGGCGAATTCTTAAAAGAATTAGCGCAATCACGGGGCGTTAAACGTATTGAAGGCAAAATTGAATCGGTTAATCAATGTCACCAAAGCGGGCATATTCGCTCTTTGCTACTTAAAAATGGCGAGCAAATAGATGGCGACTTATTTATTGATTGCACAGGTTTACGTGCTTTATTAATAGAACAAACCCTTAATACTGGCTTTGAAGATTGGTCACACTGGTTACCATGTGATAGCGCGATTGCGGTGCAAAGTGATTCAGCTTCTGATGCAATTCCTTATACGCGTTCAATTGCAAGAGAGTCAGGCTGGCAGTGGCAAATTCCATTACAGCATCGTGTAGGCAACGGACTTGTGTACTCTTCTCGTTTCTTATCAGACGAAACGGCAAAACAACAGCTTTTGAATAACTTACCGGCTAAACCACTAACAGAGCCGCGTGTTATTAAATTTAAGACAGGCCGCCGTTTAAAACAGTGGCATAAAAATGTGGTATCGGTTGGCTTATCGAGTGGTTTTTTAGAGCCATTAGAATCGACCAGTATTCACTTAATTCAAAGTGCAGCCATTCGTTTAATTAAGTTTTTTCCTCATCAAGGTATTAAGCCAAGCCTTGTGGATGAATTTAATCAACAAAGCAAAACAGAATTTGAGCGAATTCGTGACTTTATTATTCTTCATTACAAGCTTACTGAGCGTGAAGACAGTGCGTTTTGGCGTTTTTGTAAAGGCATGGATATTCCAAGCAGTCTTAAAAAGAAAATTGAGCTATTTAAAACCAGCGGCAAACTCATAAGAGAAGACGATGAATTATTTGCCGAAATTGCATGGCAGCAAGTAATGATAGGGCAAGGGCTTATTGCAGAAGATCACCATCCATTAACTGATGCGTTATCCGATGAGCAATTAAATGAGCTATTTAGTAATTTAAAAACCTTGATTAATAGCACTGTCGAGCAGCTGCCGACCCACAGTCAATTTTTAGAAAAAGTACAAAATTAATTATGAAAACAACACAGACATTTTTAGCGCTTACAACCGCATTTACACTTTTTAACTCGACAGCAAGTTTTGCAATTACCGCGTCACCAGAAAACTGGTGGGTGGGCATGCAAAACAACTCGTTACAAGTCATGCTTTACGATAACAATATTGCTAACAAAACCTGGCAAATGGTGCCTTACAAAGGCATTGAGTTTAAAGGGGTTACAACAACGAATAACCCTAACTACGCGTTTTTAGATTTAACCATTAGTGATAATGCAAAGGCGGGAACACTGACTTTTAAAGCTGAAGATGGCACTAGATTTACTTACCCTTTAAATGCCCGTGATAAGCAAAGTGCTAATCGACAAGGTTTTACAAATAAAGACACGCTTTATTTAATCAACCCTGATCGCTTTGTAAATGGTGATCCGAGTAATGACAGCGTTTCTGGTATGCAGGAGGCTGCAAACCCAAGCTTTAAAGGTGGCCGTCATGGCGGTGATATCCAAGGAATTATTAACAGCCTAGATTATCTTGAGGACTTAGGTGTAACGCAACTTTGGCTAACGCCAGTGCTTGAAAATGACATGCCAAGTTATTCGTATCATGGTTATGCTATTACTGACTTTTACAAAGTTGATCCGCGTATGGGCAGTAATGCGCTTTATAAAACCTTATCAGCAAAAGCGAAAGAGCATGGTATTGGTTTAGTGATGGACATGGTACTTAACCACTTTGGTTCATCGCATCAGTGGATTACTGATATGCCAACAGCTGATTGGGTTAACTTTGATGGCAAGTTTGAAAACGGTAAAAATGCCACAACTCACGCTAGACAAACAATTCAAGACCCTCACGCGAGCCAATACGACAAACGTCAATTTAATGATGGTTGGTTTGTTGAGTCGATGCCTGATCTAAACCAGCGCCAGCCGTTACTATCAACGTATTTGATTCAAAATGCCATCTGGTGGATTGAATACGCCAATTTAAGCGGCATTCGTGTTGATACCTACTCATACTCAGATAAAGCGTTTCTAGCCGATTGGACTAAAGCGATTATGACCGAGTATCCAAGCTTTAATATTGTTGGCGAAGAGTGGACAACAAACCCCGCAATTGCTTCTTATTGGCAGCGCGGCAAAGTCAATCAAGATGGTTATACCTCTGATTTGCCAAGTGTGATGGACTTTTCATTACAAGAGGCGTTGATCCAAGCACTTAACGAAGAAGAAAGCTGGAATACTGGGTGGGTAAAAGTATATCAATCGCTGGCGAATGACTTTTTATATGCCGAGACAGATAACATTTTAGTGTTTGCTGATAACCATGACATGAGCCGTGTATACACTGAGCTTGGGCAAGACTTAGCAAAAACGAAACTGGCCATGACGCTGCTATTAACGACTCGCGGTATTCCACAAATTTATTACGGCACTGAGCTTTTGCTTGATAACACGCCAAGTAATGATCACGGTGATATTCGTATTGACTTCCCTGGTGGCTTTAAAGGTCAAAAAGCAAATGCTTTCACAGGTAAGGGGCTTTCAGCTGATCAGCAAGAGATGTTAGCTAGCATGAAAAAACTGCTTAAGCTGCGCCAAGAAAAGCCAGCGCTAAGCGAAGGTCGTTTAATGCATTTTTCGCCAAAGCAAGGCGTTTACAGCTATGTGAGAGAGCATAATGGCCAAACTGTATTGGTTGTTCTGAACAAAAACCAACAAGCCATTGATTGGGATTTAAGCTACATGCAAGAAGTGCTGAAAGGCAATAATAAAGGGCGCGATTTAATCAGCGAAAAGGGCGTTGATCTTGCTACGCCAATCCGCTTAAAAGCTATGCAAGCACGCTTAATCGAGCTTGAATAATTGCAACTAATAGGCTGAATACGTATGCATTTACTGTCCGTATGCAGCCCTTAACATTAGTATGAACTGATATTTACAGAAAAATGAAGTAATGATGACAACATATAAAATAACCGCGTTAGTCGTGGCATCGGTACTAGGTTTAACTGCCTGTGGTAACGATGCACCAGCAGAGCAGAACACACAAAAAACGCAATCTGAATCTAGCCAAGCCGCTATCTCTAAGCCTGTGGTATATCAAGTATTCACTCGATTATTTGGTAATACAAACACCACAAATAAACCCTGGGGCACATTAGAAGAAAATGGGGTAGGCAAATTCGCTGATTTTAATGATGCAGCATTACAAGGCATTAAAGAGCTAGGTACAACGCATGTTTGGTATACAGGTGTGCCGCGTCATGCTTTAGTAACTGACTATACAGAATACGGTTTGTCACAAGATGACCCTGATGTTGTAAAAGGGCGTGCAGGCTCGCCGTATGCGGTGAAAGATTATTACGATGTTAATCCTGATTTAGCAATTAACCCTGAGCGTCGCTTAGAAGAGTTTGTAGAGCTAATCAATCGCACTCATGAGCACGGTATGAAAGTTGTTATTGATATTGTGCCAAACCACGTAGCGCGTAACTACGAATCGGTTGCCAAACCAGCAGGCATTAAAGATTTTGGCGCTGATGATGACACGACAAAAACTTATGCGCGCGATAATAATTTTTATTACGTAACAGGGCAGTCATTTCAAGTTCCCATCAGTGATAGCTATCAAGTCTTAGGTGGTAACCCGCATCCACTTGCTGATAATCAGTTTGCTGAAACACCAGCAAAATGGACGGGCAATGGGGCACGTGCCGCTAAACCTGACATCAATGATTGGTACGAAACAGTTAAAATCAATTACGGTGTGAAACCAGATGGTAGTTATGATTTCCCGACGCTACCTGCTGATTACGCTAATAAAGATTACCGTGCGCACTACGCATTTTGGCAAGATAAAGGCCTGCCAAATAGCTGGTATAAATTCCGCGATATCGCGCTTTATTGGTTAGATAAAGGTGTTGATGGTTTCCGTTATGATATGGCCGAGATGGTGCCTGTTGAGTTTTGGAGCTTTTTAAACTCATCGATCAAGATGCAAAAAAGCGATGCCTTTATTCTAGCCGAGGTTTATAACCCAACGCTTTACCGTCCTTATATCCAGCAAGGTAAGATGGATTATCTGTACGACAAAGTCGGTTTTTACGACACGGTTAAAGCTGTGATGCAAGGTAAGCAACCTGCGAATACTATTTTCGATATTCAAAGCCAAGTGGCTGATATTGAAGAGCACATGCTGCACTTTTTAGAAAACCATGATGAGCAACGCATTGCTAGCCCGGATTTCGCGGATAGCAGTGAAAAAGGCAAGCCAGCTATGGTGGTGTCTACCTTAATGTCGCGCTCGCCAACCTTACTCTATTTTGGTCAGGCAGTTGGTGAAGATGGTTCTGAAGATGGTGGTTTTGGCGACCCAACGCGTACCAGCATTTTCGATTATATGGGTGTACCTGCACATCAAGCATGGATGAATAATGGTAAATTCGATGGCGGTGCGCTTTCAAAAGAGCAAGCTGACCTTCGCGCTTACTACACTAAGTTAATGTCCTTAAACACGCTTCCTGCCATTGTCGGCGGTGACATGCACGCTATTAAATTAACTGGCTCAGAGCAAGTCATTGCCTTTACGCGCAAGCTAGGTCAACAGCTGGTGCTTGTGGTAAGTAATTTTTCAGAAAACCCACAAAATGTTGAGCTTACTCTTAATCAAGCGTTGTTACCTAAGCTTAACCACAGTGATTTAACGTTTACTGATAACCTAGAAAATCATGCCGACATTGTGATTTCTGAGGCAACAACGAATGCGTCAATTCAATTACAACTGAATGGCTTGAGCAGTGCAGTATTTACCTTAAAGGCTGACAATGAACAATAACAAACCAACACTAAGCTTTTGGCAAATATGGAATATGTGCTTTGGATTCCTTGGCATCCAATTTGGCTTTGCATTACAAAACGGTAATGTAAGCCGTATTTTTCAAACTCTAGGTGCGAATGTAGACGACATTCCAATCCTCTGGGTTGCTGCACCGCTGACAGGTCTTATCGTGCAACCAATTATTGGTTATTGGAGCGATAAAACATGGAATAAGTTGGGTCGTCGTCGTCCGTTCTTTTTCTATGGGGCTATTTTAACGACGTTATCGTTATTCATTATGCCTAACTCACCAAGCCTTTGGATTGCAGCGGGTATGTTATGGATCATGGATGCGTCAATTAACGTGACTATGGAGCCTTTCCGTGCCCTTGTGAGCGATAACCTACCAAAAAAACAACGTGCAACGGGTTATGCAATGCAAAGCTTCTTCATTGGTGTTGGCGCGGTTGTCGCGTCTGCTTTGCCCTGGATGATGACTAACTGGTTCGATATTGCCAATACGGCACCTGCTGGGCAAATTCCTGACTCTGTGAAATTTTCGTTTTACTTTGGTGCCGTTGTGTTACTCGTTGCTGTTTTTTGGACGGTATTTACCACCAAAGAATATTCACCCCAAGAGCTTGAAAGCTTTCATGAACAAGAGCAGAGCGATGACTCAAAAGATGTTCAACAAAATGTGAATTTTAATAAAGGCGCTGTAATCTTTACGGTTCTTGGTCTTTTAGTGCTTGGTATTGTTACGGGTCTTTCTCTTGAAAAAGAGCTTTATTTGCTTGCTGGTGGTTTGATTAGCTTTGGTGTTATTCAATTTATTGCTGGTGCTTTAAAAGCTAAAAACGCAACCAGTGGTGGCTTTTATCAAGTTGTGAATGATGTATTCACAATGCCTGAGGCAATGAAGCAATTGGCTTGGGTGCAATTTTTTAGCTGGTTCTCATTGTTTGCAATGTGGATTTATACCACCTCAGCGGTAACTAGTTTCCACTATGGCAGCAGTGACACAAGCTCACTTGCTTACAATAACGGTGCGGACTGGGTTGGCGTATTATTTGCCGCTTACAATGGTTTTGCTGCCATTGCTGCAATGTGTATCCCGATCATCGTAAAAAAAGTGGGGCTTAAAATGGCCCATGCTATCAATCTTGTGCTAGGTGCATTAGGGCTGCTCAGCTTTATTATTATCAAAGATCCAAGTTTACTTATCTGGCCGATGATTGGGGTAGGTTTCGCTTGGGCATCAATTCTATCTTTACCGTACGCAATGTTAAGTACCTCAGTGCCAAGTAAGAAAATGGGTGTGTACATGGGGATTTTTAACTTCTTTATTGTTATTCCGCAGCTTTTAGCGGCAAGCGTATTAGGCCTAATTTTACGCCACTTTTTTGATAATCAACCGATTTATGCGTTAGTGCTAGGTGCAGTGTCATTCGTACTAGCAGCAATTGCTGTACTGCGCGTTAAGCAACAATAATAAGGACACACAATGAAAAAATTTAATCTTATTACGGCAAGCTTGTTAGCGTTAGGTTTAACAGCTTGTAGTTCAGAGCAATCAGTTAATACAGCAGTTGAGCAGGTGTCTGCACCAGGTGCACCGGGTGTGGAGCCTTTTTGGGCATACTCAGGTAAAACGGGTATTGGTACCTCTTACGAGCAATACCAAGACGGCCACTATAGCGACGCAGCTGCTACTGGCAAAGTATCAAAAGTTTGGTTTTCAATCGCGAAAGGCATGATCACAGAAACCATGTTTGGTTTAATTCACCAAGCGCAAATCAAAGATATGCAGTTTGTTGTAGTCGGTAAAGACTTTACCGTTACAGAGAACGATGATCTCGATGTGAGCATTGATTATTTATTCAAAGACGACGCAGGTCGCCCATTATCGCTTGCTTACAAAGTGGTAAGTAAAGATAAGCAAGGTCGTTTCACCGTAGAAAAACATATCTTTACAGATCCAAACGGCCAAACTTTGTTTGTTCGTAGCGTATTTAATACCGACCTTGAAGGTGTTAAAGCCTACGTTAATGTGAATCCTTACATCGATAACAACGGCTTAGACGATTTCGCAAAAGTCACTGATAAGGGCCTAGTTGCTTGGCAAGATGATAACTTTTTATCTTTACAAGCCGCTCAACCATTTAAGCAAGCAAGCGTTGGCTTTACAGGTGTTAGTGATGGCTTAAAAGAGTTAAAAGCAACACAATCACTCTCAACGACTTACCAAAATACCGGTGATAAGTCGGGCAATGTAAGCTTACTTGCAGAGCTTGGCGAAGTATCAAAAAACACCACTTTTGATTTAGCGTTAAGTTTTGGTAACTCTGAAGCTGCAAGTTTAAAAGAAGGTCAAGCAAGTTTAAACCAAGGTTACCAAAAAGTGCTTGCTGCATATAACGGTGAGGGTGCTGCAATTGGTTGGCAAGACTACTTAACAAGCCTTGAACCTTTGAGCACATTAACTAACAGCACCGCAGATAATGGTAAGTTGCTTTATACCAGCGCCATGGTGTTAAAAGCGCAAGAAGATAAAACCCATGCTGGTGCTTTAATTGCGTCACTGTCTAACCCTTGGGGTGAAACAGTGTCGGCTAAAACAGGCTCTACCGGTTATAAAGCGGTTTGGGTACGTGATTTCTATCAAGTTGCGATGGCATTTATGGCCATGGGTGACACACGTACCGCTAAAACAGCATTTGAATATCTAGAAAAAGTACAAGTAACAGATAACACGCCAGGCAATGGTGGTGACACGGGTTGGTTTTTACAAAAGACGCATGTTGATGGTGAGCTTGAGTGGGTAGGTGTTCAGCTTGACCAAACAGCAATGCCAATTATGTTAGCGTGGAAACTACATCAAGCAGGCGTACTTAGCGATCAAGAGCTAACAGATTGGTATGGCAAAATGTTAAAGCCAGCGGCTGATTTCTTGGTTGATGGAGGCCTTGCGAAAATTCTTTGGAATGACACGCAAATCACACCGCCAGCAACGCAACAAGAGCGCTGGGAAGAACAAAATGGTTTTTCTCCATCAACAACCGCTGCGGTTGTTGCAGGCCTAGTGACGGCTGCTGATATTGCTAAAAAAGCAGGTGACACTAAAAATGCAGAGCGTTATCTAGCAACGGCTAAAACCTACAACAGTGAAATTGAAAGCACGATGTTTACGACTCAAGGTAACCTTAAGTCTGAAAATAGCGATGGCGAATATTTCATTCGTATTGGTCAAGACAAAGATCCAAACTCATCAACTACACTTAACGCTAATAATGGTCGTGAAGGCTTTGATAAAAAACAAATCCTTGATGGTGGTTTCTTAGAGCTTGTACGTTATGGTGTTCGTGATGCACTTGCGCCAAGTATTGTAAAAACACTACCAGAGTACGATGACGAAACCTTAGTTGATAACCTGCAAGTACGTTACACCTTTAATTTTGCTGATGGCTCAGGTTCATTCCCAGGCTACCGCCGCTATGGTAACGATGGTTACGGTGAAGATGAAGTGACAGGCAACAACTATGCCGAAGGTGGTAACAACACCCCTGGTCAACGTGGTCGTGTATGGCCGTTTTTCACAGGTGAGCGTGGTCACTATGAAATCGCCGCCGCAAACGCAAGCAATAGCCTTGATGCGATAAAGCAACAAGCTATTAAAGACACCTATGTAAAAGGCATGGAAGCATTTGCTAATGAAGGGATGATGTTACCTGAACAAGTTTGGGATGGCGTAGGTAACAATAAAGCAGGCTATCAGCTAGGTGAGGGGACAAACTCAGCCACACCGCTTGCTTGGACTCATGCTGAATACATCAAGTTACTTCGCTCAGTGAGCGACAAACAAGTATGGGATCACTACCCAGTTATTGAAGATGCGTTAAAGTAATTTTGCTAACGCAGTAACACAAAAGCCACGGCACTCGCCGTGGCTTTTGTTTTTTAACATTGTTAATCTCTAAGGAGGGCATTATATATTCTTGGTAACTTGATTATTACTACTCTGTCTATTATTGATTTAGCTAAAGAACACCCCAAATTAACTATGCTCGAACTTTTAAGGGATTAAATAAATGATTAGAACAGCATTATTATTATCTACATTACTTGTATTTAACGTCAAAGCAGATGACTTTTATAGTCAACTTGTTCAAGCCGCTAAGGAGCGAACAAATCACTCCGTTATTTATGACGGAAGCTATAAAAGAATTGCTTATCCAAATGGTGATGTACCTGCCACTATTGGTGTGTACTGATGTCATAATTCGCAGTTATAGGGCACTCGGAACTGATTTACAAGTACTCGTTCATGAGGACATGCGTGATAACTTTACTTTATATCCATCAAACAGGATATGGGGTCTAACAAAGCCTGATTCAAATATTGATCACCGGCGTGTTCCTAACTTACAGCATTTCTTTAAACGACATGGGCATAGTCTGAATATAAGTGAAGACGCGAGCAATTATAAGGGGGGAGATATTGTCACTTGGATGCTGCCTGGCAACTTACCTCATATTGGAATAGTGACTGATGAACTATCAAGAGATAAAAAAAGGCCACTGATTGTGCACAACATAGGTGCAGGGCCTGTACTCGAAGATATGTTATTTAGTTATAAAATAACAGGGCATTATCGTTATAAACCTTAACCGTTATAAATCTTAAACCCTAACATTTACACTGGGCTTCAATTACTTACAATTTTAATATACATTTAAGGTAACTGTTTGAACCTGTAATAGGTAAGCCTAATTTTAACCTCAAAGGGATTTATATGAAAACTGTTAGTACATTCATTACCAGCTTTTTAGTACTTTTTACGACGACTGCTTTTGCTTCACAGGGAGTTGTGATTGAGAAGTCTGATAAATTTACTGAACTGTCAAAAGGCTTTAAGGTAAGTATCAGAACTGGCCCTACAAAAAACGCTAAAATTTATGACTTTTCGACAAATAAAATAACCGTCGCTGATGAGCATGGTGCGCCTTTTCAACGTTACTATTTGCAACTTGCCACAGCCGATAGAGAGTGGGCTAAGGAAGTCGTTACGTTTGATGATAAAACGAATGTAATTGACTTAAATGCACTACTTTTTGGTCAATTGATAGATACGTCGAAACTGAAAAAATTAGACTCAGCGCATGCTTTTTCTTTTTATAATCGCCTTGAACGTATTCTTTCTGAAGAATATGGTTCATTTGAACAGGTTTACAATAATGGCCTTGTTGATTATTTAACTTATATGTCGATAGACGCTGGTTTTGATAATTACATAGCAAGAACAGGTATAGCGGGTGATAAACTCACACAAGCACTTAAAGAAGTAAAAATGCCGCCTTTGGTTGAACACCAACAATTAATGACTGAGTTTATTAAAGCAGTAAATCAAAAAGATAAAACCTGGTTGTTGGCTCAACAAAGGCCTAATTCTTCACAGCGAGACTCGGGAATTTATGCGCGCGGTTTAAACGTACTGTTTGAGTACTTTGATAGTATCGGTAATCCTACAAAGTTTAACATTACACGAGAAACAGAGGGCCGCTCTTTTGATCTTAATTCGAATAAATACTTTATTATTGAATTGCTTGAACATAAAGGCCGACGAGAAAAAATAGAGATGGAGTTTATGTTTGTGGATACTTATGGTGGTCGCTTTATCGCTGAATACGACATTACAGGTGTGCATTTTCGTTAAGTAACGTTTTTAAGTAAAGCAGAAAAGCCGCAGGTTACGAAAACGTGCGGCTTTGATATTTACTTACAGCCCCGCTTTTTTAGCGCGGGCAGCGTGTAGCTTTTTATAACTATCAATTAAACGCTGATGCCTATCTAAGCCTTCAAGCTTCATGCTGGTTTCTGTTAAACCATAGAACATTACATCGCCGTTGATTGAGCCAACAACTGCATCCATCGTTTCTTGACCAAACATACGGGTGAAGCTATGGATGTAATCTTCAATTTCAAGGTCATCGCTTAGTGCTACTTCTAATGTGGCGTGCATTGCTTGATAGAATAAGCCACGTTCAACAATGGTGTTGTCGTTGTATTGTAAGAAGGCTTCAACTAGCTCCATTGCTGCTTCTAAATCACCAAGTGCTAGGTAAATAAGTAGTTTTAGCTCAAGGATTGTTAATTGGCCCCACACTGTGTTTTCATCAAACTCAATGCCGATTAAAGTGATGATATCTGTGTAGTTATCAAGCTCACTTTGTTCTAGACGCTCAACTAAATCAGCAAGTTGATCTTCTGATAAGCGATGCAGATTTAAGATATCTTCGCGGAAGTTTAGCGCTTTATTGGTATTGTCCCAGATTAAGTCTTCTACAGGGTACACTTCTGAGTAATCAGGCACTAAAATGCGACACGCTGTACCAAGATCTGAGAACTCAGCAATGTAAGCTTCTTTGCCTAGGCTTTCTAAGATACCGAATAAGCTAGCTGTTTCTTCTTCATTGCTGCCTGAGAAATCCCACTCAACAAAATCATAATCGTGTTTAGCGCTGAAGAAGCGCCATGAAATCACGCCAGTTGAATCAATAAAGTGCTCTACAAAGTTTTCAGGCTCAGAGACCGCCATGCTATTAAACGTTGGCTTAGGTACATCGTTTAAGCCTTCAAAGCTTCTGCCTTGCAACAGTTCAGTTAAGCTGCGCTCTAATGCAACTTCAAAACTTGGGTGCGCACCAAAAGAGGCAAATACACCGCCTGTTTTAGGATTCATGAGTGTTACGCACATCACAGGGAACTGACCACCTAGCGAGGCATCTTTTACAACAACAGGAAAACCTTGTTCTTCAAGCCCTATGATACCCGCTACAATGCTTGGGTACTTGTTTAATACCGCCTCAGGTACGTCAGGTAAAACAATTTCTTGCTCGATAATTTGGCGCTTAACGGCACGCTCGAAAATTTCAGATAAACATTGTACTTTTGCCTCGGCAAAGTTGTTACCTGCACTCATCCCATTACTTAAGAATAAGTTTTCGATAAGGTTTGAAGGGAAATAAACCGTTTCACCGTCTGACTGGCGTACATAAGGAATCGAACAAATACCACGCTCTTTATTACCAGAGTTGGTATCGATTAAGTGTGAGCCACAAAGTTCACCATCTGGATTATAAATTTCACGGGTGTAGTCATCTAAAATGCCCTCAGGGAGTGAGTCATCGTCGGTGAGTGCAAACCATTTTTCATTTGGGTAATGAACAAACTCGCTATTAGCAATGTCTTCGCCTAAGAACTGGTCGTTATAGAAGAAGTTACAGTTTAAGCGCTCAATAAACTCACCTAAAGCCGAACATAGCGCGCTTTCTTTCGTTGCACCTTTACCATTGGTAAAACACATTGGTGACGCTGCATCACGAATATGGAGTGACCATACATTTGGCACAATATTACGCCAAGAAGAGATCTCGATTTTCATCCCTAACTCTTCAAGGATAGCCGTCATATTAGCGATGGTTTCTTCAAGCGGTAAATCTTTACCTAAAATAAAGGTATTGTTTTCATCATCTGGTTTTGCCATTAGCATCGCTTGCGCGTCAGCTTCAATGTTTTCAACGGTATCGATCTTAAACTCAGGGCCAGTTTGAATAACGCGTTTTACTGTACAACGTTCAACAGAGCGTAAAATACCCGTGCGATCTTTCTCCGATAGGCTTTCTGGTAATTCAACCTGAATTTGAAAAATTTGGTTATAGCGGTCTTCAGGGTCAACAATGTTATTTTGCGCAACGCGAATACCATCAGTCGGGATATCACGTGAATTACAATACACTTTAATAAAGTAAGCCGCGCACAACGCAGAAGACGCTAAGAAGTAATCGAATGGGCTAGGTGCTGAGCCATCGCCTTTGTAGCGAATAGGTTGGTCTGCAATGACAGAGAAGTCATCAAACTTGGCTTCAAGTCTGAGGTTGTCGAGAAAATTAACTTTAATTTCCATTAAAAAATTCCACCTTTGTGCGCGTTGCATGCAAAAGCCGTAAACGGCTTTGCACTGCGTTTTCATCATAATAGGTGCAATTATCTGCTTTTTCGAAGTAATAGTCTTGGGTAAATCGAAAAAAAAGCAATTTTATTAGCTTATTGCTTTTAAAAGCTGCAATTTAGGGTAAATACACAGGAGTTATCGCTACATAATAACTTATACACTCGAGCCACGAATGATCAATCTTGGTGGGAGTAGGGTGCTCTTCACTTGTTCTCCGCGAATTAATTTAAGCAAGTTATCAACTAACATTTGCCCTGCTAAGGTTGTATCTTGCTGAATTGTGGTCAACGGAGGATTGACGAAATTAGCGATTGAAATGTTGTCAAAGCCAACCACGTGAACATCATCAGGCACTTTAATTTTTGCTTCTTTTAAAGCGCGAATAGCACCAATGGCAATCAGGTCGCTGGCAGCAAATAGTGAGTTAAAGCGAATATTATTTGCTATAAGTGAGCGGGTAGCATGATAGCCTGACTCTTCTGTAGAAATAGCATTAGCCATTTTTCGTTCATTTAGTTTGATACCTTTATTCATAAAAGCATCTTTGAAACCTTGGTACCGAGCAAAAAATTCAGGGCTGTGATCAGAGGCATCACCGATAAACGCACAATCGGTTCTGCCTGTTGCAAGCAGGTGCTCTGCGGCAAGTTTACCGCCACCATAATTATCACAGCTCACAGTTAAGTCTGGGCGGTTATCAACACTGGCACCCCAGCATACGAACTTAGTATTTTGTTCAATAAGGGTTCTAAACTTTGGCTGGTAATCTAAGTAGTCACCATAGCCTAATAAGATCAGACCATCTGCACGGTGGCTATCTTCGTAGTCAGCTTGCCAATCTGAGCTACTTGATTGAAAAGACACAAGCAGATCATAGCCTTCTTTTGCACAGGCTCGAGTGATACTACCAAGCATAGCTAAAAAGAATGGGTTTATTTGTGATTCGTCTGATGTAGGGTCTTCAAATAACAAAAGCGCGAGGGTACTACTTTGCTGTGTTCTGAGGTTACTAGCGTTTTTATCTACTTTGTAATTAAGTTGTTTGGCGACTTCATGAACACGTCGGCGCGTTTCTTCATTAACCAAAGGACTATTTCGAAGTGCTCGTGACACAGTTGACTGAGAAACACCTGCATAATGTGCGATGTCAAAAGATGTCGCTTTACCTTTCATAGGGTATTAATTCCAAAGCAATAGTGATGATTTGTAACGGCCATTTTCGGCTATTTAATATTTTTTTCAAGCTATTTGTGATAAGTCGTTTTTATCTGTAAATGATCAAGTTACAGAGTCATTTTTTGACGTAGCATCACAACGTTAAACGGACGCAATAAGCAAGTACTTCGTTGTAAAATACGTATGCAAAGGCAAATATTTAAAATTTTTATTGATTCAATGCTGACACCGGTGTCATAATGTCGATGTTTTATCATTTTGTTGTCAAAACGTATTTGGCTGCCCATTCATTTGGGCAGCATTTTTTTAATACTAAAGATAGTTGCTTTGAGTTAATAACTCAAAGGTTATCTTGAACAGTGGCTTTGCCATTGAAAACTATAAAAATAAGCGGCAAACAGCTTAGACACATAGAGAAAACATAATGAACACACAGTCTAACACCGATTTTGATCCTATCCTTGTTGCCGATATTGGCGGCACAAATGCGCGCTTTGCTTTAATCACTGATTTTAATGAACATACAAATCAATTTGTCATTGAGCATAACCTTAAATTTCCAAGTGCAGATTTTGGTTCCCTAGAAAGTGCCATTGAGCACTATTTCAGTCAAATATCATATGCAAAGCCAAACAGAGCGTGTTTAGCTGTTGCAGGCCCAATTAAAGCGGGCCAAGTCCATTTAACTAATTTAGGTTGGCATTTTAGCGTTGAAAACCTAAAAACTAAATTTGCATTCACTCAGCTAGAAGTTATCAATGATTTTGCTGCATTTGCCTATGCAGCGCCTTATTTGGATGATTCACAAAACGTAGCTGTTAAAGCAGGGCAAGCAGACAACAATGCCAATATTGCCGTGATGGGGCCTGGCACAGGCTTTGGTGCTGCATGCTTGGTGCGTACTTCGCAAGGCAGCGCAGTACTTAGTTGTGAAGCGGGGCATATTACCCTTGCAGCGGTTACAGAGTTAGATCGCCAGTTAATCACCGAGCTTAAAAAGCAATTAAATCATGTGTCAGTAGAAACTGTTTTTTCGGGCCCAGGTATAGCGCATTTATATAAAGCGATGGCAGCCGTTAAAGGCGTTGCAGTAAAAAACCTTGATGCAGCACAGATCAGTGAGCTTGCAACAACAGGACAATGTGATATCTGCGATGCAACCCTTAATCAATTTTGTGATTGGATTGGCAGTGTTGCAGGTGATTTATCCCTTACATTTGGTGCTCTAGGTGGTGTATTTATTGGCGGTGGTATTTTACCTCGTATGCAACAACGCTTACTATCTAGCCGATTTGTTGAGCGCTTTGCAGACAAAGGCATTATGTCGCAATATACTTCACAGATACCTGTAACCTTGGTAACACAAGATAATATTCCGCTAGTTGGTGCTGCTGCGTGTTTACACGTTAGTAGTCGAGCTTAATTGGAGCGGACTGGATGATGATTATCGTATGAAAAAAGTAACCATTAATAGCGTCGCAAGCTACGCCGGTGTATCTAAAAAAACAGTGTCTCGCGTGCTCAACAATGAGCCTAACGTGAGTGATGCTACCCGAGAAAAAGTACTAAAAGTATTTAAAGAGCTAGATTACACACCAAACCCAATCGCCCGTGGCTTAGCGCAAAACCGCAGTTTTATTATTGGTTGCTTGTATGATAACCCAAGTAAAAGCTATATCACTCGCGTACAAACTGGTGCGCTGGCAGCATGCCATGACCATAATTACAATTTATTGATCCACCCATGTGAACTTCGTGGGCAAGACCTAATTAACAATATTGAACAACTTCTTCAAACATCGCGTTTAGATGGTATTGTATTAACACCGCCATTTTCTGATTTTCCAGAGCTTGTCACTTTTTTAAAATCGAAAAAAATCCCTTATGCGCGCGTTGCATCTGCAGTTCTTGAAGATGATTCTATTTCTGTGCGCAGCAATGATGAGCAAGGTGCGTTTGAAATAACAGAGCATTTAATTAAATTAGGTCATAAAGAAATCGCTTTTATTAAAGGTCACCCAGATCACAGTGCGACAGAGCAGCGCTTCAAAGGTTATCGCCGTGCGCTTGCTTCTAATGGTATTGAATTTAATGAACGTTTAGTAGAAGAGGGTAACTTTAGTTATCACTCTGGTGTTGATAGTGCTCGTACAATTCTTGATTTAGAGCCGCGCCCAACGGCAGTCTTTGCATCAAACGATTATATGGCGGCTGCAGTACTTAAACTAGCAACACAAATGCAATTAAAAGTGCCTGATGATATCTCAATTGCCGGTTTTGATAACGCACCCATTGCACGTCATATTTGGCCTGGACTAACAACTATTGCGCAACCAGTTGAAGAAATGACCCACCAAGCGGTTACACAACTAATTAGTCATATTAGTGAGCCACAAGAAACACCTTATCAGGTAACGCTTGAAGCAAAACTAATTACTCGCGAGTCAACAGCTGCAATTAAATAAAATTCAATTTGTTTTTTTCACAGTAGCCCGAGATTGAGTGACGCTTTCTCGGGCTTTTTTATGTAAATTCCTTCCTTGGATGTTTTTATATAACCACCTGAATTTAAAGTATTATATTCTTATTTTTCAAAGTTGAAGTGGAACTTTAAACATAACTTGAGCATGAATTTTACTCATAGTTGGCTAAAATAGTGTTGTTCATTATTTGGTCATTTAAAAAAATTAAACTAAATTTAACAGATAAGGTTGACACCGGTGTCACAGTCATGAGTTAATACAGTGACACCGGTGTCAGGTTGGTTGTGAGAGACAGCCTGTCAGCGTACCTTTGAACGGGTAAATCAAAGATGCTCAGTGCAATTATTTTCGTGGAGTCTGTAATTGTCACTGAGCCTTTATCCTCTAACTATAGAGATGAGTCGAATTTATATGTTGCATCCTCGTATCCAAGAAGTCACCGAACGCGTTATTGAACGTAGTAAAGAGACCCGCCAAGCTTATTTAGATCGTATCGCGCACGCAAAAAAACAAACAAGAGTACGTGCCGGCTTAGGTTGCGGTAATATTGCACACGTTATGGCTGCTTGTAGCAGCGATGACAAAGCTCGTTTAAAAGCAGATGAGCAACCAAATTTAGCGATTATTAATGCTTACAACGATATGCTTTCTGCGCATGTGCCTTACAAAGAATACCCTGATTTAATAAAAACTATTGCTACCAAGTACGATGCAACAGCACAAGTTGCTGGTGGCGTGCCTGCAATGTGTGACGGTGTTACTCAAGGCCGTGACGGTATGGAGCTTTCATTGTTCTCACGTGATGTGATTGCAATGTCTACTGCGGTTTCTTTATCACACGATGTGTTCGATGGTGTATTTTGTTTAGGTGTGTGTGACAAAATTGTCCCTGGACTGTTAATTGGTGCCTTATCATTTGGTCATTTACCAACGTATTTCTTACCTGCAGGTCCAATGCAATCGGGTATCCCAAATAAAGAAAAAGCCCGTGTTCGTCAAAAGTTTGCACAAGGCTTAGTAAGTCGTGAAGAGTTATTAGAAGCTGAAAGCGCGTCTTATCACAGTGCCGGTACATGTACTTTCTACGGTACCGCAAACTCGAATCAAATGTTAATGGAAATCATGGGTCTACATTTACCGGGTAGCTCATTCATTAACCCTTACACAGAACTACGTGATGGTTTAACAGGTCATGCTGTCGAAACCATGTTAAAGCAGTTAATTGATACAAAAGACGCTAACTGCCTTGCTGATGTAGTGAGTGAAAAAACGATTATTAATGGTTTAGTTGGCTTGTTATCAACAGGCGGCTCAACGAACCACGCAATCCACTTAGTGGCTATTGCGAAAGCAGCGGGTGTAATTCTTACTTGGAAAGACATGGCTGACTTATCAGAAGTTGTGCCACTTCTTACGCGTATCTACCCGAATGGCTCAGCAGATGTGAACCACTTCCAAGCTGCCGGCGGTATGGGCTTCTTAATGAAGCAACTGCTTAGCAAAGGTTATTTACATAACGATGTGAAAACCATTGTGGGTGATGGCCTAGAAGCATACACCACAGAGCCAATGTTAGATAAAGACTCATCAGTGATCATGACAAACAGTACAGGCCCAAGCAAAGTTAAATGGGTGGCGTGCCCTGAAAAGTCACACGATGAAGAAGTGTTACGTCCGATTGATAACCCGTTTAGCAAGCAGGGTGGTTTACAGCTTCTAACTGGTAACCTTGGTAAAGCCGTTATCAAAGTTTCTGCGGTGGCTGAGTCACATCAAATTGTATCTGCACCAGCTAAAGTATTTAGCTCACAAGGTGAGTTACAAGAAGCGTATAGCCGCGGTGAATTAAACACAGACTTTATCGCTGTAATTAAAGAGCAAGGTCCAAAAGCGAAAGGTATGCCTGAGCTTCACAAATTAACGCCAGTAATGGCAACGCTGCAAGACCAAGGCTACAAAGTGGCGATTGTTACAGACGGTCGTATGTCGGGCGCATCAGGTAAAGTTCCTGCTGCTATCCACTTAGCACCAGAAGCGGTTGAAGGTGGGGTAATCGCTAAAATTCACGAAGGTGATTTAGTGACTCTGGATGCACCAGCGGGTGTATTGAAAGTACACGTAAGCGATGAAGAATTAGCAAAACGTGAATTACAACTTAGCCAGCCAAGCCAAACATACGGTACAGGCCGAGAGTTATTTGCAGGTTTCAGAAATATAGTAAGTAGTGCAGACCTTGGCGCAAGTGCCTTTGGTTTAGAATAATAATACGCCGTTACTGGGCTATGAGGAACATACAATGAGCATTGAGAAAATTTTATCATCGGCACCTGTGGTACCGGTTGTTGTTATCGAAAAACTTGAAGATGCAGCCCCCCTTGCACGTGCGCTTTATAACGGTGGCTTGAAAGCATTAGAAATTACTTTACGTACGCCGATTGCGGCAGAAGCTGTAAAGCTAATGAAAGAAGCCGTACCAGAAGCATACGTTGGTACAGGTACCGTGGTTGATAAAGCGACATTTAATGCATCTGTTGAAGCCGGTGCTGATTTCATGGTTAGCCCAGGTGTAAACGACGAATTATTAGCACTGGCTAAAGAGACTGATATTCCATTTTTGCCTGGTGCTGCAACACCAAGTGAAGTAATGAAATTAGCAAGCCATGGCTTTAAGTTCTTAAAGTTCTTCCCTGCAGAAGCGGCGGGTGGCACTGCAATGCTTAAATCAATTGGTGGTCCTTTACCACAAGTAACTTTTTGCCCTACGGGTGGCATTAGCCTTGAAACAGCGCCTAACTACCTCGCACTTAAAAACGTTATCTGCGTAGGTGGTACTTGGATGTTAGATAAACAACTTATTGAAAACAAAGACTGGCAAGCCATTGAAGCGCTTGCTCGCCAAGCAAGTGAAGTAAAATAATTAACGGGAGATATTAGAATGATTAATGTTGCAATTAATGGCTATGGACGTATCGGTCGTAACGTATTACGTGCTCTTTACGAGTCAGCTCAAAACAACGAAATCAAAATCGTTGCAATCAACGATTTAGCACCAGCAAATGTTAACGCGCATTTAACTCAATTTGACTCAGTACACGGTCAATTTTCTCAAAAAGTAACACTTGCTGAAAACACCATGCTAATTGGTAATGATGAAATTACGCTTACGCAAGAGCGTGATCCTGCAAACCTGCCTTGGAAAGCATTAAACGTAGATATCGTTTTAGAATGTACAGGTTTATTCACTTCACGTGAAGCAGCGGCTAAACACATTGAAGCAGGTGCTAAAAAAGTAATCGTTTCTGCGCCTGGTACTGACATGGATGCAACCGTTGTTCATGGTGTTAACAGCGACGTATTAAACGCTGACAGCAACATCATTTCGAACGCATCGTGTACAACAAACTGTTTAGCGCCGATTGCAAAAGCAATCAACGACACAGTAGGTATTGAGCAAGGTAGCATGACGACAATTCATGCCTACACAAACGATCAAAACTTATCTGACGTTTATCACCCAGACTTATACCGTGCACGTAGCGCAACTCAGTCGATGATCCCAACTAAAACAGGTGCTGCTAAAGCAGTTGGCCTAGTGCTTCCTGAACTTGCGGGTAAACTTGACGGCATGGCAGTACGTGTACCAACAATCAACGTTTCTTTAGTAGACTTAACGTTCGTTGCTAAGCGTGAAACAACTGCAGCAGAAATCAACGAAGTAGTTAAAGCAGCATCAGAAGGTGCAATGCAAGGTATTCTTGAGTATAACGAGCTACCGCTTGTTTCTATCGACTTTAACCACAACCCAGCGTCTTCAATCTTTGATTCTACACAAACTAAAGTAGATGGTAAGCTTGTTAAAGTTATGGCTTGGTACGATAACGAGTGGGGTTTCTCAAACCGCATGTTAGACCAAGTTAAAGCGCTAGGTCAGTTCTTATAAGATTAGGTTCTTATAACAGATCAGTAAAAGTTTAAGCTTTATCCAACAAAGCCACGTTCATCGTGGCTTTTTTGGTTTTTACTGGATAAAAGCATTTATTCACAGTATCTTGTCCCTTTAATTTTTAGGGACAGATAATGAATAAATTTTTAATACTCGTATGCTTATTTTTAGTGGCCTGCTCATCAACAGAACAGAGTAACTTACCAGGCTTTACTATTCCCAAAGACGTGATATCACAAGCAAAAGACGAATTTAGACGCTCAGATAATAAAATTTTATTTATGATGATGGTTAATCAAGCGGGTAATGTTGTGAAAGTCAGTGTGTTGGATAACAAATTACAAAACAAGCAATTCTTAAATATGTTTAAAAAGAATATGTACCAGCTTAAATATCCAAAGGCACAAAAAGGCGACCCAGAATTTAGAGAATTTATTTTACCATTCGGTGTACAAACTGAAGTAGAATTTTATGGCTAATTTTAATGGCAAAGGAAAGACAATGAAGAATATCTTGTGAGTAGCTTTACTCATTACCGCGGCGGTATTTTCTACTTATATATTCACGATTCTAGTGTAGCCTAAACAGTTGTGATTCCTAATAGTTATGTGTAATTTAATTTTTAAAAGTCGTATTTTGATAATTTTTTCGCTGGCTTCGTACTAAGCTAACGTATAAAAAAGCTGAGGCTAATACCATCTGAAAGCTATTATGTCTAAACATACAAGGTGAGTTTCGTGAAAAAATCTATATTGATATTAATTTGTTTTCTTCTGTCATTTTCTGGTAGTGCAAAAGACACATTCACCTCAGAACAATTAATTGAGAAAGCTAAAACATTTGTAGCAGCAAAAAATGCGCGTCAACAGCCCAACGCGACAACTAAAGAAATAGACTACTTTATCTCGTTGCTAGCCGATGATTTTATTGATGAACACGTCAAATTCAAATTTGTTTATACAGATAAATCAAAACTCCGAGAGGATATGGTTAGTAAGCTAAATGATGAAGTTATCTTTAGTTCAATAGAAATAAATGAGGTAATGGTTGGCGCTAATGTCGTTTTTGTAAAAATGACTGAATTAGGCAAAGTTAAGCCTGCTCATTTAGACAAAACTATCGAGTACAATAAAACCAATATTGTTTCACTTGAGTTTGATAAATTAGGCTTAATTAAACACATTCGCCGACATCACGGCTAATATTTACCTATCAAGATGATAAAGGATAAGGGCGTCTAAATGTTGGACAGATGTTCGTTACTAATCGATTTTAGCTAACATTAATACTTCTCTTATTATGCGTTGGTATGTTATTGAGAAAGTGCATATGTCAAAAATAAGAATTACAGGCTCCGAAAACCTTAAAAAAATTTCTATGGACAGAGCCTTTAACTTAAACACTCCATTTGATTTAAAGCCTCAAAGTTAATTACTGATGAGCTTTTAAAAAATGGAGTTGTTGAGTTCGACTTATGTAATGCTAACAACGTAATAGGCTTGCTTAGTGACCTTAAATTGGCAAATGCAACAATTGAGTTTGTCGAGTAATGCTGTATAACATATGGTTTGGGATGAGGCGAAAAGAAGCTTATCTTGTGCTCATTCTTCGCTAATTTCAGCTAAGCCTTTTCTTCCCCATAACTGGTCGTTATCATCCATCGTTAATAGCTAAGGTTGCTACTGAAAATCAATTATTTTACGTGTCTAATTGTTCAGGCTAGTAGTCACTGTATATGTGTAAAAATATAATTGCTTATTTAGCCAAATGTAGTTGTAATGGATACACAATAAACGCTGACTAATGCAGAGAAAGCTTAAATATGAGCTAAGCAAATTTAAATTAGCTAGGTGAGTTAGAGCCTCTAAAAAGCTTTTTATAAGTAAACCCCAAGCACAGCACCCACTCTGACAAACTGAGCAGGTAGTGGCTCAGTCCAATAAGCGATTATGCAACACAAGCTATCTAGCACAAATATTAAAATGTTTTGTCTACAGGGAGTTCTGTTGAACATTAGGCGTATCTTTTTATTCAGTTTAATCTTTATTTGTTCCGCGTGTACAACGTCTGGTCAGCTTTATTATGTTGATAGTGAGGGTAGTGAAAGGCTTGGTTGTGACGTTGAATTTATTGGCATGCCAAGTGTCGATAAATTTGCCGTTGAATATGCTTTAAGCCTTTGCGCTAAAAGTATTGTTAAAAAAGGTGGCAGGATTAAGGAAAGTCACCTTTTAAAAATTGATACTACGATTCCTGCTGCGCCCTGTGGTGAAGCTTGGACTCATGAGCTAGCAAAGCAACATTTCCAATCCAAATATATATCTAAAAAAGAGTATGGTTATATTGTTGCTAATATTGATCTTGGGCTTGCTGAAATAAACAAGTGCATTTAACAAGCTCATAATTTAAGCCATATATTTCTTGTACTGCTTGTGCGGGCTGAAAGGAAAAAATTAAAACGATGGATACACATTTAAAAATAGTTGCAGATTTAGCGAATGGCATTGATCCAATAACAGGTGAACTTCTTCCTAGTGAGTCTCCATACAATCATCCAGATGTAATTAGAGCATTATTTACTACGCTTGATTTAGTAAAAAATCTGCCAAAGAAAGCTCCTAAAGTGAAAAAGACACCAGAACAAAAGCAAGCAGAAAATATCGAAAATGGTTTGCCTAAAAATGCTGGACTACCGTGGACAGACCAACAGCGTGCTGAATTAGCACAAAAGTTTTCATCAGGAAAAGAAATTAAGGAGTTAGCAGAAATTCACGGACGAACAGATGGTGCCATTACTTCCGAACTAAAAAAACAAGGTCTTCTTGAAAAGTAATAGTGTCATGTACATGACAAACAACTCAAGCAGATTGGCAATGCGTTATAGCAATGGTTAACGTTTGAGTAACTTGGAATTTATCCCATTGCCCTTATATCTACAGTAATAATTACAACTGCAATTAATGCATGGAGGTATATTGTGAGCATAGAAATAATGTCAATGTTTCAGCCTTCGCTAAAAAACCTAGCGAAGGCTGAAGAAAGAAGGTTGGATCAACATGAGAACGGTGATGACTCAAAGAAAAGAGCTGAGTTAGATAAAATAATTAAAGAAGGCCTTTCACCAAACAGCTTTAAAAATGAAAAAAGGTCAGGTGAAGATTCACCATAGAAAGTTGTTTAAAAGTCATTCTGCTATGGCACTTTTAAGTTGAAATCAAGTTTGCTGTGAGTGATAGTATTAAATCAAAGTTATTGATTAGCGCAGTCGTCAGCTATACAAAAGGATTTTAATGAAATATTCAATTTTAACGTCAATATCATTCGTTTTATTTATGGGGTGTTCATCAACACCACAGCCAGAAAGGCCTCATGCAGTTCTGCAAAAAACAGCAAATCCAACTTATCCAATTCATGCTGTACGTAATAGAATTGAAGGCTATGTTCAAATGAGTTTCGATATTAGTGAACATGGTGAACCAGTTAATATTCACGTTTTGAACTCTGTGCCTGAACACATCTTTGATAAAGCTGCGATTAAGGCCCTATCTAATTGGAAATATGCACCTAAAGTTGAAAACGGTGTTGCAGTAATGCAAAAAGACCTTCAAGTGCAATTAGATTTTAAATTAGGTTAATTGATTAAGCATTGTATCACTAAAAACCAATTTTTTAGGCTTTATGACATTAATATCAATGAGTTGTGTACATATAATTACGCAGAGTTAGCTGATATTTTTTTCCTAAAAGCTTCTGTGCTATGCTGCGATAAATTTTTAAATGGATTTTTGTGTTATGTCTCGTCTTTCGCAACGAGTGTTCCGCGCTGAACAATTCCAGATCGGTGAAGGCAATATTAGTGGCTATATTGCGTGCTTTTTGGCTATTTTATCCTGTTTAGGGGTTTTAGCGTTTCACTTTCCTGAGTACTTAACGACGCCAGAGCTCAGACAAAATTACAGTGTTGAGTTTTTACGTCAGCTAATGTTTGTGGCATTAATTATTTCGGGCAGTTTAGGGCTCTTGAATTTTGTTCGTAATACTAATAAACGGCTCGGTGCAACGGCTTGGTTTTTTATAGTTGTGGCAATTGCGTTTGGCGGGCCGAATGTTGAAGTGGGCGACTTCAGAGATAACACGCCGTATTTAGGGCTTGATTGGTTTATTCTTGATTTACTTGGCTCTACACTCATTTTTATCTTAATAGAAAAGCTTTTACCGCATCGTAAGGAGCAAAAGATCCTCCGCTCTGAGTGGCAAGGCGATTTGAACCATTTCTTTGTAAATCATTTAATTATCGGTTTTGTACTGCTTGCTACTAACCAGTTTGTGCATCATGCATTTGGTTGGGCGGTATCAGAGACTGTGCAAGGCTTTATTGTACAAATGCCGTTTCTTTTACAACTGTTTTTGATTATTTTAGTAGCCGATTTAATGCAGTATTTTGTGCATCGTGCTTATCATGAAGTGCCACTGCTTTGGCGTTTTCATGCTGTACATCACAGTGCAAAAGAAATGGATTGGTTGGCAGGCTCTCGACAGCATATTTTAGAAATTTTAGTCACCCGAAGTTTAGTGCTCACACCGATTTTTGTATTAGGTTTTCCATCTGAAGTGATTAGCCTTTATGTGATTATTGTCGGTTTTCAGGCTGTGTTTAACCATGCTAACGTAAGAGTGAAATTTGGCTGGTTAAGGTATGTGATTGTTACACCACAATTTCATCATTGGCACCATTCTTCAGATAAAGCAGCCATCGACAGAAACTATGCCGCGCACTTTTCGTTTTTAGATTATTTGTTAGGTACCGCTGTAAAAGGCCAAGCTGAATGGCCCGATAAATACGGGGTGGTTGGTGACTACATGCCTGAAGGCATGCTTAGGCAGCAGCTATTTCCTTTTAAAAAACAAAAGTAATCGCTAGGTTATTTAACGGCTAAACTATTAGCCGTTAAATAATATGACATTAAAATTGTGCGTTGTGGTAAACGTTTTGTACGTCGTCACAATCTTCTAGCATGGCTAAAAAGCGTTCCATCACTTCAACGTCTTCACCTTCAATCGGTGCTTCTACTTGCGGCACAAAAGCAATTAGATCTTCGTGGAAATCAGTAATGCCCATTTCTTCAAGTGCTGTACGCGTGCTGTTGTATTCTGTGTGTGGCGCGAATACAGTCACTTTACCGTCCTCAACTTCTACATCTGTTACATCAACATCGGCCATCATTAGTGCTTCTAAAACAGCTTCGTCATCATCACCATCAAATACAAAAATAGCGAGGTGATCAAATAAGTGTGATACTGAGTTTTGCGCACCAATTTTTGCATTTGCTTTAGTAAAACAAACACGTACGTCAGCGAAGGTACGTTTGTTGTTGTCGGTTAAGCAGTCAACAATGATCATACAGTTGCCCGGGCCGTAACCTTCGTAGCGTGTTGCTACGTAATCTTCGCCGCCACCCCCTTTGGCTTTATCGATTGCACGCTCGATTACGTGCGTTGGTACTTGGTCTTTTTTAGCACGCTCAATTAAGCGACGAAGCGCTAAGTTGCCATCGGGATCAACACCACCATTCTTAGCGCAGATATAAATTTCTTTTCCGTACTTTGAATAAACTTTGGTTTTTGCACCCGCAGTTTTTGCCATTGAGTCTTTTTTGTTTTGATAAGCTCTGCCCATCTGCGTGTTGCCTTTTTGTTATAGATAAAAATAAAGCGGTTATTCTAATCATTTAACCTACTAGTTAACAGTGTTTATTCTTCGCTTTGCTGTAACTGCCACATTCGTGCGTATTCACCATTCGCCGCAAGTAGCTGTTGGTGCTGACCTTGTTCAACAACCTGTCCTTGTTTCATCACAATAATATTGTCTGCGTCAGTAATTGTTGATAAACGATGTGCAATAACCAAGCTGGTGTGCCTTTGTGCGACTTCACGCATCGCGCTGAGAATGGCTTGCTCTGAATGCGAATCTAGCGCCGATGTTGCTTCATCAAATAATAAAATGGGTGAACCTTTTAAAATGGCTCTGGCAATTGCAATGCGCTGCTTTTCACCGCCTGATACTTTTAAACCGCGCTCACCAACAAGGGTTTTATCGCCTTTATCTAGGCTGGCAATAAATCCATCTAAATGGGCAAGGCTTATCGCTTTATCAATTTCATCTTCGCTTGCTGTTGGGTTTCCGTAGGCGATGTTTTCGCGAATGCTGGTATTAAATAGCACGGTATCTTGCGGAACGATGGCAATAGCTTGGCGCAAACTTTCAAGTGTTACTGTGTTGATTGCTTGCTCATCGATATAAATTTTGCCCGCATCCACATCATAAAAGCGGTAGAGCAGGCGGCTTAGAGTGCTTTTACCTGCGCCACTGGCACCCACAATGGCCACTTTGCTGCCAGACGTAACCTCAAAGCTTAAGTTATTTAAAATTGGCCGTTGTTTGTCGTAACTAAACGACACATTTTCAAATCGGATAGCTGCTTTGGTTGCTTTTAATGGTTTTGCATCTTTGTCATTGCTAATGGCGGCTTTTCGATTTAACAGTCCCAGCATGTTTTCAAGGTCGGTCAGCGCACGGCGTATCTCACGATAAACAAAGCCTAAAAAGTTAAGCGGTAAAAATAGCTGGATCATGTAAGCATTGATCATCACAAGCTCACCTATTGTTAGCTCTTTATTGACCACTGAGCTGGCACCTAGCCACATTAGCGCTGTAATAGCCGCGGCAATAATAAGCGCTTGCCCTGAATTAAGCGCCAGTAACGATAAACGATTTTTTAGCCTCGCTTGCTCCCATTTAGCTAAAAAGCCGTCGTAGGTGTTTGCTTCATAGTGTTCATTGTTGAAGTACTTAACGGTTTCGTAATTGAGTAAGCTGTCGATAGCACGGGTATTAGAGTTGTTATCGGCAGCATTTGCTTCACGAATAAATCGGTTACGCCACTGAGTTACAATCACAGTAAAAGCAATGTAAGTAGCGACTGCAATTAATGTGACTAATGCAAACCACGGTGAAAACAAGGTTGCAAAAATAATCGCTACAGTGATTATTTCAAATAGGGTTGGTACGATATTAAACATCAAAAAGCGCATTAAAAAGCTGAGGCCATTTGTGCCACGCTCTATATCGCGACTAATTCCACCTGTTTGCCTATCAAGATGAAAGGCAAGTTCTAAACTATGCAAGTGTTTGAAAACTTTTAAGCCAATATGGCGCATAGCGTGCTCTGTAACACGACCAAATAATGCATCGCGTACTTCACCAAAAAATACACTGGCAAAGCGCAGTAAACCATAAGCGATTAGCAAGGCAATTGGAACGCTTAATAGCGGGTTGATACTCGCATCAACCGCGTCAATTATTTCTTTTAGTGCCCAAGGCATCAGCAATGTGGCGCCTTTTGCAGCAATAAGCGCCAAAATGGCTAAAATAACGCGGCCTTTAAAGGTCATTAAATAGGGCCAGAGTGTTTTGATGCTTTGTGATAGGTTCATTGCATCAGGCGATCTCGTCACCTGTTCTTTGCGGCTCATTCCACGCATGGGGGTCTCTTAAAATCAATTTGATAAAAATAGGCAAAAGCTTTCGTGTTTTAGGCAAGTGTAGTTTGCAGATTTACCTCTATACTGAGTGCAAGTATACACCAGTGCATTAGCAAATTAGTTAATGCATGAGTTAAACACGAAGAAAATTAAGGAGTAAGCATGAAAACTGTCGGTTATGCAGCACATGATTCTGAAAAACCATTAGAGCCGTATCATTTTGAACGCCGTGCACTTCGTGATGAAGATGTATCCATTGAAATTCTTTATTGTGGTGTGTGCCATTCAGACTTGCACACAGCAGAAAACGACTGGGGCTGGACTCATTATCCTGTCGTACCAGGCCATGAAATTGTTGGCCGTGTCCTTGAAGTAGGCAGTGGCGTTACAAAATATAAAGTAGGCGATAATGTCGCTGTAGGGTGTATGGTTGATAGCTGTTTAAGCTGTGACCAGTGTCATCACGGTGAAGAGCAGTTTTGTCGCGAAGGGATGGTAGGAACCTACTCAGGACAAGACCGTATCAGTGGTGAACTCACTCAAGGTGGCTATTCAAAGCACATTGTGGTGCGTGAAGAGTTTGTATTGAGCGTGCCAAAAGGCTTAGACCTTGCTAAATGTGCACCAATTCTATGTGCGGGTATCACAACGTATTCGCCATTACGTACGTGGAATGTCGGCCCAGGTAGCCGTGTTGGTGTGATTGGGCTAGGTGGTTTAGGACACATGGCGATTAAAATCGCAGCTGCAATGGGTGCACATGTTACGGCAATTAGCCGTAGTGATAAGAAAAAACAGCAGGTTTTATCTTATGGCGCAAAAGATTTATTGGTATCGAGTGATGAAGCTGCCATGCAAGCGCATGCTAATCAATTTGATGTGATCATTAATACCATTCCGGTAAAACACGACTTTACGCCGTATATTCCGCTTTTGGATATTGATGGTACGCAAGTATTGGTTGGTCAAGTAGGTGAGCTTGCTGAGTCTAACTCAGTGCCGTTATTAATGGGGCGTCGCCGTGTTGCTGGCTCATTAATTGGCGGTATAGCGCAAACCCAAGAGATCCTCGATTTCTGTGCGTTACATAATATTCTGCCAGAAGTCGAAATGATCAAAATGGACCAAATTAACGACGCATTCGATAAATTAAAGCAAGGTGATATGGCCTCACGCTTTGTAATCGACATGTCATCATTAGAAGTTTGACAAAGTTAAATTACTAAGCGGGCTTAATTAGGCCCGCTTTTGTTTTAGTCACTTTTATTTAAGTAATAACTTGTGTTTTATTTTTTTACCCTCATTATATCCCTGTTATCCGTTTAATTTGTTGGTCAGTTCTTGTTACGGTTTTTCTCAGTCATTATCTTGCTATTTACTGTGTTCTTTAGTGCACAGAGCATGGCTATGCCTGACAATCACTCACACTATGCTGCGACTAAATTGTTCCAAGTCGAGCTGACTAAAACCCCTGTTATTTCTCAAACTCATACAGTTGAACACCCTAAACCGGTAGAACCATCGGGGTTTGATACCCTTGTGCCGCGCTTAACTGCCAGTAATTCATCATTGTTTCTTTATCATAGTCAGGTTGATCCTGATTACGAGCTATTGATTGAATTCTTTGCTGAAGATTGGGGAAAAGAGCACTTTTTAGCGCCGCCAGGTGCTGTGCGTGTGATCCCATGGTTTGCGTTAGCCACTCAACGTAAATCCCGCATTAGTGGCTGGAAAGACGCCAACCTCTTGTACAAAGCCAATACAACCTACCATAGCTAAACGACTTCCTTCGTTACTTTTTATTTTTTGGAATTAAATTTTTACCGGCTGACAATGCCGGAAGGAAGTCATGTATGTCACATAAATCTAAGCCGGCGCTATGGCGTCGTCTAAAAATGAGTTATGTCGCTATGATAGCGGCGTGTATTTTATTAGCGGTTAGCGCACTACCTAACCTTTACCCTAACAAATCTTGGTTGCACATTAGCTTGCCAGATCAAACTGTGACGCTGCAAAGTGTGACAACGTCACTAAATCAACATGGTTTTGAAGTGACTGAAGCCAATGATAGCCAAGCACAACTGGCTATTTTATTAGCTGAGCCGACCCAAAGTGCTAATGCGTTGAGCTTTATAAAAACGCAATACCCACAGCTAGTGGCTAAAATTGTTGAGCATGCGACAAGTCCACAATGGCTTCAGCAGCTTGGCCTTTCACCGATTAAGTTGGGACTCGACTTAAATGGTGGGGTGTTATTTGTGCTTGATGTTGACCTAGATAAAGCAATGCAAGAGCACTTAAACAGTGTGTATCAACAAACAAAATTGACGCTTCGCAAAGACAAAATTCGTGGGATTCGGGCAAGTGAAGTAAAAGAAGGCGTTGAGCTACAAATTTTACCAAGCGGTGAGGAGCAACTGGCAGGGCTTGTCTCAACGTTACAAAGTCAATTCAAAGGCCTGATGCAAACTAAATCAACAACGAATAACCTAACCACGGTATTACTGCATTTTAATGAGCAAAGCCAAAACGAATTCAATAAACAAGTTATGGCGCAAAGCTTAACAACCCTGCGTGGTCGTATTGAAGAGCTTGGTATCACTGAAGCGGTAACACAAAGACAAGGTAAGCAGCGCATTCGCATTGAGTTACCCGGTGTGCAAGACCCATCTGAAGCAAAGCGTATTATCGGTGCAACTGCGACCCTCGATTTTTATCAAGTCGTCGAAGTAGGTGGTAAAGCGTTTAATGTGCAAGGCGGTGGCGTTGTTAATTTAAATCCGATGGTGATTTTTTCTGGTGATCACATTAATAATGCCAGTGTTGGCAAAGATGAATGGGGCAAGCCTTTAGTTCAGCTTAGCTTAGATTCGCAAGGTGGTGATGCGATGTCTGCTTTTTCGAAGCACAACATAGGTAAGCCTATGGCCACGGTGTATTCTGAATACTCACGGGATGCAAATGGCGACGTTGTGAAAAAAAGCGAAGTGATCAATGTGGCAAACATTGCCCAGCATTTAAGTTCTCGTTTTAGCATTACTAATATGAAAAGCCCGCAAGCAGCTTACGATTTAGCGCTTTTACTACGCGCAGGGTCACTCACAGCGCCAGTGACCATCGTTCAAGAACAAACCATAGGCCCAAGCTTAGGCAGTGAAAACATTGAACACGGTTTAGCAGCGTTAATGCTGGGTATCGGTATTACCCTTGCATTTATGGCGCTTTGGTATCGTCGCTTAGGGCTGATTGCCAATATTGCTTTACTGCTTAATTTAACGGCTTTAGTCGGTTTAATGTCGTTATTGCCAGGTGTTGTGCTGACCTTACCGGGGATTGCAGGACTTGTACTGACGATAGGGATGGCAGTGGATACCAATGTGATTATCTTTGAGCGAATAAAAGAAGAGAAGCGTAAAGGTCGACCTACATATCAAGCGATTGAGCAAGGTTATAACCAAGCATTTACGACTATTTTTGATGCCAATGTAACTACGATGATCACGGCAATTATTTTATACGCCATAGGTTATGGGCCGGTGAAAGGCTTTGCAATCACGTTAGCGCTTGGGCTATTAACCAGTGTCTTTACTGGCGTTTATATTTCGAAAGCGCTTAGCCAAACACTCTACATTAAACTAACCAATTTGACGGGGGCTAAAGCATGAGTTGGTCAACATTAACTGCAGCGAGTAAAGCGCGCGTTTTAGGGTTATTGCTAAGCTGTATTTTAGTCATCGCGAGCTTAACTGTTTTATCTGTAAAAGGGCTAAACTTTGGCCTTGATTTTACAGGTGGCTACATCACGGAAATTAACACAACGTCAGTCACGACAATTACTGATTTAAAGGCAAAGTTAAGCCCTGAGGTTGCGAGTAAATTAGCCATCAGTAAAGCGGGTGAATATCACTTTGTTTTAAGAGAAGCACCAGAGGCTAGCAAAGCGAGTACTTGGCAAGCAGAGCTGAGTGAGCAAGGCGTCGACTATAGCGTATTATCTAGCTCATTTTTAGGTTCACAAGTGGGTGATGAGCTTTTTGAGCAAGGTTGTTTAGCTTTATTTGCAGCGCTGATTGCAATTATGGTTTATCTTGCCGTGCGCTTTGAATGGCGACTCGCGGTAGGTTCAGTGGTTGCACTGTTACATGATTTAATCTTGGTGCTTGGTTTGTTTTCCTTGTTAGGGCTTGAATTTAATTTAACCGTGCTGGCGAGTTTACTGGCTATTATTGGTTATTCATTAAATGACTCAATTATTGTTGGCGACAGAGTCAGAGAGCTTTTACGTATTCAGCCAGACAATCAACGCATTAATACCCATGTTGTAATTAACGATGCAATTGGCTCTACCTTAACGCGTACATTGATCACCTCAGGCACAACACTTGCGACCATTGCCTGTATTTGGCTGCTTGCAGGGGCTGCATTAACGGGGTTTGCCATCGCGTTATTTGTAGGCATTGTGGTGGGAACCTTCTCATCGATTTGTATCGCTGCGACCTTGCCGCAGCTATTGGGGTTAAGTTCAGAAAATTACACCCAAACACTGGATGATAAAACCAAAGCCTATATGGAGATGCCGTAAATGAATGGTGCAGGGTTAATAGGCTTAACCCTGCACCAGCCTAAAATTGAGCTAGTTCATTAAAAAACAAACCCCAAATCATCAAGTGAGTTATAGAACTTAGGCCAAACGCAATAGTACGCCGTAATATACTATTGTTGATTACATGCTCATAGCTATGCCAATAACGAGCAATAACAAACATCCAACTTAATATCAATGAAGCGTAACTTTCTAAACCAAACATTAAAATCAATGCATTGAGAAGCATAAACAAAACAGGTTGTTGAAATTGGTTATCGTAGCTATAGCCAAGTAAAGTTACATGATGTGGAGCATTGCTAAAATCCTTATTTACAAGCTGTGCAATAGTGATTTGACGGGTTCTAACAAGCTTAAAACGGCAATAAAATGCACTGAATAACAAAATAAAGATCAGCACAATAAGTGCAGCACTTGGTAGGCTATAAATGAATGGTGTCATGGTAATCCTTCGTTATATTGTTTGCATAACAAGCAGTTTATTTTATTTAAGGAGCTTGTTAGAGTGTCTTAAAAGACAAATAAGAGTAAAAACAAGACATGATTCATGTGATGGTCTTCGTTCCAGAGAATCCGTTAGCAAGTAGTGTTACAGGCTTTTTAGACACCTTAGCTATAGCAAACCAATTTTTGGCTTATCAAGGTGTGGATGAAGCATTGTTTTTTGACTGGCAGCTTGTGTCACTGGAAGGCGGCCCACAAGTAAGTAGTCAAGGAGTGAGTTTTGAGACCCAAAAACTCAATCAAATAATAAAGCCTCTCGATTGCTTATATTTTGCTGCACAGCATTATCAAAATGATAAAAAACTGTTGGCAACACTTAATAAAAATAAGCAAAATGATTTACTTAATGAACTATGCAACTACGCCAAATATGTGGGAGCACAGTGTACAGGTGTCAGTTTGTTAGCGAGTACGGGGCAACTTGATGGCCATATTGCGACTACAAGTTGGTGGCTTAACCGATTTATGAAAGCTCACTTTCTGGAAGTCGATGTCCAAGTAAATCGGCTGTTATGTCAGTCAAGCAAGTTCATCACTAGCGCTGCTACAAACTCAAGCCTGCTGGTGGCACTGACAATTATTGAAAACATATTTAGTTATGAATTTGCTGCGCGTGTTGCTCGCTGTATGACTGTTGATTATCAACAGAACTCCCAAGGGCGCTTTATGCACTCTTCAGAAATGATTTCTCAGCCAGATAGAGTCGTCGATAAAGCCAAATTGTTAGTTACTCAGCAAAAAAATCCCGTTTTTACTGTAAAGTTATTGGCTGATGAGTGCGCTGTAACCGAAAGAACCCTTAATCGACGGTTCAAACATTCACTTGGCCTCTCACCGAAGCAATATATTAATTTAGTTCGTATTGAAAAGGCTTGTTGGTTATTAGTACATACAGATTTATCAATCATTGAAATAAGTAGTCAATTACAATTTGTAGATGAAAGCGCTCTTCGTAAAGCTTTTGTGAAGCAGCAGGGACAATCTATGAATCACTATCGTCAGTTCAGTTACAAACATCGTAAATCAGGGTAAACTGCATATTTTTCTTGCTGCTATTAAACTATGAATAAAACACACGTAATTGAACATTTACGCTTTGCGCTAGAGGCACAACTACAAAACGCCAAAGCAGCGGCAAAAGCGGCTCATGACGCTGCAACTCACGAAGAAAGTGTCGCTGAAACCCAATACGATACCTTGGGTTTAGAGGCCGCATACTTAGCGCAAGGGCAAGCTGAACGAGTTAATGAGTGCTACCGTGATATTCAAGCATTCAATACGGTGTTCAAAGAAAGCGAATTTAATAAGGTTCGTGAAGGTGCATTAGTGTGTCTTATCGATGAGCAAGATAACGCAAAGTGGTTCTTCATGGGTCCAAGTGCAGGTGGCTTAGTGGTCACCGTAAAAGAGCAGCCTATTTATGTTGTAACCCGAGAAGCGCCGTTAGGTAAGCAACTGATTGGTAAACAAATTGATGATGAAGTTGAACTTTCTATTGCTGGTAATAAACAGCTGTACACCATAGATCAGTTAATTTAGTTATTGGTATTTTTAATCAGTAAATTTCATCTTCAAGTAAAAAATATCTCGTTGGTAACAAAGCAAAAAAACCTCTATAAATCACTTCAAGCATAATGCTTATAAGCACCCATCTAGTTAAGTGAAATTTAGCCTCATGCGTTCACTTAATTGGTTGGGTGTTTTTCATTTTATCTATGGCTTAATTTAGGAAAAGTCGTGTTTAAAACCTTGATTGTGGTTGATAACAATGAGCAACGTATTGCTCAAAATTTCGAAAATGTCATTACCTTTGACACCTACTTACGTGATTACCCAAAACATAATGAGCCAAAAACTCGCATTTTAAACTTGTGTGATACAGGGCAGTATTTAAGTAAAGGTTATTATTGTTCTTTACTTGCTGAAGCAAGAAAGCATCAGGTATTACCGAGTGTAAAAACAATTAATGCACTACGCAGTGATGAGCACAGTACGCGTCATAAAGAGCTTGCTGGTGGCACAGTATTTTTTGGTCACACAGATCAAGAGCAGCAAAGCAAAGCAACTAAAGCGCTATTTTCACAATACCCAGCGCCTATTTTAGTGTGTGATGAGCAAGGGGTTGTTAAGCAAGGTACGATTGCTTCATTAAATGACACCACCTTTACGGAGTTTGTAAAACAACTCAGTAGCTTTACAGAATCCGTGTGGCGTATAAACGATAAAAAACGTCGTTACCGTTGGGATATGGCTATATTGGTTGATCACCAAGAAAAGGTGCCGCCAAGTGATAAAGATGCTATTGCTAAATTTATTAAAGCAGCTGCTAAACATGGTATTTATGCCCAAGCACTGACATTTGATGAAATTACCAGCATCGCACAGTTTGATGCGTTATTTATTCGTCAAACAACGGCCATCGACCATCCAACCTATCGTTTAGCGAGTAAAGCACAAAGCTTAGGGCTGGTAGTAATTGACGATGCAGAGTCGATACTGCGCTGTTGTAATAAAGTGTATTTGCACGATGCCTTTAATTATCAAAAAGTGCCGAGTTTAAAAACTCACGTTGTGGCTGATACAGGTGAAGAGACAATTGAAAGCTTAGAAGCACACTTTAGCTATCCGCTGGTATTAAAAATGCCAGAAGGCTCTTTCTCAAAAGGCGTCTTTAAAGTCGCTAATCGTGATGAGTTAGTTGCTAAGTTAACAGAACTGTTTGAGTTCAGTGCACTTGTGCTTGCACAAGAGTACATGTACACCGAATACGACTGGCGTGTCGGGGTGTTAAATGGCCGTGCAATTTATGCGTGTCGTTATTTAATGGCGCGTAATCACTGGCAAATTTACAACCATGATGCAAAACGTTTCTTCTCAGGTGGCTTTGAAACCTTGCCAACATTTGAGCTACCAAAAGTGGTACTTGATGCGGCATTAAAAGCCTGTAAAACGGTGGGTAAAGGTTTGTATGGTGTTGATGTTAAAGAACACCAAGGCAAGGCATACGTGTTAGAAGTGAATGACAACCCTAGTATTGACCATAAAGTCGAAGATGCTTATTTAGGTGATGAGCTTTATATGATCATTATGGATGAGTTTAAACAACGCCTTGAAGCGCGGGGCCGCGGTTAATGAACGCATCTGTTTGTCAAATCCGCTTTGCCAATGCAACGGATTTGGCGGCCCTTGTTGCCATTGAAGAGCAAAGCTTTAGCCAAGATAGATTAAGTAGTCGTAGTTTAAAGCGCTGGATCAGCGCAAGCCACGGCTTACTGATGGTGGTCGAGGTAGATAATCAACTGGTTGGTTATGGTTTAGTGTGGTGCCACAAGGGGACCCGCCTTGCTCGGTTATATTCATTGGCTGTTTTGCAATCTCAGCAAGGTAAAGGTATTGCTTCACAGCTACTGCTTGCGCTTGAAAATGAAACGGCTAAACGGGGCCGTTTATACATGCGTTTAGAAGTTGCGGTAAACAACCAATCAGCAATTCGCTTGTATGAAAAGCAGGGTTACCAGGTGTTTGGTCATTACAGTGATTATTATGACGACCATAGTGATGCACATCGAATGCAAAAAAACATTCGTCGTAATATCGAATTTAATGCCGATAAACACACGCCTTGGTATCAGCAAACAACTGAGTTTACCTGTGGCCCCGCGGCATTATTAATGGCGATGTCGTCATTAAACGAAACACCTATGAGTCAGCTAAAAGAGCTGGATATATGGCGTGAAGCAACTACTATTTTTATGACATCAGGTCATGGCGGTTGCCATCCTCTAGGGTTAGCACTTGCTGCAATGAAACGTGGTTTCAAAGCCGATGTTATTTTAAATACCCGTGATTCGTTGTTTATTGATGGCGTAAGAAGCGAAAAGAAAAAAGCGATCTTGCATACAGTACACAATCAGTTTGTAGCAGAGGCGATTACTGCAAAACTGCCGGTGCGGTATCAAGAGTTAACTTTGCTAGCTATTGAAGATTGGCTTGCTGAGGGTAAAGCGGTGGTGTTATTGATCAGCACCTATCGGTTCGATGGTAAAAAATCACCGCATTGGGTGTGTGTAACGCATATTGATGAGCATTGTTTATACGTGCATGACCCGTTTTGTGAAAATGAAAAGCAATTGGCGATTGATTGTCAGCATGTGCCGATAGCGAAAGCTGATTTTACTAAAATGGCCAGCTTTGGTTCATCAAGGTTAAGTACCGCAATGGCCTTTTCTATTTAATATAATTTTGGAAGTACAGTGACGTTTAGTAGTCTATTAGATATTGCTCCATACTCTTGGCCAGCGATTGGTAGCGCTGCATTTTGCGGTGCTATTATTGGTATGGAGCGTCAATTACGTGGTAAGCCGGTGGGTATTCGCACATCTGCATTAATTGTATTAGGGACTTATTTGTTTTTAGCAACGGCTTTTATGTTACATGGTGATGTGATTGATCACTCCCGTGTGGTTGGGCAAATAATTACCGGAATTGGCTTTTTAGGTGCAGGTGTTATGCTAGCGAAGGATGGCGCAGTGGTTGGCGTTACGTCTGCGGCGACCATTTGGGTACTGGCATCTATTGGCGTTGTCATTGCCACCGATAACTTACTCGCTGCGATAAAGCTTTCAGTGTTAGTCGTTGTTATTTTATATGGTGTTGATGTGCTTGAGGCTAAGTTTAAAAACTTAGGGCGCGGCGTGCACGCACGGGTAAAACGCTATTCAAAGCTGTACTATCGTAAAGAAAAGTGAGCAAAAGTTAGCTATTAAACAACACTAAACGGAAAATAAAATTAATGGCACCTTGTTACACAATAAAGCCTGCTAGTTTAAAAGACGTATTGCTGGTTGATTGCCAAATTCCCGAATTTGATGGCAGAAATACGCTCAATAAATTACAAGCTAGGATAGCTAATTGTGAGCACCTTATTTTAGGTGCCTATATAAATAATGAGCCTGTGGCCTACAAACTGGGTTATGCGTTACATGCAAATACCTTCTATAGCTGGCTTGGTGCAGTGGCGCCAAAATGGCGAGGGAAGGGGATTGCACAGGCATTATTGAAAGCGCAGGAAGCATGGATTAAAGAACATGATTATGATGCTATTCATGTAAAATCAATGAATCGTTTTCCTGCAATGCTGAGTATGCTTATTAAAAATGACTATCAAATAGTGGGCTATAAAGACAAAGGCACACCACAAAGTAGTAAAATTTTATTTTCCAAAACATTTCTTCCAGATAAAACTACTTAGGTAAGTTTATTAAAAAGTGTGCGCCTACTGAGCTCTCAAGCGCACATATATCACCTTGCAGTTGTTGGGTCACTATTTTCTTCGCGATACTCAGGCCAAGCCCCATACCTGATTGATTATCTTTGCCTTTGTAAAATGGGGTAAAAATAAAGTGGTGTTCGTTGCTGTTAATGCCGATGCCATTATCTATGTAATGAACTTTTAAAACTTCGTCAAAATCATAAATATTAATCTCAATGACTGGGTTATCGGTTTTACTAAATGCATGTTCAATGGAGTTTTGCAGTAAAATAAACAGGACTTGTTTGAGTAAATCAGTCGCTACTTCACATTGGCTATGTGGATCCTGATATTTCACTGTAAGTTTAATATTCTGATGTTTCATTTTTTCTTCTAAATGATCCGTTAGAGACTCAGCAAGTTCAGCTAAGGACATAATCGTTTTATTTGATTGTGGATTAGGATAAAGCAAATCCTGCAAAATGCGGATTTTGTACGCACAAGTTGATAAGTTTCGATTTAACAATTCACTGGTGTTTATTATTGTGCTTAATGTGTTTTGTAATGCGAGTTCACTTAATCTTTTTTGTAGCAGTTTAGCTTGAGTCTCTTTTACAGCCAACTCTGTTACGTCTACTGCGGTGATGCAATTACCAAGAGGGGTATTAACTTCATGAGCAATCCCTCTGATTAAGGTAGCAAGCTCTGCAAATTGCTGTTGTTCAAACGCTTGCTTTTGCTGATACAGTAACTTGAGCTGTGTTTCAAAACTTTGCTTTATTGTTTCAAGAAGCTTGATTACAGGCTCGTCATACTCATGCGGTTTGCTATCGAGAATGCAAATAGTGCCAAACGGAGTCGTATCTCCAGCACTAATTGGCAAGCCTAAATACGAAATCATATTAAGTTTGATGTCAGGGTTTTCTTTCCAGTCATCATCAATCAGTGCATTTGGAATATTAAGCAGTTTTTGGGTTTTTATTACATGTTCGCAATAAAGGCCTGAATCTTCTAATTCTTCGCTGTCACCAATCTTATAAGGATTTTCTTGATAATCATTTTTCGAAAATACGCTAATAATGTTGTTTTCGACTTTCATTACTAACGCAACAGGGACATTGGCAAACAGGGCTAAAACTTCAAGCGTTTTATTCCAACTCTGCACTAACTCATTATAATCAGGTTGATACATTTATTGGCTCAAAATAGTGAGATACAACTATTTAAAAGCTTAGTAATAATTTTTAAATCAGCAACTTGAATAAGCTGTATCGGTGTTAATTTTTTAACTTTATTTAATTCATATGGCCTATGTTTAACCAAAAAGCTTTCGTCTTACTACAGTACGATACTCACTGGGCGTTTGTGATAACACTTTTTTAAAAACCCGGGTTAAATGGCCTTGGTCATTATAACCAACTTCAAGTGCCACCTCTTGAATCGATAAATTTGATGAAGCTAGTAGCTCTTTTGCTGCTTGTACGCGTAATTGCTGCCAATACTCAACGGGCGTTTGGCTGGTGGCTTGGCGAAATCGCCGCGTGAAGGTGCGATAACTCAAGCTAAATTGCGCCGCAACCTCATGCAGTGTTAGCTCAGAGGCTAAATTGTTTTTTAACCAAAACTGGATCTGCGCGATAAGTTCATCAGGGTGTTTATCAACAGCACCTTCAAGGTAGCGTTGATCTTCATAAGGCTTACGAATTTCATGGGAAAAGTTGCGCTCAACATGTTGCGCTGCTTCTCGGCCATAATATTGGCTGATAATATGGACAATCACATCAGCAAGGGCATTTAAACTAGCAACGGTATACATGCGCTCAGATTGCGTGATGAAAAAGTCAGGTTTAAGCTGCACATTCGGGTAATCGCGCTTAAATTGCTCTGCATAATGCCAATGGGTAGTTGCAGGGTGACCGTCCAGCAACCCAGCCTCAGCAACTAAGCAGTTGCCGGTCCCCACACCAATAATATTGCTTCCTTGCTGCCAAGAATCGCTAAGCCAGTGTATTAATTGCTGTTGTTTACTCACTACCGGACGCGGGTTACGCCAAATACCAGGTACAATAATTAAGTCACTGATGGGGGCAGTGTCAGCTTCGCAGTCTGGCACAATAGCAAGACCTGTACGATTGGGGATGGCATTTAAGTTACTTGCTACCAAGTTAATGTTTAAGGGCCTAAATTCTTCTGATTGCGAATGGCTTTTAGCAAAAGCTTCGCCTGCTCTGAGCATTTCGATAGGCAGAGTTAAACTGGTTATTAGCAAGTGAGGATAAACCAATATACTAATTTCTATCGCTTTTGCTTGTTGAAGATTCGTCACTCAAATTGCTCCGACCAGTTAATTTTGGCTCATTGTGCAGGATATTTGGCTATTTAAGCACAAACTGTGCGGGTTAATCCATTTAAACTTGGCTTAATTCTCGTAACACGTTTTCTCAAGGTTAATTATGACAGCATTACCCGTTATTGTTGGTATGGGTGGTATTAATGCCGCTGGCCGCACTTCTTTTCATCAAGGTTATCGTCGTATCGTGTTAGACAGCTTGGACGCTAAAGCCCGCCAAGAAACATTTTTAGGGTTAGCGACACTCATGAATTTAGTCACGTTGACTGAAGGTGTTTTAAAAGATGCAGATGGAAACACTGTTAATGAAGCTGATATTGAAGCTCGATTCGGTGAGCAGGTTTTAGCTGGTACGCTTATTCGTAAGATTGAAAAAAATCATTTTGATGTTGACGCCACACCTTGGCAACAAAAAATGACGCTGACAGCATCAGATGAGCAACAGATTGTATTTGAAACGCGTCGTCGTGATTTACCAACGCCAGTACCTGAAAGCTGGTTAGTTGAAGACCTTAGCGATAAAAAAGTAAAAGTAACTATTAGTGCTGATATTGCCGTTAAACATGACAGCACACGTGATAACCCTATTAAAGCAGCTGGTCAGTTACCAACAGGTTTTGAACCTGCAAATATGTACAACAGTCGTTATCAACCTAGAGGCCTTCAAGCAACTATTTTTGCCGCAACAGATGCAATTCGCTCAACAGGGCTTGATTGGCAGCATGTTATGAATAGCGTTGAACCTGATCAAATTGGCACTTATTCAGCATCTGTTGTTGGACAAGTAGATGGCGAAGGGTTAGGTGGTTTAATCCGCTCACGTCAGCAGGGCGATCGTGTAAGTACTAAGCAATTAGCACTTGGCTTGAATACCATGTCGACTGACTTCATTAACGCGTATGTGACGGGTAATGTGGGTACAACGTTTACCACATCAGGTGCGTGTGCGACATTTTTATATAACTTACGTGCTGCGGTAAATGATATTCAAGCGGGTCGTACTCGTGTCGCGATTGTGGCATCGGTTGAGTGTGCAATTACACCTGAAATTGTTGAAGGTTTTGGCAATATGAGTGCGCTTGCTAATGAAGAAGGACTCAAGCGCTTAGATAATACAGAGGTGGTTGATCACCGCCGTACAAGCCGCCCATTTGGCGAGAACTGTGGTTTCACAATTGGTGAGGGAGCACAGATTGTTATTTTGATGGATGATGCCCTTGCTTTAGAACTCGGTGCAGACATTCAAGGTTCCGTTGCTGATGTATTTGTTAATGCAGATGGTATTAAAAAATCAATCACCGCCCCTGGACCTGGTAATTATATTACTATGGCTAAATCAGTCGCGCTGGCTAGTAGTATTGTTGGCCAAGAAGCAGTGCAAAAACGTAGCTTTATTTTGGCGCATGGTTCAAGTACACCCCAAAACCGAGTTACAGAATCGCTTATCTACCATAAGGTAGCAGAGACCTTTGCTATTGATAACTGGAAGGTTGCTGCGCCTAAAGCGTATGTTGGCCATACGATTGCTCCAGCTAGTGGTGATCAGTTGGCTATGGCACTGGGCGTGTTTAGCCACAACATTATGCCAGGTATTACGACAATCGATAAAGTCGCTGAGGATGTATATAGCGATCATTTAGATATCCGCACTGAGCATTACCAGTGTGATGCAATGGATGTCGCATTTATTAACTCAAAAGGGTTTGGTGGTAATAATGCGACAGCAACAGTGCTTTCACCTGCAATGACATTAAAGATGTTAGCTAAGCGTCATGGCGATGCGGCCATGGCACAATATCAAGACCGTCATACTCAAGTTGCACTAGCACAAGCTGACTATCAGCAACAAGCTGATTTAGGTCATTATGAGCTAATTTACCGTTTTGGGGATGGTTTAATCGATGAAAATGAGATTGTAATGAGTGCTGACTCAATGACAATCCCAGGTTTTGATAAATCAATTGCGTTATCAAAATCGAACCCGTATCAGGATATGTTTTAAGATCAAGACATGTTTAAGCACATTCTTGACAGCAAGGCGCTTCTATAGCGCCTTTTTTCTTATTTAAAGCGTTTTACATATCGTAAGGTTACAAAATTGATCAACGCCATCAAAAAAGCTATTTCATAGCGACTAAACGCAACGGCGATGCCAATTAAACCCATATTCCAAATACTTGCAGCAGTCGCTGTACCATAGGTTGAATTTTTATTCTTTAAAATTGCGCCACCACCAATAAAGCCTATACCGGTGATAATTCCTTCAAGTACTTTTGATTCAGCCTCTGAGCTTGTTAAAACTGACATGCCAACCAATGCATAGCCACAGGACGCCACTGCAACCAGCGGAAAAGTTCTTAAGCCAGCTCCGTTACTTGTCTTTTCTCGGTCAAAGGCCATAGGTAAGGCAAGTAAATAGGCAATACCTAGGTGAATTAAATTATCAATGACTTCATGCCAGTCTAAATTAAAGTCCATTTATCAATTCCTTAAATATACACTCTGTTTACATAGCAAGTTTAATACCTAGTTAATATTTATAGAAAAATAAGGTAACTAGGACATCTAGCCGAGTTTTAGTGGATCTTAATTGCTATAATTTTGCGAATTTTACCCAGTAGCGTGTCAAATTTTCAGACTTAGTTTATTTGCACACCGTCATGTACTTTTTAAAAGTGTTCACTATGTAGGCTATAATTTGAAACATTCAATCACCATGCTAGAAAAAACAGCGCTGGCTATTTGTATTTTTATTGCGCTCATTGCTGCGGCTCAGCCTGAACTGATGACGGAACATATACAGCCTGTGGTTCAGGACATCCTCTCTTTTCTAGGAAGTGGCTTTTTCCTGTTCGTTAACTTCTTATTATTTGCCGTTATCATTCTTTCATTTAGCCCCTTGGGCGGCCGAAAAATAGGCGGTGAGCATGCAAAAATTGAATATTCCAACTTTGGCTGGTTTGCCATGTTATTCGCAGCCGGAATGGGGTCAGGACTGGTCTTTTGGGGAGTTGCAGAGCCTGCACTGCATTTTATGAACCCTCCTTTAAAGCAAAGTCTATACCCTGATAGGTTAGCAAGTAGCCTTGCATTAACCCTTGTTAATTGGGGAGCTCATGCATGGGCCTTGTATGCCGTGTTTGGCTTAGTGCTAGGAGGGTTGACGCAATACAGTGGTAACTCTGGAGATATATGTGCACCTGTTATGAGTGCGTTTGGAAATAAACTTAGCCTACGTAAGAAGCGAGGAGTGGTCTTTACGATTAAACTAATTGCTGTTTTTGCTGTGTTCTTCGGCGTTGTTGGAACAATTGCAAACTCAACGTTACTTATTAGTAAGGGCGTTGAGATTGAACTGGGTATTACATCGCCTTTGTTGATAGGCACTGTAATCGTAAGTGTATTATTTGTTACTTATACTTTATCAGCGAAGTTAGGTCTCAGAAGAGGGGTACAATCGTTAAGTATCTTTAATGTCCTTTTAGCATTTTCATTATTGATTTGGCTGTTATTTATCGTGCCTGTTGCACCTATTATGAAGATTGCACTAGATGGAACTGGTTATTATTTACAATTACTAGCCACAGGAACATGGCAGTTTGATAGTCAATTAAACACATCCACTTGGGCAACGCACTGGACATATAACTATTATTTTTGGTGGTTAGCTTGGGGGCCATTTGTCGGTGTATTTCTAGCCAACATTAGTCAAGGCAGAAAAGTGTGGCAATTTATTTTGGCGGTTGTCGGTATTCCTACATGTGTCACGATTATTTGGTTTTCTGTATTCTCTGGCGCTGCAATTGAGTGGGACAAACTAAACCAAGCCGGTATTTTATCAGCGATTAAGCATGACTACACTCAAGGGTTGTTTGTATTTTTTAGTCAGTTAGGCTGGCAAGGAACCATTTTGATATGGAGTAGCTTGTTATTACTTTTAGTGTTTGTTGCAACCTCGGCGGACTCCGCTATTTTAGTGATAAGGCAGCTTGTTCAAAATCAGTTTAAAAATGAGAGCACACTGTATGTATGGTGTTTGGCGTTATTTATGTGCAGTTTTGCACTGCTTTTACAACAAGATGAGCCTTTAAATCGGAGTATAGCGATTTTAGGGGCTTTGCCATTTTTAGCTGTTTTTATTTTGCAATTAGCAGGGTTTTTGAAAGAGTTTGTTCGTGACTTGTGTGCATAATTCGAACATTTTTTTACAGTAAAATATAAGCAGAGCAATATACTTAATGAGTTATTATGAGTGTGAGGAAAAGGATGTCTAAACTTATTACATTAATTTTAGCCTTCGTAGTGCTTAGCGGCTGTACAGCGATCGGCTTTGTTGCAGATGGTATTGCAGGTAGAAGTAATCAAGCACAATCGGCAAGTGCTTATTCCGAGGTGAGGTCAAATCATCGCGTGAACTACGGTTTAACAATGACTATGTTAGGCTATGAAATAGATAAAGCGATTATTGGAGCGCTTGAAAAAGGAAGTAAAGATAAAAAAGTTAAACTTGAATGTCGCAAAATAAGTCGAGTTGTGAAAGAGTGTGTGGAGCTAACGGTAACACCTAAAATCCAATCTATTAAAAGGGAGAGCCGTAATAATGGTTAGTCGAATAAAATACATAGTTCTGATTGTGTTAATTTTTCAACTCACAGGTTGCACTCTTGCAGGGGTAATACTGGATGGTCAAGCTAACAACTCTCGCTCAAACAGTACTAAAAATGCGGCCGGTTCAGGTGTGTTTGTCAAAGATTCAGAGGCAAAATCTTTTGGAGAACTTGGCGAGCAAATAGATAAATCAATTATAAATTTTATTATTGATACTGCAGAGAAAAAGCCACAGTTAAAATGCAGACAAATAACAAGGACTATTAAAGAGTGTGAGAAAATTGATCCCCCACACTCATCAAATGGCAATTAAAGGTATTGCTCATGAAACACTAAGTGCTCATCGATAAAGCTACTAATAAAAAAGTAACTGTGATCATAGCCTGCGTGCATGTTTATCTCAGCGGGGTAATCTCTTTCATTCACTACTGCAAATAAGTTTTCTGTTTTAAGCTGCTCTGTTAAAAAGTTATCAGCTTCGCCTTGATCAACGCGTATTGGCAGGTAATTATCAGCTTCTGCCTGCTTCATTAGTTCACACGTATCGTATTTAAGCCAACTGCTTTTGTTACTACCTAAATAGTTAGTAAACGCCTTTTCACCCCATGGGCAGTTAACAGGGTTTACGATTGGGCTAAAGGCACTGGCACTTACATATTGCTCAGGGTTTCTAAGGGCAATCATCAATGCGCCGTGACCACCCATTGAGTGACCTGCAATGGCTTTTTTATCACTGACGGGGAAGTGTGCCTCAATAAGTGCCGGTAACTCAGAAACAACATAATCGTACATATTATAATGCACGTTATAAGGGGCCTCCGTAGCGTTCACATAAAAACCTGCACCTTGGCCAAAGTCGTAGTTTTCATCATCAGGCACATTATCACCACGAGGGCTCGTGTCTGGTGCAACGATTGCAATACCTAGCTCAGCCGCTTTTTTGAAGGCACCTGCTTTTTGCATAAAGTTTTCATCAGTACAGGTTAAACCTGATAACCAATACATGACGGGTACTTTGTTTGTTTCACTGGCACCAGGCGGTAAAAATATTGCAAAACGCATAGCACAATGGGTACTGCTTGCTTGGTGTGTGTATTGTTTATGCCAGCCACCGCTGACTTTTGTTGAGCTTATGTTTTCTAGCATAACCACATCCTTGAAACGAAGACGCTTGGGGTTAGCCAAGCGTCAGGTTTATAGATTAATAATGAATGACTGAGCGGATGCTCTTACCTTCGTGCATTAAGTCAAAGGCTTCATTGATATCTTCAAGTTTCATGGTGTGAGTGATGAAGTCGTTTAACGCAAACTCACCATTCATATAACGCTCAACAATTTCAGGTAACTCAGAACGACCTTTAACACCACCAAATGCACTACCACGCCATACACGGCCTGTTACAAGTTGGAATGGACGCGTTGAGATTTCTTGGCCAGCACCAGCTACACCAATGATGACTGATTCGCCCCAGCCTTTGTGACAACATTCAAGTGCAGAACGCATAACATCAACGTTACCAATACACTCAAATGAGAAATCAACACCACCGTCAGTCATTTCAACAATGACTTCTTGAATTGGTTTGTCGAAATCTTTCGGGTTTACTAGGTCTGTTGCCCCCAGTTTTGTTGCTAAATCAAATTTGCTAGTATTGATATCGATACCAATAATACGGCTTGCGCCTGCCATTTTCGCACCAATAATCGCTGATAAACCAATACCACCTAGGCCAAAAATAGCCACAGTGTCGCCTTTTTGTACTTTAGCTGTTTTCGTTACAGCACCCATGCCTGTGGTAACACCACAGCCAAGTAAACAAATCTCTTCAAGTGGCGCTTCTTTGCTCACTTTAGCAAGTGAAATCTCAGGCAATACTGTGTACTCAGAGAAGGTAGAGCAACCCATATAATGATAAATCGGTTGACCATCTTTATAGAAACGAGTGGTGCCATCTGGCATTAAACCTTTTCCTTGCGTTTCACGCACTGCAGAGCATAGGTTGGTTTTACCTGATTTACACATCTTACATTCACCACACTCGGCAGTGTAAAGAGGAATTACGTGATCGCCTACTTCTACATGTGTCACACCTTCACCCACAGCTTCAACAATACCACCACCTTCATGGCCAAGGATTGCTGGGAAAATTCCTTCAGGGTCTTCACCAGATAAAGTAAATGCATCTGTGTGGCAAACACCAGTAGCAACAATCTTTACAAGCACTTCGCCTTTCTTTGGCATCATTACATCCACTTCTTCGATTGATAGTGGTTGATTTGGACCCCAAGCGATAGCCGCTTTTGATTTAATAAAATCAGTCATAACGTTCCCTTATAGTTGTTGGAAGTAAGTAATAAACCTAGTCTATTTTATTTATTTCTCAATGAATGATAATCTCAGTTTTATTAAAACACTTTTACAGTATGGTAATAATGAATCGTTGGCATGGAATCGATGAGTTTTTAGCAGTAGCAGAAACTGGCAGTTTTACTAGGGCTGGTAAAATGCTTGGTATGTCGGTGGCGCATGTGAGTCGGTATGTCAGTCAATTAGAGGAGCGTTTAAATACACAACTGTTGACCAGAACAACCCGCAAAGTTGTGCTAACCAAAGAAGGTGAAATATTTGCTCATCAAACAAAACAACTTCAGCATGCAATGGATGATGCAACGGCACTGCTTGCAGAGCAGCAATTGACACCTAAAGGCACTATAAAGCTGACTGCTCCAGTAATGTATGGAGAAAGTTATATTATGCCAGCGGTGCATTCGTTTATGCAAAAGCACCCTGATATTGAAGTGATCAGCCATTTAAGTAATGAGCAAGTGAATCTACTCGAAGAAGGGTATGATTTGGCAATACGACTAGGGCATTTAAAAGATTCTTCTTTAAAAGCAAGACGCATTAGTCAGCGCAGGCTAGTAATTTGCTGTAGCCCTGAATATATAAACAACTATGGGCAACCACACAGTGTGAGTGAGTTACACCATCATCATTGCTTAATTGGTAATAACAGCTATTGGCGGGTAAAAGAACAAAACCAAGATAAACACATAAAAGTAGCAGGGCGCTTACAATGTAACAGTGGTTGGGCATTGGTAGATGCTGCAATTAAAGGGTTAGGTATTGTGCAACTACCAGACTATTATGTAAATGAGCACTTAAATACGGGGAATCTCGTTGCTGTGTTATCGAATGTTGCGCCTGCACCTGAAGGCGTATGGGGGGTGTATCCACCAAGACAGTTTATTGCAACGAATGTAAAAGCATTACTTGATCATCTTGTTGAGAGTGTTCAAGTATCGGATTTATAATTATTTTTTACAATTTCTCGCATCCCATCATGGCTAAATATATGCTAACATGAGCGCATATTTAGCCCTTGGATTACCCATAAATTATTATGTTTCAACCTGTTAGCCTTTTTATAGGGCTGAGATATAGTCGCTCTTCAAAGGGTAATGCCTTTATCTCATTTATTTCATTTTTTTCTATTGCAGGCATCGCTATTGGCCTGATGGCTCTTTTTACGGTTAGCTCGGTTATGAATGGTTTCGAGAATAATCTAAAAACCAATATGCTAGGGCTAATTCCTCATATTGAAGTAGAAGGGGATTCCCATTCAAAAGAGGCAATGGCGACGCTTAAAACTCAGCTTACAAACTCTCAAGATGTAAAACAAGTCAACCTATACCGTCATGGTGAAGCCATTTTACAAACAAATAAAGACTTACATGGTGTGTTGTTACAAGGGCTTTATGATGATGGAAACTCACTTTATCAGATTAAAGATAAAATTGTTGTGGGTGATTGGTCATTGGTGATGGATAAACAGTACCATATTGCCATAAGTCGTTATTTAAGTCGCAAGCTGGGTATCTCTATCGGTGATAAAGTACGGGTTATTATGCCAAATGCAAGCGCGTATACCCCCTTGGGTAGGGTGCCGAGTCAACGCTTATTTACGGTCGCAGCTTTATATGAAACGCAATCTGAAATAGATACCTCTTTAGCCTTCACCAGTGGTTACTCATTACAGCGAGTTTTAAAAATAGCATCATCAGCAGCACCTAATTTAAGTGTATCCTTGTATGAGCCTTTTGCTGTTGAGGGTGTTTTACAATCACACAGTCAGATGTTAGCTGGGTTTAAGTATTCAGATTGGCGAGACACGCAAGGAACCCTTTTTGCCGCTGTAGCAATGGAGAAAAGGATCATGTCAATGCTATTGGGACTGATTGTTTTAGTTGCTGTATTTAATATTGTCTCAGCGTTGACCATGATGGTGAGCGAAAAGCAAAGTGAAGTAGCAATTTTGCAAACGCTGGGTTTAACGCCCAAGCAAGTACAACATGTATTTATGATACAAGGCTTGTATAACGGTCTTATCGGTACCAGTATCGGTGCTTTACTTGGGGTATTGTTAAGTAGCAATATCAATGAATTATTGAATATGTTAGGCATCAATTTATTAGCAGGTGTGAGCTTACCCGTTAAATTTGATGTTATGAGTTTGAGCCTAATTGCCGCAGGGAGTATTGCGATGAGCTTTTTAGCCACTTTGTATCCTGCCCGAAAAGCTGCAAAAGTGAATCCAGCAGAGGTATTACGTTATGAGTGATCTAGTCATCAATTGTCAGCAGCTGAACAAAGTTTATCAAGATGGCGATAACCAAGTTGAAGTATTAAAAGGGGTTGAACTAGCGCTTAAACAGGGTGAAATGTTGGCCATCGTTGGCAGCTCAGGATCGGGTAAAAGTACTTTATTGCACATTTTAGGAACCCTCGATAATGCAACAAACGGCAAAGTCGAAATTAAAGGTAAGCAAGTAGGAAAGCTAAACCGCAAACAACAAGCTAACTTTCGCAACGAAAATCTTGGTTTTATTTACCAATTCCATCATTTGTTAATGGAATTCACTGCGATTGAAAATGTTGCTATGCCATTGCTTATAAAAGGCTTAAGTGCAATTGAAGCGAACGAAAAAGCATTAATGATGCTTGATAAAGTAGGTCTTTCTCATCGCAGTGAACATAAACCTTCAGCGTTATCAGGCGGTGAGCGTCAACGTGTTGCCATTGCAAGGGCCTTAGTTACTGAGCCTGCGTTAGTACTTGCAGACGAACCAACCGGTAATTTAGACAAACAGAATGCAATAAAAATTTATGACTTAATTAAAGAATTAAATAGCAGTCTCAAAACAAGCTTTGTTGTGGTCACGCACGATTTAGAGCTTGCAGATAAGCTGGGAAAAATTGCTTATTTAGATGATGGTAAGCTTGCAATTAAAGAGTCTCAAGATGTTGCTTAGTGCCTTTATTTCAAAACGTTTTCGCGCACACAGTGGTCATAAAGATGGTCAAAATGGTTTTGTGAGTTTTATAGCAAAGGCTTCGACCATAGGTATTCTATTAGGTGTTGCTGTTCTTATTGTTGCGCTATCGGTCATTAATGGCTTTGAGCAGCAATTGGTGCACAGATTATTGTCTGTTGTGCCACAAGTTGAATATGTAGCCCCTAATAAACCGATCAATGATTGGCAAAATAAAGTCAAATTACTAGGTGAGCAAAATGGCGTTGCTGGCGCAGCGCCTTTTATCAGTGTAAGTGGTATGGCACAGTTTAAAAATGAACTGAAAGCGGTTGAGGTACGCGGAGTTGAAGCCGATTTAGAGAACCAAGTTTCTGCGCTTAATCAGTTTACTCAGGGCCGTTTAGTAAGCCAACTACAGCAAGAAGATGTCATCTTAGGTCAACAAATCGTCAATAAGCTTGGTCTAGAAATTGGCGACCCCGTTACGTTATTGATCCCACAGATTAATCAACAAACGAGTAAGTTACTCTCACCAAAGCGGGTGAGTTTAAAGCTTGTGGGTATTGTTAATATGGGCGGGCCTATAGATGAAACAGCTGCGTATATAAGATTAGATAAAGCACAAGCTGTGCTGGGTTTTACTAAAAACCAAGTAACAGGGCTTAGGTTAAAAGTGGATGATGTTTTTGCTGCACATCAAACGGCGATGCGGGTCGGGCAAGTTATCCCCGACTATGTGTATGTGTCTAGTTGGTTTAGAACACAAGGCAGTTTGTATCAGGATATTCAAATGGTTCGCACGATTGTTTATATCGTGGTGTTTTTAATTATTGCTGTTGCCAGCTTTAATATTGTTTCATCCTTGGTGATGGAAGTACGCGAGAAACAGGCAAACATTGCTATCTTAAAAACCATGGGTGCACAAGATAGTACAATCTTGGCAACTTTTGTTATGCAAGGCTTTACTCAAGCCCTAATTGGTGTGCTGTTAGGTACTATTATTGGTGTTATGGTGGCACTTAATATAAGTGAGCTGTTTACTTGGTTAAGCAACCTAGCTGGTGATAACCCGTTACAAGGTGTTTATTTTGTTGAGTTTCTACCGAGTAAGTTAGTTTGGCAAGATATTGTTGTTACAGTTTTTGTTACTTTTATTTTGGCTATACTAGCAACACTTTATCCAGCATGGCAGGCAACAAGAATTGACCCTGCAAAGGTGTTAGGTAACTAAAAGTGTGAATCAAGCTTAAATGCTCGCAAACACTTGCACCCTAGTATATTAAGCCTTAAAGTGTCCTAAATGTAGTAAAAGAGTAACCAATATGGAACAAAAACAAGCTAAGCCACTGACAGAAGAAGAGCAAGCACAAGCACACAAACAAAGTATTATGTGGCAACGAGAATGTTTCCAGAACGCGCAAAAGCATTTAGCTGAAAAAGGTGTGATCCCGCAAACAGTCATTGAAAAAGAAAGCCGCTTTATTGCGCCACTAGTTGCTGTTTGGAAATTCAAAGCTCAAAATGGTAAAAGCTACTGGGTGGTGACGGGCCGTTTACCGACGGACCACGCCGAAGCGAGCGCAGCGAAAGATGCACGTGAAGCTTTACGCTTCTTTTCGATGCAATGGCAGCTTAAAGCAGACCAACTTATGCAATCAGGTGCAGTCGATAAAACAAAAGTTGATTTTGCGAACCTGTTGATAAATCGTGCACACGGTTTGTATGAGTTATTTGAAAAAGATGATATGTGGCAAAACGAGCCTGCATAATCTGAGTTTACTGTAAAAAGCTGAATAGAACTATTCAGCTTTTTATTTTCGGCCCTAAACCACCTACTTCAGTAGGTGGTTATCATCATTTAGGCTTTGCCTGAAAAAATACTCATGTTAATTCCTTACTTGATTTTTAGCGAAGTCATATAAGGAAAAAACATGAGTAGATACGAGAAAGCATCGCATGTGTATTGGCGATGTCAATATCATATAGTCTGGACACCAAAGTATAGGTTCTGAATATTGAAGAACAAAGTAGGCAGAGATGTTTACAGGTGCATACAAGTGTATTGTGAGCAGTTAGGGTGCAAAGTAGTCGAGTTAAATGTGCAGGTTGACCATGTTCATTTGGTAGTGAAGATACCGCCGAAGTTATCAGTCTCGAAACTAATGGGTGCTTTAAAGGGAAAAATAGCTCTAAAGCTATTTAGCAAATATCCATACTTAAGGAAAAACAAGTTATGGGGAAACCATTTTTGGCAGAGAGGGTACTTCGTAGATACTGTAGGGATAAATGAAGAAATAATAAGACGGTATGTCAGGCACCAAGAAAAGGAAGAGGTGCAAGAGCAGGCGCAGTTAACACTGCAGTAAACAACGCCCCCTTCTAGGGGGCTAATGCAAAGCCACCTTCTTTAGAAGGTGGATCTTTTACTTTGTATCGTTAATGCACCAAGGTGAATGGTCGCGTATCAAATTGTTTGATGGGGCAAAGCATTCGTTGTCTTGGAATACCAGCTTCCATAAATACTAAGCCATCTGCTGCAAAACCATTTCGTTTAAACCTGTCAACTTCGTTCAAAATGCAATTAATACTCACACAGTCGCACCCTTGTTTTTCAGCCATTTTAACTAAATAGGTTAGTAGCGATTTATAGACAGAGCGATTGCGATGCTCAGGCAAGACAGCAATACGGCCTATGAGCCCATCATTACATAAACGCCCTGTAGCGACAGGGCATTTACCATCTTTTGTAACCAATACATGGTGCGCTGTTTGATCAAGATGATCGAATTCTACGTGTTTAGGGATGTGTAATTCATATACAAACACACGCTCCCTGATTTGCTGCAAGAGTTCCTTGTCGATACTCCATTCAACTTCATCGATATGATAGCCCATAAACACACGCTCCTAACAAAACCAAATACCCTCATTTAAAAGTGTAGTAAAGGTTTTCAAGAAAATGTGATTATTTTTTGAACTATTTATGTCGGTAGCTGTCAGGTAAGTTTGATCGGTGAGCTTTTTGATTAGCTCAAGTTCATCTAAATCATGCATATAGTTAACACCATTGATGCTTAATAGAACCTGTTCATCAATTATTTGGTAAATTGCACGAGTACCGCCTAAACGCTCAAAAACAACGTCTTCATCATTGAGTAAGTCATTTACATCATCTAATGTGTAGGGCTCTTCTAAAGGCGCTAAATCCATTTCATGCTTTGGCTGGCTCATACTATTGCCTAGCCAAGTCTTAAACACTGCGTCATCATTAATCGCAGCAATCATTAATTGTTTTACTTTCTCGGCTTCAGTTTGGTCAAGTTCACCTTTTGATGAGCGTAATTTAAGCTCTGCATCACCGTATCGTTGATTGCCAAGTTCAGTATCAATGAGGTGATCAGCAAATTGTGATAATAAATCACGCTGATTAGGCGCTCTAAAACCAACAGAATAATTTAGTGCATTTTCAACTGCATAGCCTTCATGTGGGCAACCTGGTGGAACATAGAGAATATCTCCAGGTTCTAACACACAATCGATAACCGCAGGGAATTGCTCAACTTGCAACAGACTTTTATTTTGCGCAAATTGTTTTAAATTCGCGTCAGGCATACCAACTCGCCAGTGGCGTTTACCTTCACCCTGTATAATAAACACATCGTACTGGTCTAAATGCGGGCCTACACCACCACCTGGGGTTGAGTAGCTGATCATCAAGTCATCGATACGCCAGTTTGGAATAAAGCGAAATGGTTCTAGCAGTTGCGCAGCATCGTTATGCCAATGGTCAACTGCTTGCACTAAGAGTGTTGAATGTTGCTCTGTCAGTAAGCTAAAGTCTTCAAACGGGCCATGATATGCTTGCCAATCATCTGAGTGATTGGTCACAATACGTGATTCAATGCTTTCTTCCATTGCTAGACCGGCTAATTCTTCGGGCTCTATAGGATCAGCAAAATCTTTGAAGCCTTGTTTAATAAGTAATGGTTTTTTCTGCCAATACTCAGCTAAAAATTGCTCTTGGGTTAATGAATTGATGGTTAATTGATACATAACATGACCTAAGCGAATTGATATAAAAAAAGCGAAAGGAAGGCCTTTCGCTTTTTTAAGTCTTAATTTGAATTTAAGCTAAGTTGTCGATGAACTCAACAGCACGACCAATGTAATTAGCCGGTGTTAATTTTTTCATTTCTACTTTTGCTTCTTCAGGTAACTCAAGACCATCGATGAAATCAGCCATGATTTCTTGGTTTACGCGCTTACCACGAGTAAGGTCTTTAAGTTTTTCATATGGCTTTTCGATACCATATTTACGCATAACCGTTTGGATTGGCTCTGCTAGTAATTCCCAGTTTTGGTCTAGCTCTGCTAATAAACGCTCTTCGTTTACTTCAAGCTTGCTAACACCTTTTAATGTCGCTTGGTAAGCGATAAGTGTGTAACCCATACCAACACCCAGATTACGTAACACTGTTGAGTCAGTTAAGTCACGTTGCCAGCGAGATACCGGTAGTTTTTGTGCAAGGTGAGTAAAGATAGCGTTAGCAATACCTAAGTTGCCTTCAGAGTTTTCAAAATCAATCGGGTTTACTTTGTGAGGCATAGTTGAAGAACCAATCTCACCTGCGATTGTTTTTTGTTTGAAGTGGTTAAGTGCAATGTAGCCCCAAACGTCACGGTCAAAATCAAGTAATACAGTGTTGAAACGTGCAACTGCATCGAATAACTCAGCAATGTAATCGTGCGGCTCGATTTGTGTGGTGAATGGGTTAAATGTTAAACCTAGGCTCGTTACGAACTGCTCAGCATGGCTGTGCCAATCGTAATCTGGGTATGCACTTAGGTGAGCGTTGTAGTTACCTACAGCGCCGTTGATTTTACCTAACATTTCTACGTTAGCAATTTGGTCACGTTGACGCTTTAAGCGCATGTATACGTTCGCAAATTCTTTACCCATTGTAGAAGGGGTAGCTGGTTGACCGTGGGTACGCGTCATCATCGCTACTGATTTGTACTCAACCGCTTTTTCTTTTAATGCATTTAGAAGTTGGTCACAGTATGGAAGTAATACTTTGTCACGCGCTACTGTCAGCATTAAACCGTGAGACAGGTTATTGATGTCTTCTGAAGTACATGCAAAGTGAATGAATTCGTTTACTGCGTTAAGCTCTGCGTTGTCTGCTACTTTTTCTTTAAGTAGGTATTCAACCGCTTTTACGTCATGGTTCGTTGTGCGCTCGATTTCTTTAACGCGTGCTGCATCAGCTTCGCTAAAGTTATCAACAATGGCATTAAGTAAAGCATTAGCCTCGTCGCTAAATGCCGGTACTTCTTTGATTGCGCTAGCTGCAGATAAAGCTTGTAACCAACGAACTTCAACAGTTACACGGTATTTGATTAAACCAAATTCGCTGAAAATGCTGCGTAGTTCCGTGGTCTTGCTGCCGTAGCGACCATCTACCGGAGAGATAGCGGTTAACGCTGAAAGCTCCATAATGACTCCTAAATTGTCTAGTTTGAACGATAATTAAATATACTGTTTAGCAATAGCGAGAATTTTTCTCTTCGAAAAGAAAAAGTGACGGCGTTTACCGCCCATTTGTCGCCATAACACGGCACTACGAATTCCGGCCAATAATAGGGCGCGGATTTTGTTTTGCGTGAGTTGCTGTTTTAATAACTCTGGCTTGCCGTATACTTGAATACGATGCCCAAGGGGGCTTAGCACCGATGAGTAAATATCGGCAAGCGCTGCGACCACAGTATCATCTGTGATAGCAAAATGGTCGAGGCGACGCTTAACATCATCAATGCGACGACCTAATTCATTTAAACTGTTTTGTTTTGCACTTAATGCGCGCTCTAACTGCATTAAGCCACCCACATATTTTACGATTTCAACGTCTTTGTCAGAGCCTGCTGAAAGCTGGGCGATTAAGACACGGTAACCGTCACGTAAATTATGTTTACCCTGATATACATCTTCAGGGCTATTAGGTGATGTCTCGACAATACAGTTTAGTAATTTTTCTAATTCGTGATCACTGCCTTGGCCATATTGCGCAACTTTTTGTACTTGTTTGGCAACTTGGCACATGGCGGCTAAAGCCATGACTTGGTGTTCTGTCATTATTTGATCACCGAATCAATAATACCACCACCTAAACAGACTTCGTCAGCATAGAATACGGCTGATTGACCTGGTGTAACTGCTTTTTGTGGCTCATCAAATAATACGCGTGCCATACCATCTTCACCAACGAGTAAAGTACAGCTGATGTCTTCTTGGCGATAGCGGGTTTTAACAGTACAGCGTGTGGTACCTTTGGGGCCTTCGCGATCAACCCAGTGAAGTTGATTTGCATTTAAGCCATTACTGTATAGGCGAGGGTGGTCTTTACCTTGACCAACCACTAATACGTTACGGTCAACGTCTTTATCAACCACATACCAAGGTTCACCTGAACCTTCTTTCATGCCACCAATTAATAAACCTTTACGTTGACCAAGGGTGTGGTACATCAAGCCTTCGTGATCACCTACTTCGTTGCCATCGGTATCTTCAATTTTACCTGGCTGTGCTGGTAAGAATTTTTGTAAGAAGTCTTTAAACTTACGCTCACCGATAAAGCAAATACCGGTACTGTCTTTTTTATCATGCGTAATTAAGTCTTGTTCTTCAGCTATGCGGCGAACTTCAGGCTTAGCAATATCGCCAACAGGGAACAGTGTTTGCGCAATATGCTCATGGCTTAGAGTGTATAAGAAATAGCTTTGATCTTTGTTGTCATCAAGGCCACGACACATTACAAATTTATCATCGCGTTTTTCGCGGCGTACATAGTGGCCTGTGGCAATGTAATCAGCACCCAAAGCCTCTGCTGCAAATTCTAAAAATGCTTTGAATTTGATTTCTTTATTACACATGATGTCTGGGTTTGGCGTACGGCCTGCCTTGTACTCAGCTAAAAAGTACTCAAACACATTGTCCCAGTATTCGGCTGCAAAATTTACAGTGTGAAGCTCAATATCGAGCTTGTCGCACACAGCTTGTGCGTCTTTAAGGTCTTCAGCTGCAGCGCAATATTCATCATTATCGTCTTCTTCCCAGTTTTTCATGAACAGGCCTTCAACTTGATAGCCTTGTTGCTTTAATAAATACGCTGATACAGAAGAATCCACACCGCCGGACATACCCACGATGACTTTAATGTGACTATTTTCGCTCATAATATTCGCTGTCATTTTTTAACTGCTATGGAAAGGCTGGCATTATAGCATGCTTTTAGACGCCCAAACCAGCCAAAATCACAGCCGTTATTAGTAAATCAAACTCAGTGGGTAGGCTTTGCCAGCTAAATGATCTTCAATGCATTTTAAAACTAGAGGGCTTCTAAGCGGCAGGCTTTTAATTTGCTCAAGGCTAAACCAATCTGCGCCTAGAATGTCATCATCTTGGGGAGATGGTTTAAACAGCTCTGGGCTATTAAAAGCAAAGCTAAAACGCATATAGTGAACGCCATTCGCGGCATGCAAATTATAAATGCCAACAAGATGGCTGGGATTAAGGCTAATGCCCGTTTCCTCTATAAGTTCACGATGTGCAGCATCTGCTAAGGTTTCATTTGCCTCCAAATGGCCGGCAGGTTGGTTATAACAGATTTCACCTGTGTGTTTGTCACGCTCTTTAACAAGTAAAAATTTCTCTTGGCACGTGACAATAGCGGCCACTGTGACATTGGGTTTATGCATCTGGGTTGTTCACTACTTTAAATTGGCCGTTATCTAAGCCATCGAGAGTATAGTCACCAATGCTGTACCGAATTAATCGCAAAGTTGGAAAGCCAACATGAGCAGTCATCCGGCGAACTTGGCGATTACGTCCTTCAGTGATAGAGATTTCTAACCAACTGGTTGGAATGTTTTTCCGCTCGCGAACGGGTGGTGTACGCGGCCAAATTGATGGCTCGTCAATACGTCTGACCTTAGCGGGCTTGGTCATGCCATCTTTAAGTTCTACGCCTTTGTTAAGGGCAAAGATAGCCTCATCACTGACATCACCTTCTACTTGCACCCAATATGTTTTAGCTGTTTTTTTATTGGGTTCAGTTAGTGTGTGTTGTAACTTACCGCAGTTTGTAAGAAGCAAGAGTCCTTCGCTGTCTCTGTCTAGGCGTCCTGCCGCATACACGTCTTTAATAGTAATAAAGTCGGCTAGGGTTTTACGGTTTTGGTCATCAGTAAATTGGCAAAGCACATCAAATGGTTTGTTAAACAGCACCACTTTGCGTTGCTCTGGGCTAATTGCTTTTTTTACTTCTCGTTTTTGCGTAGGTCTTGAGTATGTTCGGCCACTGCTGCGACGCGGTTTATTTTTTGGTTTATTTACCATTAAATACACCTAGCCGGTTTAGGTAAACCTGCAATTTTAGTTGCTTGCTTTGCAGGGCCTTTTGGAAACAGTTTGTATAAATACATACTGTTACCTTTTTCTTCACCTAGCTTTTGAGCCATTGCTTTTACCAGCATTCGAATAGCGGGGCTGGTGTTGTATTCAAGATAAAAATCACGCACAAAATGCACAACTTCCCAGTGCTGTTCACTTAAAGTAATGTTTTCTTGCTCGGCAATAATAGGTGCAAGCTCTTCGCTCCAATCATTTGTATCGAGCAAATAGCCTTGTTTGTCTGTTTCAATCTGTTTGTTATTAAATTCAAGCATGATTTACCAAGTAATCGTGTTTTGAGCTGATAATGTGAGTTCTACAAACTCAGCATAGCTAATGTTAATATCACTTTCGTTTAGTGAGATGGCGCGTGCCGTGGCATCTTCTTCCAACAAGTGCAGGGTAGCAGAAAATTGTTTAAATTGGTTGATGTTATAACAAGCATCACCAACCAAAAGTACAGCGTGGTTGCTATCAATCAAATTCTCAAGTGTATTAAGGCAGTAATGCGATAAAGGTTTTGAAAAAATATGTAAGGTACTCATAGAGTCACCACTTGATGCTGTTGAGCTATTAAAGCACGCTGCTGTTCAAAGTTAGCAACTTTAACGTCAATAATGAGATTTTCCTTAGTTAAATTAAAATCCACAAGTGACTTCTCGCACACATATATGTTTTCAACATCATATAACTCAAGCGTTTTTATCGTTTTAAAATAATTTTTAATACCTAACAGTTCAGGTTGTTGGTTTTTTTTAAGTGCTAGCACTGCATCCGCACTTAATAACCAACTGATATTCTGATCAATAGCTGCGAAGATAAGTGCCATGTCGAGCGATTCCCGAATGTGTTGGTCGTCAAATGGAGCATGTTGACTTATTACTAAAACATTTTTCATTTAAATTGCACCCATTTATCTGCTTCACTGGCTAGCATTGCAAACTCAGCAAGCCCTGCAACCGTGAAAACACCCGTATTCTGTGTATCCAAACCACGTTTTTCGGCTGCTGTAACGCATAACAATAGAGGAACTTCTTTTGCCGATAACTTTTGCCAAAGTTGTTTTATAGGTAGTTCATCGCTAGCAAGATCTAAATGATTGCTCGCATGGAAAATTCCTGCTTGGTATAAGAAAATAGCTGAAATGGTGTGGCCGCCTGCAATACAAGCTTCAGCAAACTTAATTAAGCGCTGTGTTGTATCATGATCAGTCGGTGCGGTATGAAGAGATAGTACAAATTGTGCCAAAACGCATCCAATAAAAAAGCCCCTAGAAAGGGGCTATTTTATCAGATAAATATCTATTTAGTCATCACTTGCGCCAAGTAGGTGTAGAAGTGATGTAAATAAGTTATATACATTCAAGTAAAGGGCTACAGTTGCACGAATGTAGTTAGTTTCACCACCGTTAATAATACGGCTTGTGTCAAATAAGATTAAGCCAGACATGATTAAAACTACAGCAGCATTGATAACCATGAAAGTAATAGAGCTACCGATGAATAGGTTTACTAAACTAGCAATGATAACAACGATTAGACCAACTGTTAAAAAGCCACCCATGAATGAGAAGTCTTTTTTAGTCGTCAGTGCATAGGCTGATAAACCAAAGAAAATTAACGCGGTCGAACCAAGAGCCTGCATAATGAGTAATGGGCCGTTTGGCATTGCTGCATAGTAATTTAAAATAGGACCAAGGCCTGCGCCCATAAGCCCTGTAAATACAAATACCCAAGCGACACCAGAGGCTGAGTCAGCTTTTTTGTTGACTACAAAAAGTACACCAAATGCAATAAGGCTGAATACCAGACCCATGAAGTAAGGTAAATTCATCGCCATTGAAATACCGGCTGTCACTGCGCTGAATGCTAATGTCATGGCCAGTAAGAAATAAGTATTTTTAAGTACTTTGTTTGTTTCAATGGTCGACATAACCGGTTTAGCGGTATTGTACGAGTGATTAAACGCCATTGTAGAGCTCCTTTAAATGAACTATTTAGTTCGTTAGTTCCAATTATTAAACTAGAACTAAGACTACCAAGAGTTATATATTTGGGCAAACCTTTGTAGTTCAATAGACACGATAAATAATTGAAAAGTTCAATGTTGCGCATAATCTAAACGCTGCTGTACTAATGCTGAGCAAATTAATTGTTTTTTAATCACTTAAACAGTTTTTTGAAAAAAAAGCTTCACAAAGCTCATTGGCTTATCTATTATGCACGCCGTCGGAGAGATGGCAGAGTGGTCGAATGCACCGGTCTTGAAAACCGGCAGGGGTTTGTAGCCCCTCTAGGGTTCAAATCCCTATCTCTCCACCATTATTACTAAGCTATTTGCGCAAGCGAGTAGTTATTTCGCATTCGGAGAGATGGCAGAGTGGTCGAATGCACCGGTCTTGAAAACCGGCAGGGGTTTGTAGCCCTTCTAGGGTTCAAATCCCTATCTCTCCACCATCATTAGAGCCGCTGATTAGTTCAGCGGCTTTTTTGTGTCTAATCCTTTCTCATCTCTAGTACGACTATTGTCGATATTTCGGATTTTCTCTAGTTAGTCCATGCTTATTACTTCTCGTATTATCTTTGTTAAAGTAGGGAATTTATGAAACATCGTATAGCAAAGAGTGTAGGACTATCTTTATTATCGCCTGTGATCATTGGTTGTGTCTTAGGCCTGTATTATGCGTTTACCTTAGAAGGAAATGGCTTAAGTATTTTCTTTAACCTCTTAGTGAGCGCCATTTCTAATGCCCATATTGTTGGCTTAACAATGGCGGCCTTTGTCGTGCCTGGTTACTTATTAATGTATAAGTACGCGAAAGTGAACTACTCGGGTGTTTTAACACTGGGTTTATTAGGTGGCGCTATTTTTAGTTACTTGCTAAGTGCAACTGCGGGTACCGCATTTATTGTGAATGCACTTATGTCTGCATTGGCTGCAGGTTTATTCTTATTTGGATTGAGACAAGGCTTGGCAGTTCAAACTCCCCATCAATAGCAGAATATTTAATCAAGCTGACTGAAATTGAGGGCAAAATGTTTTTTTTTGCCTTTAAAAGGTTTCATTTGTCGCCCACAAAGAGTACCTTTAGCTACTGTATGTTTAATAAGAAGTAGTTTGGTATGTCGAAGCAAAAATTTTACCAGTCATTAGTTAAACAAACTGAATCGCTGATTAATGGTGAGTCAAATGTTATAGCGAATATGGCAAATATTAGTGCGCTTTTGTTTACCTCGTTAGAGGATATTAACTGGGCGGGTTTTTATTTAATGGATTCGCCAGATGAGCTAGTACTTGGTCCGTTTCAAGGCAATCCGGCCTGTATCCGTATTCCTGTAGGTAAAGGAGTATGTGGCACGGCTGCTAAGACACAAGAAACACAATTAGTGGAAGATGTTCATGCATTTGCCGGTCATATAGCCTGTGACGCTGCATCTAACTCTGAAATTGTGGTACCCATTTTTAAAGATGGTAAAGTTTTTGCCGTACTTGATATTGATAGTCCAAGTATCGGACGTTTCGATGTTGACGACCGCACAGGTCTAGAAGCACTTGTAAAATGCTTTGAGGCAAACCTGTAATGAAAGATCTACTAAACGTGCAAGATTACCTTTTTTCCATTCAAGATGTTGGTGATTGGGAAGGTGAAGAAGAAGTTGTAGCCGAAAGGCTCAATGAGTTGATTCACATGGCTTGGGATCGTCTCCCTGACGACCTTGACTGTGAGTCGATTGATGAAATTATAAATGGTATTTGGGAACACCTTCGAGGGGAGCTTGCACTTTTAGAGGCCGAATTCGAAGAGTTGACCGACTGGGTAACACACTATGTCGATTCATCACTTGATGAAAAGATGTAATAAAAGGTTCTAACATGGAAACCACAAACAAGCTAAAAGATATTAATGAAGTACTGGATTTCTTATATCAAGAATTTCCGCAATGTTTTAAACAAAAAGACGGCATTCAGCCGCTTAAAGTCGGTATCTTTAAAGATATCGCTGAGCGCATTGAAGGTTCTGAGAAAGTAAGTAAAACTCAGGTTCGTCAAGCACTTAGAAAGTATACCTCAAATTGGCGCTATTTAGAGGCAGTGACTAAATCTGAGTTCCGCATCGATCTTGATGGTAATCAAGATGAAAAAGTGGAACAAGAACACATTGAGCACGCCCAAAAAGCACTTGAAGAAAGCCGCGCCAAAATGGCTAAGCGTAAAAAGCAGCAACGTCCACGTAGAGATTCAGACACAAAATCTTACAAAAAGAACGGTGCTCAAAATGCCAAATCTGGTGATAAAGGCGCTAGAGTAGGTAATAAGCCTGCAAAAGCTGCACCTGCTAAACGTTCAGGAAAAGTTGAACCTTTACCTGCCTCTGAGGTCAAGGTTAATAGCAAAGTGAAAGTTAAACTTGGCCAAGCCCTTGTAAATGCTGTTATAACAGAAGTGAACAAAGATGAAGTTCATGTTGAGTTAGTAACAGGGATGCAAGTTAAGACCAAAGCAGACAGCCTGTATATCATTTAATAGCTGTAAAAAGAAAGGAGTTGTGTATGAGTAAAAAGTTTACGCTCATTCCGTTAGTCGCTGCCCTGTTTTCAGGCTCATTATTGGCCGCTGCAGATAATTTAACTGAAGATGATTTGCCAGTACTAAAGCAAGAAAGCCAGCATAGTACAGCAAGCAAACGGGTGACAAACTTATTTACTCGTGCACACTATAAACCAATACGTTTTAACGATAGCTTATCTGAAAAAGTTTTCGAACGTTATATTGAGTCTCTTGACTACAATAAGAGTGTTTTTTTAGCCTCAGACATTGCTTCTTTTGAGCAATATAAAGATCAGTTTGACAATGCATTGTCGACAGGCAAACTTGGTTTTGCATTTGATATTTTTAACCTGAGCCTAAAACGTCGCTTTGAACGTTACGACTATTCTTTATCGCTCCTAGAAAAGGAAATGAAGTTTGATAAAGAAGATGAGTACGTGTTTGACCGTGAAGAAGCTAATTGGGCTACAAGCCAAGCTGAGCTTGATGAACTTTGGCGTCAACGCGTTAAATATGATGCGTTACGTTTAAAAATGACGGGTAAAGATTGGCAAGGAATTAAAGACGTTCTTACCAAGCGCTACCACAATGCGCAAAAACGTTTAGTGCAAACAAACAGTGAAGATGCTTTCCAAATTGTGATGAATTCATTTGCACGTAGCATCGAAGCACATACTTCTTACTTATCGCCACGTCGTGCTGAACAGTTTAAGATGGATATGGACCTTGAACTTGAAGGTATAGGTGCCGTTCTTAGCTATGATGAAGATTACACGGTTATTCGTAGTTTAGTGCCAGGTGGCCCTGCGGATAAATCAGAACAAATCAAAGCCGATGACCGAATTATTGGTGTAGCTCAAGATGGCGAAGAGTTTGTTGATGTGATTGGTTGGCGTCTTGATGACGTGGTTGACTTAATCAAAGGTCCTAAAGGCACTAAAGTTCGTTTGCAATATTTAAAAGGTGCAGACGCCCATGGTACACCTAAAGTCGTTGAGATTACGCGTGATAAAATTCGCCTTGAAGACCGCGCAGCTAAATCAGAAGTATTTGAAGCTAAATATTCAGACTTAACCAGTAAAATTGGTGTGATTGAAATACCAGGTTTCTACAATAACTTGTCGCAAGACGTTAAAGTTGAAATAGCTAAGTTAAAAGAAGCTAAGGTTGATGGTATTATTATCGATTTGCGTCAAAACGGTGGTGGTTCTTTATACGAAGCAACTCAGTTGTCAGGTTTATTTATTGATCAAGGACCCGTGGTACAAATCCACACTTTAAATAATCGAATTGAAGAGCAAAAAGACCGCGATGGTGTCACTTTTTATGATGGTCCATTAACCGTTTTGGTTGATCGATACAGTGCTTCAGCATCTGAAATATTCGCAGCTGCAATGCAAGACTATGGTCGTGCAATTGTCATTGGTGAGCAAACCTTTGGTAAAGGTACAGTACAACAGCATAAACCACTTGGTCGTGCTTATGACTTATATGATCACCCATTAGGTAGCGTACAGTACACAATTGCTAAATTCTATCGTATTAATGGTGGTAGTACTCAGCATAAAGGTGTGATACCAGATGTATCGTTCCCATCGGCAATCGATCCAGCGGATTGGGGCGAAAGCCAACAAGACAACGCGTTACCGTGGGATAGTATCATTCGTGCTAAATACAACTCTGTTGATAACCTAGAGCCTGCAATTGCGTATGTGAATAAGTTACATGATACACGTATTGCGAGCGAGCCAGAGTTCGGTTACGTATTTGATGACATTAAGCGTTATCAACAAGAGAAAGATCGTAAAACAATTTCACTGGTTGAAGCCGCTCGTATTAAAGAGAAAGATGAAGGTGAAGAACGAGCACTTGAGCGTGCCAATGAACGCTTAGTTCGCCTAGGTGAAAAGCCGGTAGAGAACTTAGACGATTTACCTGACACCTTAGATGATCTTGACCCATTTTTGGAAGAAGCGGCATTAATCACGCAAGATTACATCAAGTACGGCCGTATCGCGAAAAAATAAATACTTACTTATGATTAATAAAAAGGCGCTTAGGCGCCTTTTTTGCTACCTAAAACAGGTCAGCTTGTTATAATTGGACAATCTGGCTGTCAAAAAAGCCACTGAAGTTTTGCGTCAAGCTTACAATAATAATTAAACACGCCACATAAGACGTGTAGGAGACTATCTTTTGAATTCTATTGAAGAAAAGCCGATCAAGCAGGCTAGTTTTTTAGATGCTTTGATCCCAATTACTGTGCTTGTGTGCCTTTTAGGCGCTGCTGTTTATTTGTTTGGTGATAATTCGTCATCAGGTCCTAACCAAATTGCATTATTGTTCGCTACTTTTACAGCGGCTTTAATTGGTTTAAAAAATGGCTATACATGGAAAAAACTTGAACAAGCCATGATTGAAGGGATCACTTTATCCCTTGGTGCAATTATTATCTTGCTTATGGTTGGTGCTTTAATTGGTACTTGGTTATTATCCGGTACTGTACCCACCCTTATTTACTATGGCCTTCAAATCATTAATCCAAGTTGGTTTTATGCTGCCAGTTGTTTAATCTGTGGCATTGTAGCTATGAGTATTGGTAGTTCATGGACCACAGCTGCAACTATTGGTGTGGCGTTATTAGGTGTTGCAACTGGTCTTGGTCTTGAGCAAGTTGTTACTGCTGGTGCTGTTATTTCTGGTGCATACTTTGGTGATAAGTTAAGCCCTCTTTCAGAAACCACAAACTTAGCACCTGCAGTAGCCGGTGCCGATTTATTTGACCATATTCACCATATGCTTTGGACAACGGTACCAAGCTTTATCATCGCTTTAATTATTTTTATCTTTATGGGCTTTAATGCCGGTGGCTCAACTGAGGCAGGGCGTATTGAAGAAATTGTCAATTTACTGGAACAAAACTTCAACATTGGTTTTGAAATGCTAGTGCCCTTAGCTGTGCTGCTATTTTTAGCTATTCGTAAAATGCCAGCTTTTCCTGCTATATCAATCGGTGCTGTGCTTGGTGCTATTTGGGCAATGCTATTTCAATCAGATTTAATTAGCAGCCAAATTGATGCATCACAAGGTGAAATTATTGGCTATTTTAAACTAGTATGGACCACTTTTTTCGATGGGTTTAGTATCGATACTGGTGATGAAAAAATGGATTCATTGCTCAGTGGTGGTGGTATGGCTGGCATGTTAACGACTACATGGTTAATTATGACTGCGCTTATGTTTGGTGCCATTATGGAAAAAACGGGCTTACTTGATATGTTCGTAAAGAGCATCTTAAAAATAGCGAAGAGTACCGGCTCGCTTATTACCGCAACGATTGCTACGTGTATCGGTACAAATGCGGTAGCAGCTGATCAATATATTGCCATTGTCGTGCCTGGCCGCATGTTTAAAGAAGAATATGAAAAACGTGGTTTAAAGCCGGTTAACTTATCACGCACCTTAGAAGATGGCGGAACGATAACTAGTCCATTGATCCCCTGGAATACTTGTGGTGCGTATATGCAAAGTGTTTTATTAATCAATCCATTTGATTATGCACTGTATGCTTTCTTTAATTTAATTAATCCGTTCCTAGCGGTTATTTATGCTTATTTGGGAATTAAGATTTTACGCATTACCCCAAAACATGCGAAACCAAGCACTGTTGAATAATAACGTAAGGCCCTACAGAAGTGGGGCCATTTGGAGCCTTTTATGTCTGTAACGAATAAACCTCAAGCTCAATATCTAAAAGATTACCAATCCCCACAATTTTCAATTCACCATATCGATTTACGCTTCGAATTAGCACCATTAAAAACCACAGTGCAATCGACAATGACGATGAGTCGTACGGATAATACCGAGGCCGACCTAATATTAGATGGTGTGGATTTAGTGCTTATTTCATTATCTGTAAATAATGAACAATACGATGATTATACACTTGAAGATGAAAAGCTGATTATCCATCATTTACCTGACAGCTTTACACTTAAAATAGAAAATCATATTGATCCACAAACAAATACATCACTTGAAGGGTTGTATTTATCTGGCGGTGCGTATTGCACGCAATGTGAAGCGCAAGGTTTTAGAAAAATTACGTATTACATGGATCGCCCTGATATTTTAGCCAGCTTTGATGTCACCATTATCGCGGACCAGAAATACACTCATTTATTATCAAATGGTAATCAAATTGACGCTGGCACATTGGATGACGGTCGTCATTTTGTAAAATGGCAAGACCCATTCAAAAAACCAAGTTACTTGTTCGCTTTAGTAGCAGGGGATTTTGATGTTTTGCGTGACCAGTACACAACTAAGTCTGGTCGTAACGTAGAGCTGGCATTATTTGTCGATAAAGGAAATTTAGCTAAAACTCCGCATGCAATGTCTTCACTTAAAAAGTCAATGCAGTGGGATGAAGAGCGTTTTAATCTTGAGTATGACCTAGATATATACATGATTGTTGCTGTCGACTTTTTTAATATGGGGGCGATGGAAAATAAAGGGCTAAATATCTTTAATAGCAAATGCGTACTTGCCAACCAAGAGACGGCCACAGATAAAGATTACCATACCATTGAGTCTATCGTTGGCCATGAGTATTTTCATAACTGGACCGGTAACCGTGTAACGTGTCGAGATTGGTTCCAGCTATCATTAAAAGAAGGCTTAACGGTCTTTCGTGACCAAGAATTTAGTAGTGATTTAGGCTCACGAGCACTTAACCGAATTGACGCGGTTAAGGTTATGCGTACTCACCAGTTTAGCGAAGATGCTGGGCCTATGGCGCACCCAATTCGTCCTGAAAAAGTGATTGAAATGAATAATTTCTACACTGTTACAGTCTATGACAAAGGCGCTGAAGTTATTCGTATGATGCACACTTTATTGGGCGAAGAGAAGTTCCAGCAAGGCATGTCACTCTATTTCGAACGTCATGATGGACAAGCTGTGACCTGTGATGACTTTGTCGCTGCTATGAATGATGCGTCAGGCATTGATTTAAGCCAATTTAAACGTTGGTATAGTCAAGCTGGCACTCCAAAACTGAATGTTGAGCAACAGTACAATAGCGAAAAACAAACGTTTACTTTAACAATTGAGCAATTCGCACCAGACAATCAACCTGAGAATGATCTGTTGCATATTCCATTTGCTATTGAATTATTGAATCCGGCGGGGGAGTCATTACCACTGGTAGTTAATGATCAAGCCCATGATTCAGTATTGAATGTGACTAAACAGAAGCAACAATTTGTTTTTGAAGGACTCGCTGAGCGACCTGTTGCTGTTCTATTGGAAGACTTCTCGGCCCCTTGTATTGTCAATCAATCTAGTTCGGCTGAGGATTTGCTGCATATAATGCGTTTTGCTCGTAGTGACTTCTCTCGCTGGGATGCGCAACAACGTCTTTTGACCAATGAAATTAAAACAGCGATTTCGTCGGGTAATAACGAGTTATCGCCGTCGGTTATTAATACATTCGATACGCTTATTACTAAGCGTGAAGGTGATTTAGCATTGATTGCTGAATTACTTAAGTTACCAAGCTACGATACCCTGGCTGCTGAATACAAAGTCATTCCTGTTGATAATATTATTGATGTATTAAATGCGTTTGAAAAACAAATTGCATCGAGTCTTTCAGAGTCCTTAACGAATTGTTATCAATCACTCGAAGATGATGGGTCAACGTCTGCTGACGCTGTTGCGGTGCGAGCATTAAAACAAGTTTGTTTGCATTACTTAGCTAAAACACCTGATCCAGCTATCAATGAGCTAATCATTGAAGCTGCAAATAGCGCGAATATGACAAATGTGCTCGCGTCACTGGGTGCTGTGGTGAAAGCAAATCATTCTCTTGGCGAGCGTTTATTGAGTGAATTTGATGCCAAGTGGCGTCATGATGTACTGGTAATGGATAAGTGGTTTGCCTTACAGGCGATGAATGATACTGATACCTGTATCGATGAAATTAAAGGTTTATATGAGCACCCAAGTTTTGATTTTGGCAACCCTAACCGTGTTCGAGCATTAGTGGGTAGTTTTAGTCATTTTAATATTACGCAATTTCATCGTGCAGATGGCAAGGGCTATCAGTTATTGGGTGATCTATTGGTTAAGCTTAATGAAATAAACCCACAGAATGCGTCAAGAATGTTGACACCTTTCATGTCATGGCGTCGCTATGACGACAATCGTTCAGCGGCGATGAAGGCACAACTTACTCGGCTAGCGTCATTGGATGGTTTAAGTGACGACTTATATGAAAAAGTAGAGAAGGCACTTGCTAGTTAATGAACGAATACTATTTTTCGCTCTACCTGAGTTACTCTAAATGTTTAGATTATTATCATGGTAAATATAAATCAGTCCAAGTGACGGAAGATGGTGGTAAAACAGTTCGTTTCGATGCTGAACATTTGCGTCCTTTTATTTCTTCGATAGGAATAAGAGGGCGCTTTAGGCTGATACTCACTGAGCAAAACAGATTCCTTAAACTTGAGAAAGTCAGCTAAAAGCATGAAATCTAATTTATAACTCTTCTTCAAAGTACGGTATTTTGTTCTAAAATTAACCGTACTTTGCTGTCCCCAATTAACTAAATTTATTATATTTTTGTTAATTCGGTTTGTTCTATTGTTAATTTACGTGTATAAATTATCTGGTATGACGTCTTACCAATGCGTAAACGTCACATAATTAAATAAATATTAACCGATTGAACGCGTTCTATATTGTATTTTTACTATTTCGCTTCTATCGTTAGAAAGATACTAAAAACAACAATTTGATCACAAAACAACCCGTTACAGGGGGATGAACACAATGATAAAACGCTCGCTTTTTGTTAAAAACAAAATAGCACTGGGGCTTGCGGCAGCAACCCTTGGGCTTTCAAGCACTGCTTTGCACGCGGCAACTTTTGAGTTAGGGGATTTTGACGTCCGTTTTGACTCTAGTTTTTCTTATGGACAGAGCATTCGTGTTGAAGACCGCGACTTTCAGCATATAGGTAAAAGTAATAATCCGTCATTCGATTGGACCGGCTATCACTCAGCTTTAAATCCTATCTACTCGTCTGCGGATGTTTGGAACCAGCCAGGTGCATATTCAAATAACGGTGATGCTGGTAACTTAAACTTCGATAGTGGCGATTCGTTTTCAAAGCTATTAAAAGGCAACCACGAGTTATCAATTAGCAAAGATAACTATGGCTTCTTCACACGCTTCATGTATTTCTATGATTTTGCTTTGATGGATGGCGACTTCGCTTATAACAATCCAACTTCAGGGCAAAAAGTCGATCCATGTGATGATGACGATACTAAAGAACAAGTGTGTGCGGACCTGCGACTTTTAGATGCCTACGTTTGGGCTAACTTCGATTTAAATGAAGGGCGTAACCCGCTATCTATCCGTTTAGGTCAACAAGTCGTAAACTGGGGTGAAAGTACACTGATCTCTCATGGTATTAATGTCAACCCAGTTGATATTGATCGCCTTAAAGCACCTGGTGCTGAGCTTAAAGAAGCGTTTATCCCTGTGGGCATGCTTTGGGCATCGCTCGGTATTACCGATAACCTTACTTTGGAAGGGTTTTATCAGTACGAGTGGCACGAGACACGTCTTCCTGCTGCGGGTACTTACTTCTCAACCAATGATTTTGCATCAGAGAATGGTTACCAACAAAATATCCAACTTGGTTTTACCTCAAACCCTGACATTGATTTAGCATTTTTAACAGAAAGCTTAAATAGTTTAGATGACATTGTGCGCTCGCAAGGAGTCGATCCTACATCAGCGCAAGGCCAAGCGATGATGGCACAGCTGTACTTAGCTTACCCAACTAAAGTGGCGTTAAAAGGTAAGGGCAACGCAGGTAAGAGTGAGCCTGATGATGGTGGTCAATATGGTTTACGTTTAGGTATGTTTTTACCTGAGCTAAATGATACTGAAGTTGCGTTATATCACATCAACTATCATAGCCGTCGTCCGGTAATATCAGGTCAAGTTTCTAATTTTACAAGCGCAGCAATCGCGTCTGATATTGGTATGTTACTTAGCACTGAAATTACTGAAGACAATGTAACTGGCTTACAAGCGTTTACTAAGGGCCAATTAGAATACCCTGAAGATATTAAGCTTTACGGTTTAAGCTTTAATACTTCGTTAGGCGAAACCGCATTTGCGGGTGAGTTTGCCTTCCGTCAAGATGAGCCTTTGCAAATTGATGACGTAGAGTTACTTTATGCTGGTATGCCTGAGCAATTAGCTGTTGCAGGTATCCGCCCTGATTTTGCTGGTATCTCACAAATGAGCCCAGGTGATGCAACAAGCGTTGTCGGTCCTGGTGAATTAGCACAAGGCTTTATTTTACGTAATACTGCGCAATTGCAATTCACGGCGACTCATTTATTTGGTCCATCTTTAGGTGCTGATAGCTGGGCTGTGGTCGGTGAAATTGGTGGTGTACGAATTAATAATATGCCGGAATATGATGAGCTTCGTTTAAACGTGGCAGGTACAGGGCGTAGTGGCGTTATCCAAGGTCCATTGGCTGACGATTATTCTACATTGCACTTAGGTCTTTCTAATGGCCCAGAGACAAACCCTTTCCCAACTGCATCAGCGTGGGGCTACCGTTTAATCGCAAAGGGTGATTATTTCAATATCTTTAACGGTGTGAACTTTTCCCCTCGTTTTGTATTTTCACATGACGTGAATGGTATTACACCAGACCCAATGTTCTTATTTGTTGAAGACCGTAAATCACTCGGTGTAACTATGAACTTCAACTATCAAAATGCGTGGTCGTTCGACTTTAGCTACAACTCATTCTGGGGTGGTGGCGCGACGAATACATTCTCTGACCGCGATTATGTTTCTTTCAATATCAAATATTCAATTTAAGGGTAAATTATGATTATTAGAAAACCTACCCTCATTGCTGCAGCTTTTTGCAGTGTTTTCGCAAGCTCAAGTGTACTTGCAAAAATTACCGCTGATGAAGCAGCACGTTTAGGTAATGATTTAACACCAATCGGTGCAGAGAAAGCGGCGAATAAAGATGGTTCTATTCCAGCTTGGACAGGGGGAATTACAACACCTCCTGCTAGTTATAAAGCGGGAATGCACCACCCAGACCCATACGCTGAAGATAAAGTTTTATTTACCATTGATAAGTCAAACGTAGATAAATACAAAGAATACCTAAGCCCTGGTCAAATTGAACTATTCAAAACATACCCTGATACGTTCAAAATGAATATTTATCAAACTCGCCGTAGCGCTTCTTATCCTCAGTTTGTTTATGATGCAACTAAAAAATATGCAACGACAGCTGAGTTGGTTGAAGGTGGTAATGGTATTAAAAACACGGCGGTTGGTGTACCGTTTCCTATTCCTAAGGACGGCTTAGAGGCTATCTGGAATCATCTATTACGTTTTAGAGGTTTATCTATTGAACGTTTTGGTGGACAAGCTGCACCAACAGCATCAGGCTCATATAATTATGTTGGCTTTGATGAGCAACTATTAGTTGAGTATTCAGATCCAAAAGCGACACCTGAAAAACTTCAAGAATCAAACATTCTATTCAAGTTTAAGCAAAAAGTAACAGAACCTGCACGTCTTGCTGGTACTGCATTACTTGTCCATGAAACCATGGACCAAATTTTAACACCTCGTCAAGCGTGGACTTATAACTCTGGTCAGCGTCGTGTTCGTCGTGCGCCAAATGTGGCATATGATGCACCAGGTACTGCAGCAGATAGTTTACGTACTACCGATGACTTCGATATGTTTAATGGTTCACCAAACCGTTATAACTGGACGTTAAAAGGTAAGCAGGAGCTTTATATTCCATATAACAGCTACAAACTGCACAGCGATAAGCTTGAATACGATGATATCTTGCAAGCAGGTCATATCAACCCTGAATACGTTCGTTATGAGAAGCACCGTGTTTGGGTTGTTGAAGCTAACTTAAAAGAGGGCACTCGTCACATTTATAAAAAACGTGTGTTCTATATTGATGAAGACAGCTGGCAAGTTCACGTAGCAGATATATATGATAATCGTGACCAAATGTATCGTGTGGCGATGGCCCATGGCCTAAACTACTATGAAGTACCAACTCACTGGAGTACCTTAGAAGTTTACCATGATCTTAATTCACGTCGTTATTTGGCAATTGGTTTAGATAACCAAGAGAAGATGTATGACTTCTCACAATCATTTAACGATAACGAGTTTACGTCAAGCGCACTTCGCCGCGAAGGCCGTTAATCCAAATAGGCACCTGTTTTATCAGGTGCCTTTGCAATTCATATTAGTCAATTAGGCACAATTGGTTTAACACGTGACTTATGGCTTACTCATTTATCTTTTCGAAGGCGATTTACCCTTATGAAGTATTTGCTTTATGCTTGTCTTGCTTATAGTGCTTCATGTTTTTCTCAGGACATGCCCCAACTAGAACATGCTATTAGTGCTGTTAATGCAGACAAAACACTCCTCACAGATATTGAATTAATTGATGATCAATTAGTGGCTGTTGGAAAACACGGCGTCGTAATCACCAGTAGCGATGCACAATCATGGCAGCAAGCCAGTGTTCCAACGCAAGTTTTACTCACCGCAGTCGATTTCTATAATAAGAACCTAGGGTGGGCATGTGGTCATGATGCCACTATTATTAATACTACGGATGCGGGCAAAACATGGCAGCTTCAGCAAGCACTTCCAGATATGGATAAGCCTTGCTTAGATATACTTTTCACCTCAGAAAAGCATGGCTATGCTGTGGGTGCATACGGCATGTTTTTTGAAACGCAGGATGGTGGCCAGAAATGGCAAAAACGATTTTTAGATAGCTTACTTTTTGAAGAAGACCGTGCATACCTTAATGAACTAAAAAAGAGTGACCCAGAAGGGTATGAGTATGAGACAGCTTCGATTCTTCCACATTTTAACCGTATTGTGAAAACCAATGACCGTTTAATATTGGTTGGTGAAATGGGGTTGATGGCTGAAAGTTTTGATAACGGTGGCACGTGGCAACGTCTAGAAGAAATATATATGGGGTCTTTCTTTACGTTTGCGTCAACTGCAGAACAATCTCAAGGAGAAGACTTAGTTGCAGGTTTAAGAGGGAATATTTTTACTCGTCAAGCAGGCAGTGAACAATGGCAACAAATCCACACAGACAATTTCGCAACAGTAAACAGTGCAATTAACTACAATAACGAATGGCTGCTGTTTGCCAATAGCGGTGTCATTTTTCATATTAAAAATGATGAACTAACTGAAGAACAAATGGATGATGGCAAGTCTTTACTTGATGGTGTTGTATTTAAAAATAAACTCATTATGGCTTCAGAAGATGGTATTAAAGTGAAGGAGTTGAATCCGTAATGCGTGGTTTTTTAGATTTTTTAGAAAAGGCGGTATTCCGTCACCGTTTATTTGCGATTATCTCTTTTGCATTAATTACTTGTTTTTTACTTTTTAAAGCAACGCAGATTCAATTAGATGCGTCATTTAATAAAAATATTCCACTTAATCATGACTACATGAAGGTCTACACCAAGCATGAAAAACAGTTTGGTGGAGCTAACAGCATTTTGATTTCTGTCTGTGATGCAGATGGTGATATTTTTAATGAAGAATTTTTCACCCAGCTTAAAGCTGTTCATGACCAGCTTTACTTTATTCCTGGTGTAAATCGTCCGTTAGTAAATTCAATTTTTGCCCCCAGTGCCCGTTTCGTCGAAGTCGTTGAAGATGGTTTTGCCGGGGGGCCAATCATACCGGCAAACTTTACCGCGGATAAACGTGGACTTGCCGTTGTAAAAGAGAACATTGAAAAAGCCAAAGTCGTTGGCCGTATGATTGCCAGCGACTATTCATGCGCCATGGTAACAGCTCAGTTATTGGAAACTGATCCACAAACACAAGAAAAGCTCGATACTTTAGCGTTTGCAGAAAAGCTAGAAACTCAAGTACGTGAACCACTGAGCACGGATAAAGTCAGTATCCATATTATTGGTTTTGCGAAAATGGCGGGAGATGTCGCAGAGGGTGCCAAAGGCGTACTGTTATTCTTCGCAATTGCAATAGCCTTTACGTTTGTAATGGTTTGGCTATTCTGCCATAGCTTAAAACTCACTATTTTACCGATCGCTTGCTCTATTATTGCGGTGGTTTGGCAGCTTGGCTTACTGTCATCGCTTGGTTTTGGTTTAGATCCTATGTCTATTCTGGTGCCATTTTTAGTATTTGCAATTGGTGTGAGCCATGGTGTGCAAATGATTAACGATATTGGCAAGAAAGTATGCGGTGGCAGCAGCACGCGAGTTTGTTGCCAAGCAAGTTTTAGGGCTTTATTAATTCCAGGTGGTATTGCACTGTTATCAGATACAGTTGGTTTCTTAACGTTACTCACTATTGATATCGGTATTATTCGTGAACTTGCGATCACGGCGAGCTTAGGGGTGGCGGTGATTATTTTCACGAACTTAATTTTGCTTCCTGTCTGGGCATCATACATGCAGTTTGAAGGCTCAGTGCGTATCCAATCTGGTACACACTCAGATAAGCCAAATGTTCTTGATAATTTACGCGAGATACTGGTTAAAGCAACAGACCCTAAAACGGCACGGCTAATTATCGGACTTACAGTGATACTGTTTGCTTTTGGTTACTGGCAAGCAGATAAAATGCGTATTGGCGACTTACACGCTGGTGCGCCATCGCTTCATCAAGATGCACGATATAACCAAGATACTTTCTTGATTTCAGATAAATACACCATTTCATCCGATATTTTAAAAGTCATTGTTGAAGCATATCCTGCTGCGTGTACAGAACATGATGTGATGGAACGTATCAGCCGTTTCCAATGGCAAATGGAAAATGTGCCAGGTGTGCAATCAGCAGTTAGTTTAAGTTCAGTCGCGCAGTCAGTGAATGCTGGCTTTAATGAAGGTAATTTAAAGTGGCAAAGCTTACCGCGTAATACAGCAAGCTTAGTACAATCTACAGCAAGAGTTGAAACAAGCTCAGGCTTACTTGATGGTAACTGCTCTGTTATGCCTGTGATTTTCTTCTTAGAAGATCACAAAGCCGAAACTATTGATCATGTGGTTGCTAAAGTAAAAGAGTTTGCGGCTAAAGAGGAAACCGATAAATTGAAGTTCAAGCTTGCTTCAGGCCCTGTGGGTGTGATGGCAGCTACCAATGAATCAGTTTCAGCGGCACAGCTTCCCATGATGCTTTACGTTTACGGTGCCGTCATCTTGCTATGCTTAATTAGCTTTAGAAGTGTGAAAGCCACTGTTGCTGTGGTACTACCTTTGTATATCGTATCGACCCTAGCACAAGCGTTGATGGTACAGCTTGAAATTGGTTTAACAGTGTCAACATTGCCAGTTATTGCTTTAGGTGTAGGTATTGGTGTTGACTACGGCATTTATATTCTTTCATCAATGATGGGGCAGCTAAAACAAGGTGTTGCACTTGAGGTTGCTTATCGTAATGCGTTAGTAGAGCGAGGCAGTGCGGTGTTATTCACAGGTATCACCTTAGCCATTGGTGTGAGTACATGGATTTTCTCTGATTTGAAGTTCCAAGTTGATATGGGGATCCTACTGACCTTTATGTTCTTAGTGAATATGTTGGGTGCCGTATTACTTTTACCTGCAATAGGTAGTTTCCTCTGGACTGACCAGAAAAAATAATGTGAATAATTGTGCTCCAATATGGCCAGTAATGGCCATTTATATCTATATTTTGTGAATAGATGACCAAATAGCTGAAAAGCTTAAAATGATTTCATCGAAAAGGCTGTTTATTAGCTGTAAAAGAGTTAGAATTTACCTGACTCCACGCTAATAAATGGCTGTACAAATATTCTACTAATCAATAAGTAGTATAGATTAAGGAACATACAATGACACGAAATGAAGGGCAAGCCTCGGTTATCTTAGATAATGTCTGTAAGCTGATCCAGAAAAAAGTTCACGCTGATAATGTGTTACTCGTTGAGAAATTCGCCAAAGCCTTGTACAGCAATATGTCTAAAGAGGATTTGGCACATCGCAACGATAGTGACTTATATGGCGCTGCACTAAGCCTATGGAACTCGCTAGAAAAAAATAATTCTGATGACGCGGTTGTCCGTGTCTTCAATCCTGAAGTTGCAAAAGATGGCTGGCAGTCATCGCACACAATTGTCGAAATTATCGCTAAAGATATGCCTTTCTTAGTTGATTCTGTGCGTATGGCGATGACTCGCGAAAATATCGCTTCTCACCTGCTACTTCACTCTCCGCTTAAAATTCAACGTGATAAGAATGAAAAAATCACGGGTATTTCTAGTTTAAAAGCTGAGCAAGAATCAACCTCGACTAAAACGGTTTTCTTCATTGAAATAGACCGCCAAACTGATGCTAAAGTAATCGAGTCTTTCAAAAAAGAGCTTGAGTCTGTCCTCGTTGATGTATCTATTGCTGTTGAAGATTGGCAGCCAATTCGCGAAAAGCTAGTTGCTGTAACTAAGGACTTACCAAACCGTCACCATAATAATAACAAAGACGAAGTTGCTGAAACGGTTGAGTTTCTAGACTGGTTAGCAAAAGATAACTTTACACTAATGGGCTACCGTGAATATGAGCTTTCTCCTGTTCAAGGTGACTATCAGTTAAAAGGTAAAAAAGGCACAAGCCTTGGCCTAATGAAAAACACTGATGAAGAGCACAGTCGCCTTTTATCTGAATTACCTGAAGTTGCTCGCCAAGAAGCACGCAGCAGTAATTTACTTATTTTGACTAAAACAAACTCTGTTTCTCGTGTTCATCGTCCAGCATACATTGATTATGTAGGTATAAAACGTTTTGATGATCAAGGCAATGTGATTGGTGAAGACCGTTTCCTTGGTTTATTCTCATCTAGCTTTTATAACAACAGCGCAACCGATGTGCCTGTTCTGAAAAGCAAAATCAATCGCATCATGGAAATGTGTGACTTTGCAAAAGGCACCCATGCCTACAAAGCGGTATTAAATATTTTAGAGACCTACCCACGTGATGAACTTGTTCAAGCACGTGAAACAGAGCTACTCGAAGTAGCTATGGGTGTTTTACAAGTACAAGAACGCGATATGTGTCGTATTTTTGTTCGTAAAGATGCCTATGGTCGTTTCTTCTCATGTATGGTGTATGTGCCACGTGAGCGTTATAACACCGCACTACGTCGTGAAACACAACGTATTTTAGCAAACGCATTTAATTCTGACGATAAAGTCGAATTTACTACTTTCTTCTCTGAGTCAACATTAGCCCGTACACATTACACGGTGCGTGTGACTGACAATAATATTGAATATAACGTGAAAGACATCGAAAACAACCTAATTGAAGCTGCCCGTACTTGGGAAGATAGACTACAATCTGCGTTACTTGAAAGTGCAGGTGAAGCCCGCGGTAAAGAGCTTAACCGTAAATATGCACAAGCTTTTGCCAGCTCGTATAAAGATCAAGTTCTGCCAAGCGCTGCGGTTGTTGATATTGAAAAGCTTGAACTTCTTAACGACGAAAACAAATTAGAAATGTTGTTCTACCGTCCACAAGAAGAAGCGAATACAAATGTTGTTCGTTTAAGCTTATTCCATAAAGATGAGCCAATCCACTTATCTGACGTTATGCCAATGCTTGAAAACTTTGGTTTACGTGTAGTGGGTGAAACGCCTTACTCAGTTAAAACGACAGATGGTAATGTTAATTGGATCATGGATTTCACCATGCTAATTGACAACAAAGGTATTGCTGACTTTGATAAAGTGTCTGCGCGTTTCCGTGCTGCACTAACAAATGTGTGGAATAACCGCTTAGAGAACGATGGTTTTAATCGTTTAGTATTAATGGGCGGTTTAACAGGTCGTGAAGCATCTATTCTGCGCGCTTATGCTAAATACATGCGTCAAATTGGTGTGACTTTCTCGCAAACTTATATTGAAAGCACATTTGCAAATTATCCACATATCGCATCGCAAATCGTAAACTTATTCACTAAAAAGTTCTCAGTTAAGAACCCAGGAAGTGAAAAGGCGCTTGAGAAGCTTGTAAGCCAAGTTTACCTAGAGCTTGAAAACGTAGCGAACCTTGATGATGACCGCATCATCCGTTTATACGTTGATATGATCAATGCAACTTTAAGAACGAACTTCTTCCAAAAAGAAGCTGATGGCCAATTTAAGTCATATGTATCGTTCAAAGTTCAGCCTTCAATGATCCCAGAAATGCCATTACCACTTCCTGCGTTCGAGATTTTCGTATACTCGCCGCGCGTTGAGGGTGTGCATTTACGTGGTGGTAAAGTCGCACGTGGTGGCTTACGTTGGTCTGACCGTCGTGAAGACTTCCGTACTGAGGTACTGGGCCTTGTTAAAGCACAACAAGTTAAAAATACCGTTATTGTACCAGTGGGTTCAAAAGGTGGTTTCGTATGTAAACAACTACCGACTGACCGTGAAGCGTTCTTCAAAGAAGGCCAAGAGTGTTACAAAATTTTCATCCGTGGTTTATTAGATATCACAGATAACATCGAACGCGGTGAGATTGTTCCACCAGTTGATGTTGTTCGTCACGATGAAGATGACCCATATTTAGTTGTTGCTGCCGATAAAGGGACTGCAACCTTCTCTGATATCGCAAACGGTATCGCAAATGAGTATAACTTCTGGCTAGGTGATGCATTCGCATCAGGTGGTTCAGTAGGTTATGACCATAAGAAAATGGGGATCACAGCTAAAGGTGCGTGGGAATCTGTTAAACGTCACTTCCGTGAGATGGATATTGACTGTCAAACTACTGACTTCACAGTTGTTGCTATCGGTGACATGGCGGGTGACGTATTTGGTAACGGCATGTTGCTTTCTAAGCATATTCGCTTACAAGTGGCATTCAACCACATGCACATCTTCGTTGATCCGAATCCAGATGCAGCAACATCTTACCCTGAGCGTGAGCGTTTATTTAACTTACCGCGTTCTTCATGGGAAGATTACAATAAAGAGCTAATTTCGCAAGGTGGTGGCGTATTCTCTCGTGCGGCTAAATCAATTAGCTTAAGCCCAGAAATGAAGAAAATGCTTGGCACTAAAAAAGCGAGCATGACACCTAACGAGTTAATCAAAGCAGCGTTAATGATGGAGTTTGATTTACTGTGGAATGGTGGTATCGGTACTTACATCAAGAACTCTAAAGAAACGGATGCAGATGTGGGTGACCGCGCAAATGATGCATTACGTATCAATGGCGCAGAGCTTGGTGCGAAGATCTTAGGTGAGGGTGGTAACTTAGGTGCAACTCAATTAGGTCGTATTGAGTTTGCTGCCAAAGGTGGTCGCGTAAATACGGACTTCATCGATAACGTAGGTGGTGTTGCGTGTTCAGATAACGAAGTAAATATTAAGATCTTACTAAACGGCTTAGTGGCTGAAGGTGACTTAACACGTAAACAACGTGATGAGCTGCTTTATTCGATGACTGATGAAGTATCGCAATTGGTATTGAAAGATTGTTACCGTCAAACACATACTTTGTCGATTACACAATCTAAAGGCGCATCAACGCTTAAAGAGAAAGTACGCTTTATTCACGCTCTTGAAAAAGAGGGTAAACTAAACCGTGCAATCGAGTTTATTCCAACAGATGAAGAGCTTGCAGAGCGCGCAGCGGCGGGTAAAGATTTAACTCGACCAGAGTTATCTGTACTTGTTTCTTATGCGAAGATGGTTCTTAAAGAGTCGCTTGTTGTTGATGAAATTACTGAAAACCCATATTACCGTCAGCTGTTGGTTAACTCATTCCCAGTACCACTTCGTGAGAAGTTCAACGATGCGATGGATAACCACCCACTTCGTAAAGAAATTATCGCAACGAAACTTGCTAATAATATCGTTAATGATATGGGCCTTAACTTCATGGTTCGTATGCACGAAGAAACAGGTGCAAACGAAGCTGAAATCGCACTTTGTTACTCAATTGCGAAAGAAGTGTTCCAAATGCCAGAAACGTGGTCATCAATTGTTGCGTTAGATAATAAGATCCCTGCAGCTGTACAAACAGAAATGCTTTATCAGCTTCGCCGTACGGTTCGTCGTGCAACACGTTGGTTCTTACGTCATCGCAACAAAGCACAAACCATTGAGCAAGCAATTGAATTCTTTGCACCAACATTTGCTGATTTAAGTGATAACTTAAACAACTACATGGTTGATAAAGAAAGTGAGCGCCTAGTTAAAGCTGCTGATAAATTAATTGAAAGCGGTGTTCCAAAAGCGCTTGCAACTCGTGTTGTGTCACTTTCTAGCTTATTCTCTGTTATGGATTTAGCAGAAATTGCCAATAACTCAAATCGCGATATTGATATGGTATCTAATACCTACTTCAAGCTTGGTGCACGTATGGGCTTACATTGGTTCTTGGACCAAATTACTAATCAACCGGTTGCGAACCATTGGCAAGCACTTGCCCGTGCGTCATACCGTGAAGAGCTTGATTGGCAACAACGTACATTATCAGCTGTAGTACTTAATAGCTTTGCAGCAGACAGCAAAGATATTGATGCACAAATCGATGAGTGGATGGACAACCAAGATCTACTATTACAACGTTGGAAACAAATGTTATCTGAGTTTAAAACATCGCAAAGTCACGATTTTGCGAAGTTCTCAGTAGCACTTCGTGAACTAATGTTGTTAAGCCACAACTGTGACACTTCCAAATAAATGAAAAGTCGTTAAAATACATACCCCAGCTCGCTGGGGTATTTTTTTGCCCTTAATTTGCAATGGTCCGTTTTAAGCGGCTACCTTGTTTATTTTTACCTAAGGAACAACAAGCCATGTTTTATGATTTAGCTCGCCGTTTTATGTTTACCCGTGATGCGGAGTGGGCTCATGAATTTGCACTTAATAACTTACGCCGATTTGCTGATACGCCATTGAGTGCTGCGTGGTCACAAACTGTCCCTAATAAACCCGTTAACTTCTTAGGACTGGAGTTTAAAAATCCAGTAGGTTTAGCCGCGGGCTTAGATAAAAATGCAGAGTGTATTGATGCCTTTGCGCAAATGGGCTTTGGCTTTGTCGAAGTTGGTACTGTTACACCACGCCCGCAAGCAGGTAACGACAAGCCTCGTATTTTCCGCTTACCTGAATCAAATGCGATTATCAATCGTATGGGTTTTAACAATAAGGGTGTTGATAACCTAGTTAACAATGTTAAAGCGGCGAAATATGACGGTATTCTAGGTATTAATATTGGCAAAAATAAAGATACACCAAACGAGCAGGGTAAAGATGATTACATTCACTGTATGCGTAAAGTATTTGAGCATGCATCGTATATCACAGTAAATATTTCATCACCAAATACGCCAGGTCTTCGTGATTTACAATATGGTGAAGCGCTAGATGACTTATTGCAAAGTTTAAAAAATGAGCAGCTTGATTTAGTTGCTAAACATAACAAACAAGTGCCAATGCTGGTTAAGATCGCTCCAGATCTGGATAAAGTTCAAATTGCGCAAGTCAGTGAGTCTTTGATCAATAATAAGATCGACGGTGTTATTGCGACAAACACAACACTTGAGCGCGCTATGGTACAAGGTCAACAACACGCAAATGAAGCGGGCGGCCTTTCTGGTCAGCCAGTACGTGAGCGCTCAACCCACGTGGTTAGTGAGCTTAAGCGCTTAACCGAAGGCAAGCTACCTATCATCGGTGTGGGCGGTATCGATGATGCTGACTCTGCAAAAGAAAAGTTTGCAGCAGGAGCAGACCTTGTTCAAGTTTATACTGGCTTTATTTATAAAGGCCCAGAATTGGTAAAAACGATCCTTAACGGCTTATAAGGATCGGTTATCTAAGCGATTGATCATTAATAAAATGTTCTAAAAAATCATTTTATTAATGGTCTACTTTCGTTATAATAGCGTGCTAAGTAAAGAGGAATTTTTAGTTTAAGGAGGAGTCATGTTACAAGCATCAAAGCAATGGAAGTGGCTTGCTTGCTCTAAAAATAATCGCCTTTTGGTCGACCTTGACCAAGACATGCAACTCTGCACGCCCTATAAACTTCGTCAGCTTACCGATGCTGTTTTTGAAGAGCCTAATTTCAGCCTTGAAGATGCTGCATTTTATCAGCAAGTTTATCAGTATCTTGAAACCTTTTCGTTATGGAATCCTGCAGAGCTTTGCCAAATTTCACTCAACGCGACAGCTGTTAAGTTTCATTTAAAGCCTGTGCTAGCTAAAAGCTGGTTTTTCCATGAATATATGGGTAGCGAGCCAAGTGTTGAGGCTGTAGTAAAGTTGTGCTCACAAGCACAAGAAGGCGAGTTTCTGATTGTTGACCATTCATCAGATGCGTCTGTATGTATCAACTTAAGTGAGCACTTTCAGTTAGATGAAAACTTGTCATTGCAACAGTTTGAAGCTATTAAAGTTCTTAACAATCGTATCCATCCTGTTTATATCCAGCAAAAACACTTCAAAACAGCATAATATCCCTTTAATTGATGGCGTTTTTGTTCGCTAAGCTATGCTATAATCCTGCGCAATTAGCATTTAAGGGTTTTTACTTTGCAATTTATCGCACTTACTTCTATCGGAATTGAAAATTTACTTGTTGATGAACTTACCGAACTCGGTGCAGAAGTCTCTAAACAAACCGTGGGCTCTGTACGTTTTGAAGCAGATAGTTTATTAGCACAAAAGATCTGTTTATCGAGTCGTTTTGCGACGCGTATCATGATGCTGATAGAAGAAAAAGAAGGTGTTAAGGACAAAGAAAGCCTTTACAATTTTGCGCGCTTACAACCTTGGCAAGAATGGTTTGGTCCAAAGCAAACATTCGCAGTGGATTTTACAGGTACGAATCATGATCTGAAAAACACGCAGTTTTCTGGGCTGGTTGTTAAAGATGCTATCGTTGATTATTTTGCAGATCTTTATGAACAACGTCCAAATGTCGATAAATTTAATGCAAACGTTAGAGTGGTTGCACGGCTGAATCGTCATGGTGTTGCCCTTTATATTGATTATTCAGGCCCGCGTTTATCTGAGCGTGGCTATCGTCAAGATCAAGGTAAAGCACCAATCAAAGAACATTTGGCTGCTGCTCTAGTAAAACGAAGTGGTTGGCTTGAGAACGTACAACAACCATTATTTGACCCATGTTGTGGTTCAGGCACTATTTTGATTGAAGCGGCCAGCATGGCACGCAATGAAGCGCCAGGGCTATTCCGTGAGGGGTTTGCTTTTGAGCGATTACCCAGTTTCCGCTTACAAAAATACAAAGAATTAAAAGCTGAGTTAACGGCTCAAATTACTGATCCTAAATTGTGGCTTATTGGTCATGACATTGATGGCAGTGTAATCGCAAAGGCGCAAGAAAATGCTGAGCGTGCAGACCTTGGCTCTATTATTAAGTTTAAGCAAAGTGATGCGACCAAGCTAACATCCGTGGCTAAACTACCAGGCGTGGTGATTTCTAACCTACCTTATGGTGAACGTTTAGGCTCGATGGCAGAGTTAGTTAACTTACACCGAGGTTTAGGTGTGGGTTTCAAAAAGCACTTTAATCATTGGAAGCTAGCCTTGCTTGGGACTGACGAAAGCCTATTTAAATTGTTAAAGTTAGTAAAACTTAAACGTTATAAATTTAAAAATGGCCCGTTAGATGTTGTTCTAAATCTCTATCAACTTGACGATAAACAAGTCGAGTTAAGCAAAGAAGACAAGCCAGCGCTTAATTATGAAGGCTCAACAGCATTTGCAAACCGCTTAAAGAAAAATAAACAAAACTTAAAGAACTGGTTAAAGCAAAATGAAGTGAGCTGTTATCGTGTTTACGATGCAGATATTCCTGAATATAACGTAGCTGTTGATATTTACGATGATTCAGCAGTTATTTTTGAATATGCTGCTCCAAAAGAGATTGATGACAATACAGCACAAAAACGTCTGCAAGATGTAATCAGTCTAACCGCAGAGCAGTTAGAAGTCGCGCCTGAGAATATCGCTGTTAAAGTGCGTAAAAAACAAAAAGGCGAAGAGCAATATACCAAGGTATCAAAACAAAACCGTACGCAAGTGGTTGAAGAGTTTGGCGCTAAATTCAAAGTTAACCTATTTGATTATCTAGATACAGGATTGTTTTTAGACCACCGTTTGGCACGACGTTATATTCAGCAAAATGCACACGGTAAACGTTTTTTAAACTTGTTTGCGTATACTGGCAGTGCTTCGGTTCACGCAGCTATTGGCGGTGCAAAAGCGATTACTACAGTAGATATGTCTAAAACCTACTTAAAGTGGGCGCAAGAAAACTTTGACCTCAACGGTATTAGCAATACTCGTTATCGTTTTGAACAAGCCGATTGTTTAAAATGGCTAGAGCATGCGCAAGGCCAATACGATCTCATCTTTTTAGACCCTCCAACGTTTTCGAATTCAAAACGTATGAAAGATGCATTTGATGTACAGCGCGATCATATTAAGTTACTCACATGGGTTAAGAAAATTTTAAGTCCGAATGGCACGTTGATTTTTTCTAACAATAAACGAGGCTTTAACTTAGACGAAGTCGGGCTGATGGGCTTAGGTTTAAAAGCTGAAAATATTTCAGCAAAAACACTGTCGCCAGACTTTAAGCGTAATAAGCAAATTCATAATAGTTGGCTTATTACCCATGGCTAATTTTACCTTGTATCACACCGATGGTTGTCATTTATGTGAGCTGGCAGATGAGTTATTAAGTGCTGCAAATATACCGTTTGCAGCAAAAGATATTATGGATAATGAACAATTAATTGAGCTTTATCAAACAAGTATTCCGGTTGTTGAAAGCAGCCAAGGCAATAAATTATTTTGGCCTTTTGATACTGTCGCATTGGCGCAGTTTATTGCTGATAACAAAGAATAAGAGTAGTAATCACGATGGATTTAATCAGAATAGCCAAGGCACAACTTGCTTATGGTACACACCCACTGCTTGATGATGCTGATGCAGTCATTGAGTCGGGTGAACGTGTTTGTATTGTTGGTAGAAATGGCGCGGGTAAGTCGACCTTACTGAAAGTGCTCGATGGCCAAGTAACATTAGATGATGGTGAAATAAACCAATTAGGCGGTATCCGTATTTCGCGTTTAGAGCAAGATCCACCTAAAGGAGCCGAAGGGACGGTTTTTGATTATGTTGCTCAAGGCATGCCTGATATAGCGAACTTACTGATTGAATATCACCAAGTTAGCAATCAAATGCAGACAGATTATAACGATAAACTGCTGAATAAATTAGAGCGTTTATCTAATCAGCTAGAAACGGTTGATGGTTGGCGGTTTGATACGCGCATTCAACTGGTTTTATCTCGCTTAGAATTAAGCCCAGAAGCAAAGCTGGAATCGCTATCTGGCGGTTGGTTGCGTAAGGTCGCTCTAGCTAGAGCACTTGTCAGTGAGCCTGATTTACTCCTTCTTGATGAGCCGACTAACCACTTAGATATGAGTAGTGTTATTTGGCTTGAGCAATTCTTAAAAGAGTTTAAAGGCGGTATCGTTTTTATTTCTCATGACCGTGCTTTTATTCGTGCTGTTGCAACCCGTATTCTTGATTTAGATCGCGGTAAGCTCGTTTCATACCCTGGTAACTATGCCGCTTACCTTGAGCAAAAAGCGCATGATTTAAAAGTTGAAGAAACACAAAATGCGTTATTTGATAAACGTCTAGCAGAGGAAGAAGCGTGGATACGCCAAGGGATCAAAGCACGAAGAACCCGCAACGAGGGACGAGTCCGTGCTCTTAAAGCCTTACGTAAAGAGCGTAAACAGCGTGTTGATCAAGTTGGTAAAACAGATTTCAATATAGAAACGGCTGATCGTTCAGGAAAGCTGGTATTTGAGGCAAAACATATTGCCCATGCATTTAAGGATAAAGTGATTGCGAAAGATTTCTCGACACTTGTTATGCGTGGCGACCGTATTGGCCTTGTCGGTCCGAATGGTATTGGCAAAACCACTTTATTAAAAATCTTATTTGGTGATTTAGCACCTGATAGTGGCAGTGTGAAGCAAGGCGTAAACCTCGAGTTTGCGTATTTTGATCAGTACCGTCAAAAACTTGATGAAGAAGCAACCGTGCAAGATAATGTTGCTGAAGGCAAACAAGAGGTGATGATGGGCGGGCGCTCTCGTCATGTACTAGGTTACCTTCAGGACTTTCTATTTCCACCGGCAAGAGCGCGTACGCCTGTTAAAGCGCTTTCAGGTGGTGAGAAAAATCGTTTGTTGTTAGCAAAGTTATTTTTAAAACCGTCTAATATTCTGGTACTTGATGAACCAACCAATGATTTAGACATTGAAACCCTAGAATTACTTGAAGATATTATTAATCAATATCAGGGCACGGTATTAATTGTTAGCCATGACCGTGAGTTTATCGATAATACCTGTAGTTCTGTGTGGGCATTTGAAGGCCAAGGAAAAATTTCAGATATCGTAGGCGGCTATAGTGATTACGAGGCCTACGCTGCTTATTTAGCAGAACAAGAAAAGCAACTACAGCAGATAAAACAGGAAAAGCCTGAAACGAGTAGTCAGCAAGAAAAACCACAAAAGAAAAGTAATAAACTCTCTTACAAATTAAAACTTGAATTAGAAGAATTACCCAGTAAAGTGGAGCAACTAGAAAAAGCACTCGATGCTCAGCAAATTGTCGTTAATGACCCTGACTTTTTTAAGCAAGACGCTGCAATTACAACAGACGCATTGAACCAATTAGCCCAGTTAGAGTCTGAGCTTGAAGCCGCATTTGAGCGTTGGGAAGAACTCGAAGATTTAAAGAATCAGTAGTAAGGATTAAAATGAAATATAAATTACTCGCTGCCAGTATATTAGCGACTCTTAGCACCTCAGCAATGAGCGCAACTTATCAATTGACTGAGCTAGGTCGCTTAGATGGTGCAAAACACAACTATGTTACCGATGTCAGTGAAAACGGTCATATTATTGGTTTAGCGAATGGTATTTATCGACTACCTATTGATATCTCTTATATCGATTTTGAAGATAGCGCGATTAAAAATGCATACGATGCAACCAAAGCTAGCTATGAACTTATCGACAAAGAGATCACATTCACACTCGATGATATTGAAAATAACGATGCTGTAAATACCAATGCAGACGCACATGCGTTTATGATCTCTTTTGTAACAAATACTCAATCTGGTCGTTTAACTAATTCAGAGTATCAAAAGATATCAAGTGCGCTTACTACGGTATACACACCTGAAGGCTCTTCAGAGCAAGTTCTTTTTGATGTACAGTCACTTGATTATGACGGCTTGACTCGCTCAACGTCTAATTTATTAAACGCAGTCACCGATGATGGTGTAATGGTTGGTTGGGGCAGTGCGCCTTACGAAAAAACAGCCTTTACGCAAACGGATGAAGACGAAGAAGAAACGCATTTTTTACGTGAGTTTATCAGCCGTGGTATTGTAATAAGCCCTGACGGTGTAAAGGTGCCATTAGTACCCGAGTTTAATGAGTATGGTGGCACAAGTATCGCGACTGATATCGTGCAAAGCAATAATGGTTACGTTGTAGTTGGTAGCGTATCGACAGGCATACCTGTTGACCGCCAAGAAGACATTGACGATAACTGTGACGGTGAAGATGAACCAGTATCGGACTGTATTGAAAGTTTAGATAGAAACATATCAACAGGCTTATTTGATAAACGTGCAGTTAAATGGACACTTGATAATAGCTTGAACATTACTAACACTGAGGTTTTTGGCTTAGCAATTACACCTGAAGATGACGAAGATTTTGCCTTTAGAAGTAATGCCTTAGCTGTAAATGAAAATGGTCTGATTGCCGGCACATCCGATGTACGTTACGACGATAGACGTTATTCAATGCCTGTTTATTTTGAGAATGGCGAAGTAAAACAATTTATTAACCAAGATGATGACTGGGTTGGCGGTAAAGCGCTCGCAATTAATAATGATAGTATCATTGTTGGCTATGCCAATAAGCGTATAGAAAATAGAACTCGTACTAAGTTCTTTTATTTCGATAAGAATAGTAATAGCGTTGTTTTTCCGACAGACTTTTTCACAAGCTCTAGTTCTTTAGCAAACGACATTAACGACAACGGTGTGATTGTTGGTGAAGGTGAAACTGATATTTTCAATTCAACAAGTCGTCGTCGAGAAGGCTTTATGTACACAATTGGTGAAGACAAAATTGTTAACATAAATAGCTTACTACCTTGTTACGAAGCTGATGGCGAGACCCGTTTTAAGTATACTGTTGCTGAGGCGAAAGCAATTAACAACAACAATGAGATTTTTGGTGTTGCAACTAAAACGGTTGAGAAGACAGACTCATTTGGTAATGTTGTGTTAGACGTTGACGGTAATATTGAATATGAAAGTGTTGCTGTTGCCGTTAAATTAACACCTACCAGCGGTAGTGTTGAAGAATGCCCTGCGCAAGAGATTGAAGAATACGAGCGTCAATCATCAAGCTTCCCTTGGTACACTTTATTATTACTGCCACTTGCTGCAGCACGCCGCGTGTTCAGAAAATAATAATCTGATACCAACATGCGATAATATTTAAGCATGTTGGTATTAAATGAGTGACCATTAAAAACCCAGCTTTCGCTGGGTTTTTTGTCTATACATTCGTTGTCAATTTGGGTACTTTATTTATGGCGATGTAGCCAAGCTTTGCGCACCGAGCGTTTCCACAGCATATCGATTCCAAAATAACCAATAATAGCTGCAGCTGTGGCGCAGATGAGTGAACCTACAAGAAATGCCGGTCCAATTGTTGTCAGGCTGTCTAAAAACCATTGCCAGCTAGGTTCAAACTGAAAATGTTGTGGTGGTTGCGCAAGTGCAATAGTGCCAACGATATACGAGCAATAAAAAATAGGTGGCATAGTCAGCGGGTTTGTTATCCAAACCGTCGCAACCGAGATAGGTAAATTAACGCGTAAAGGGATAGCAAGTGCGGCAGCTAAAACCATTTGAAAAGGAACGGGGATGAAAGCAAAAAACAAACCGACTGCAAATGCTCCACGGGCTGAGCGTCGATTAAGATGCCACAAATTTGCATCATGCAACAAACGACCAAAAATTCTTAAATATTTATGATCTCTTACCTTGTTATGATCGGGTAAAAACCGTTGGATCGTTTTTTTAGCCATTTAAAGCAACCATTTACATCTATTTGGTTATGCAGTGGGTTTATATTCGGTTGTTTTATAACCGTTTATACTTTGCACACTGCGGCGTTTTATATACTCAGTTTTGCTATTGTTTTAGCTGGTGCCTATTTTAAGCCTTTTTCGTCAGTTTTGTTAGGATTTATTTGCGCTATTTTGGTTGTACTTCTTAACTACCACTATTTTTATAGTCTTCCTTACAAGGACTTGAAAAGAAATGAGGTCGTAGATGCAAAAATTGAAATCGTATCCATTCACTCAAGCCAATCTCCATTTTACGTAAAAGCGAAGATTATTGATTTATCAGAACAGGATAAAAACTTCAAAGCGACGCCTTTTGCTATGTTGAGTGTCATTAGTGACAATGAACTTAACGTAGGGGATGTGTTAACCAGCAAATTAAAGCTAAAGCCATTTAGGAGTGTAAAGAATTTTGATGTATTTGATGCAGAGCGCTTTGCACTGTCTGAACGTGTATTATATGAGGGCCGCTCTGTAGGTCAGAGCGTGCGAGTCTCAGCTCAGAAAAAATCTACTACCCGTGAGTCATACCGTGGTTTTATATTTTCTATCACAGACAATATGAAGATGCAGTGGCTGTATTATGCATTATTGACCGGTGACAGAAGTCAAATCAAAGACGCTGATAAAGTTCACTTAAAAGAACTTGGTTTAAGTCACTTACTGGCTATTTCCGGTTTACACATTGGTCTAATATTCGCGATTGGTTTTTATACCAGTAAGTTATTGTTTGGTCTATTTTCTGTAAAGCATAATCAACAAAATAACCTTAATAAGTTATTTGTAGTTATTGGGTTATTGCTTGCATTTTTTTATGTCTACCTTAGTGGTTTTATTGTATCTGCAACGCGAGCACTGTTGATGCTAGCTTGCTATTTAATAATTTATAGCTTTGCAAAGCAGCCTCTAAGGTGGCGAGCCATTCTGTATGCTTTAACTATTTTATTATTTTTTGATCCTTTTTCTTTATTAAATCCAGGACTCTACTTTAGTTTTATTGCAGTAATAATTATTTTTTTAACATTGAACTACCGCTCTTACCCAAAGTTCAAGCTAGCAAGGGGGGTGGTACAGTTAGTCATAATTCAATGTGGTTTGTTCTTAGGGTTGTTACCGATCACGCTTTATTATTTTGCTGGGATTAGCGTCATTGGTTTGGTCATAAACCTTATTGCGGTGCCGTTACTAGGCATAATATTAATGCCACTATTAGTAGCATACTGCTTTTTATCAATACTGGTTGATTTGGGCTTTTTATGGCAATTTTTTGATGCATTTTTGTATCAAGGCTACCAATATCTAACGTCAATACCTTCAGATTGGCGATGGCTAAACTTTTATTTACCCAGTTTTAATTTACTCCTATTGTTCTATGTCATTTTAGTAATACTCTTTTTCTCACCTTATAAGCGACTGGTTTTTCTTCCATTAACGTTAGCACTGATTGATTGGCATTTAACACCTAAAGGTGAATTTAAGTTAGATGTGTTTGATGTTGGTCATGGGCTTATGATTATGGTTAGTGCAAATCAAAAAGCACTTATCTACGATTTAGGGCCACGCTACTTTGGACGGTTTGATTACATAAACTCAGTACTGCGTCCTTATATTTTACGTCATAATATTGAGGTTATAGCAACGGTTGTTAGCCATCAAGATAATGATCATGCAGGAGGTCTTGAAAGTTGGCAAGCTGCTGGTTTTGGTAAAACGCTTAGTACATTTCATCCAAATGGCCTTGATCAGGCCTGTGAAAATGTGTTTTTTCAGATTGAAAATCTAAGCGTTAGAACTATCAATCATTCCACGTTATCGACCAACAAAAATGATCAGTCCTGCATAGTTATGGTGGAGAGTAAAAATCATCAAGTATTATTAACTGGCGATATTTCTAAATTGGTAGAGCAAGCATTAGTTGATAGTAATGCACGTATACAAAGCACTGTTTTGGTAAGTCCACATCATGGTAGTAATACGTCTTCAAGTTCTGAGTTTATAGAGCGAGTCGCACCTGATATTGTGATTCACTCTGCTGCTTATCAAGGGCAGTGGAATTTTCCTCATCCAGAGGTTGTAAAGCGTTATCAGCAGCACCATATACCTCAATTTACAACGGCCAACCTAGGTCATATACGAATCACCTTTTATCAAAATGATTACCAGCTAGAATTTGCTCGTAAGTCACAAAGTTATTGGTTCGAAGAAGATTGACGTTTTGTTTTTACCCCCATAAGGCTACAATAGTCGAAGTCTATGAATAAGAGAGTGTTATGGATCAAACTACATCCCAAATTTATAAGCGCTTAATTAGTTATGTGAGTGATTATAAGCTTATTGCATTTTTTGCTATTGTCGGCATGATTGGTTACTCAGCAATGGATGCATTGTTTATCAATTTGATGAAACCATTTATTGATGAAGGTTTGAATGCCCGTAACACGCAAGTTCTAACTTATGCACCATTCGTGGTTATTGCATTGGTGTTAGGTCGTGGCATGTTTAATTATATGTCATCGTATTGCTTAAGCTATGTAGGCTCACAAGTTGTTAGAAGCTTACGTCAGCAATTGTTTGAGCATATCTTACATCTGCCTGTTTCTTTTCATGATAAAAACTCAAACGGTGATCTAATTTCAAAAATCACCTTCGATACTGAGCAAGTTCAACAGGCAATTACAAAAGCATTGCTTATTGTTGTTAGGGAAGGCGCCTTCGTGGTCTTTTTACTATTCAACATGTTTTATACCAGCTGGAAATTATCGCTAATATTCTTAGTTATTATCCCCTTAGTTGCAGTGATTGTTGCGTTTGTATCAAAACGTTTTCGCAAAATTTCAAAAAAAATTCAATCAGCTATGGGGCAAGTTACACGTAGCTCAGAGCAAATGCTATCGGGTCACAAAGTGATCCATGGTTTTGGTGGTCAAAAACAAGAAATTTCACAATTCTCGGCAATCAATAACCATAACCGTCAGCAGCGCATAAAAATGGATGCCACTAAAGCGCTCAGTGTTTCTGTTATTCAGATCCTAGCTGCGAGCGCGATGGCAGTGATTTTATGGGTTGTGTCTATGCCTTCGATGATTGACACCATTAGCTCAGGTGATTTCGTATTACTAATTTCATCAATGATGATGTTACTACGCCCATTAAAGCAGTTGTCTAATGTCAACAGTGACTTGCAACGTGGTATTTCTGCCGCGCAAAGTATCTTTTTAGTACTTGATGAAGAAGTAGAAAAAGACACAGGAACGCATAAAGCCGATAAAGTGACAGGGCACATTGACGTTCAAAACGTAACCTTTCGTTATCCTACAAAAGATGAACCTGTTTTAAAAAACTTATCACTTGAAATTAAAGCAGGAGAAAGCATTGCATTAGTAGGGCGCTCTGGCTCAGGAAAGTCAACAATTTCGAACCTTTTACCCCGTTATTATGAGCTCGAAGGAGAGAGTAAAATATTATTAGATGGGGTGCCATTGTCTGATTATAAACTAACTGATTTACGCAAACAGTTTGCTTTAGTGTCGCAACAGGTTGTTCTGTTCAATGACACAATTGCTAATAATATTTGCTATGGTTTAGATCGTGTTTTATCAGATGATGAATTAATGGCCGTTGCTAAACAAGCGCACGTTTGGGAGTTCGTTAAGGATTTACCAGAAGGTTTAAATACCATGGTTGGCGAGAACGGTGTGATGCTATCAGGGGGTCAGCGTCAACGCATTGCCATCGCGCGTGCTATCTTAAAAGATGCGCCTATTCTCATTCTAGATGAGGCTACATCTGCACTGGATACTGAATCCGAAAAACTAATTCAACAAGCACTTGATACTTTGATGAAGCAGAAAACATCGATAGTGATTGCACACCGCTTATCGACTATAGAAAACAGTGATTGTATTTATGTAATTGATCATGGTCAGGTTATCGAAAAAGGCACGCATTCTGAACTTTTAAGTAAAGACGGTACTTATTCGGCCTTATGTAAAATGCAGTTTGGTGAGCAGTAGTGAGTGTCATTGAAAAAAGCTGGTATAAAAAACCAAGCCTATTAACTGTTTTACTCTTGCCGCTAAGTGTTATTTTTTGGTTGATTTCAACACTGCGAAAATACCTTTATAAAATTAATATACTCAAAGCGTTTAAAGCCCATGTGCCAGTAATTGTTGTTGGTAACATTAGTGTGGGGGGGAATGGTAAAACGCCGTTTGTTATTTGGTTAGCGCAGTATTTGCAACAACAGGGACTGAAGGTCGCAGTGATCAGTCGCGGTTATGGTGGTAAGTCAGCAAGTTATCCGCTTTTAGTCACTGATGATACAGCCACAAGTGAAGCGGGTGATGAACCGGTTCTTATTAAACGTCGTTTAGGCTGTGTTGTGATGGTTGGCCCTGATCGCCAAGCAAGTATTGAGCAGTTACAAAACCACGACATCGATATCATTATTTCAGATGACGGTATGCAACATTATAAAATGGCGCGTGATATAGAGTGCTGTATTGTAGATAGTGAACGTCAATTTGGTAATGGACTTTTAATGCCGGCAGGCCCACTTCGAGAAGCGAAAGCACGGTTAAAGTCAGTTGATTTAGTTGTCGAGAATGGTGGCGAAACAACATACCGTTATGATTTGAATGCAAGTCAATTTAGATTAGTATCGTCGTCTGAACAAGTTACAGAAACGCCAACAAACGGACACGTGATCAGCGCCATTGGCAACCCAGCACGCTTTGAGTTGAGCCTTGAAAAACAAGGTATAAATTTATTATCGACACATCATTTTCGGGATCATTATAATTACCAAGCAACTGACTTTTTTGCATTTGGGAATGAGCCCGTGTTTATGACTGAAAAAGACGCCGTAAAATGCTTTAGTTTTGCTAAGTCAAATTGGTATTATCTACCCGTAGACGCTAGGCCAACTGCCGCTGTTATTGAAAAATTAAATTCATTATTAAAACAAAAAGGGATCCTCCATGGCCTTTGATACAAAATTACTTGAAATTATTGCTTGCCCAGTGTGTAAGGGTAAGTTGCGCCTTGATAAAGAAAATCAAGAGCTTATTAGTACAGCTGCGAAATTAGCTTATCCGATTAAAGATGATATTCCAGTACTTCTTGAAAACGAAGCGCGTGAACTAAGCCAAGAAGAGGTTGATAAGTGGAATTCGTAGTAGTCATCCCTGCTCGTTACGCTTCTAGCCGTTTACCAGGTAAACCTTTAGCGGATATATGTGGTAAACCGATGATTCAGCATGTTTATGAAAAAGCGGCTTCATCGGGTGCCAGTGCGGTGTATATTGCTACCGATCATCAAGCCGTGTTTGATGTTGTAAAGGGCTTTACAGATAAGGTATTAATGACAAGAGAAGATCATCAATCTGGTACAGAACGTCTTGCCGAAGTTGTTGAAAAGCTCAATCTTACAAGTGACACTATTGTTGTTAATGTACAAGGTGATGAGCCATTACTTGCCAGTGAAAACGTAAGTCAAGTTGCAAAATTACTGGCAGAGTCAGATGCACCCATGGCAACGTTAAGTGCAAACATTAATGACATAGATGACATTTTCAATCCTAATTGTGTCAAAGTTGTCAGTGATACAGAAAAAAATGCCCTGTATTTTTCGCGTTCACCCATTCCTTACCATCGTGAAGCAATGATGAACGATGATAATAGTAAACTAAATCTTGCTGACTATGCGCGTCATATTGGTATTTACGCTTATCGCGCAGGCTTTATTCAACAATATATTGCGCTACCTGAGTCGCGTCTAGAACAGCTTGAGTCACTTGAGCAATTACGTGTTTTATACCATGGTTATAAAATTAAAATTGCAGGAGCTGTGTGTGAGCCTCAAGCCGGTGTGGATACACCTGAAGATCTCACACGTGTCATAGCCGCTTTGAGCAACTAGTAACAATGACTGAAATGAATAGGGTTCATCTTCATGCACGTGAAGATGACTTTTTTGTTTTTTACAAACCAGCAGGTGTTAGCTTTCACAGTGAAGAATGTGCTGGCTTTGTCGTGCTTGCAGAGCAACTAGTGAACGAAAAGTTATTTCCTGTTCATCGCCTCGATAAAGTGACTTCGGGGTTAATTATTTTAGCTCGAAACAAACAGGCCGCAGCGGAGTTTACAACGCTTTTCACAGCGCATCTGGTTAATAAGTTTTATATAGCCGTTAGCGATACTAAGCCTAAAAAAAAGCAAGGCTGGATTAAAGGCGATATGCAAAAAAGTCGCCGAGGGTCATTTAAGTTACTAAAAAGCCAAGAAAACCCAGCGGTTACTCGCTTTTACTCTAAGAGTATTCGCCCAGGCTTGCGTGCATATTTATTAAAACCATTTTCTGGTAAGACACATCAATTAAGAGTGGCAATGAAAAGTATTGGTGCCCCTATACTCGGTGATGCCACTTATGCTGGGAGCTTGGATGAGCGAACTAACTTGCATGCCTATGCATTGCAGTTTAGCTATAAAGGGCAGCTTAAAGAATATCGGTATGCGCATACAACTGGCGCATATCTCAATGAAGTTTTTAACGCAGACGAATTCAAAGAGTGGCAGACTCCTTGGACGTTGGATTGGTAAATGAAAGAAACAACACAAGACATTCGCTTTGGCGGTATTAAGCGTTTATATGGTCATCAACAATTTGATTGGCTGCAACAAGCACATTTTTGTGTCATCGGTATTGGTGGCGTAGGCAGTTGGGCTGCTGAGGCGTTAGCACGTACGGGGGTTGGTCAACTGACATTGATAGACCTAGATGATATATGCGCAACCAATGTTAATCGTCAAATACACGCTTTGACTGGCACCGTAGGTGAAGCAAAAGTCGAAGCAATGAAAACACGTTGTGAGCTGATTAACCCAGATATTAAAATTAATGTTATTGATGACTTTATAACGCTAGATAATATTCGTGAGCATATTCAAGGTTTTGATTATGTGATTGATTGTATTGATGCCGTGAAAGAAAAAGCGGCGCTAATTGCCCATTGTAAACGTATAAAATTACCCGTTATCACAACCGGTGGCGCCGGTGGACAAACCGATCCAAGTCAAATCAGTTTTGGTGATGTTGCTAAGACAACGCATGATCCACTACTTGCAAAAGTCCGTTATATCTTACGAAAACAGTACAACTTTAGTAGCAATCCTAAGCGTAAGTTTAATGTCGATTGCGTTTATTCGACCGAGCAACTTGTCTATCCAACCTCAGAAGGTGACGTTTGCCAAGCAAAACAAGGTGCAGATGGTTCAATGAATATGGACTGTAACAACGGTTTTGGGTCTGCAACCATGGTTACAGGCAGCTTTGGCTTTTTTGTTGCAGCCAAAGCGATTAGAAAGTACTTAGATAAAAAACAGCGTAGTTTAAAGTAACGTTTTTTAGCGCTTTTGCTCGGCCATGGTTTGAATTTTATCGACCATGGCTTTTATGCCATTACCACGAGAAGGGCTTAAATGGCTAATTAGACCAAGTCGTTCAAATTCATCATACGCATTTATTTGAGTTGCTTGCTGTGGTGTTAGACCATTGTATAAGGCTAAAATTAATGCCAGTAACCCTTTAACAATTCGAGTATCGGAATCTCCAGCCAACACTAGGCTATTCTCCGTGTGATCAAACTCAATATATAACCAAACTTTACTTTCACAGCCTTTAACTAACGCATCATCTACCTTTAGCGCTTCAGGCATAACGGGTAGCTGTTTACCTAATAGCATTATTTGGCGGTACTTTTGTTGCCAGCCTGCTGCATTTTCAATGTCTTTTGTTACGGCTTGAAAAGGTGAATTCATGTTTTATCCAAGTTTAATCTAATAATTCAATACTATTTTTAAGGGCGGTGACAAGTGCATCAACGTCCTCTTTAGTATTGTATAAAGCGAAGCTGGCTCTAACAGTACCCGAAATTGATAATTGGCTCATAATCGGTTGGGTACAGTGATGACCACTTCGTACAGCAACACCAAAACCATCTAACAAAGTCGCTAAATCGAAAGGGTGCTCATTTTTGTAATTAAAGCTGATGTTACCAATGTTATTGTGATGTTGAGAGTAAATGGTAATACCATCAATTGCTGATAATTGTTTTATCGCATAACTGAAAACTGTATGCTCATGTTGACGCATCTGCTGAAAATTTAACGAAGTTAAATATTCAATTGCCTCATTAAAGGCTATGACACCCGCAATATTTGGGGTTCCTGCTTCAAATTTTCCTGGTGCCTCTCGAAAAGTACTTTGTGTTAAGCTCACTGTTTCAATCATTTCGCCACCTGTTTGGTAAGCATCAAGTGAATTTAACAATTCAAAGCGGCCGTATAAGCCACCTAAGCCTGTTGGGCCAAGCATTTTATGTGCGGAAAACACATAAAAATCACAATCAATTTCTCGTAAGTTGGGGCGTAAGTGCATTGCAGCCTGTGCACCATCGATGACTGAAATAGCATTAATATCTTTACACGCTTTGATGATAGGGGCTAAGTCTGTGATATTCCCCAGCGTGTTTGATGCATGTGTGATAGCAACGACTTTGGGCTTATGTTGTTCGATAAACTCTGCGCACTGTTGAGCGTCAATGACCAAATCACTCGTAATTGGTAAAACAATTAATTCAGCGCCAATGCGCTTCACAAGTTGTTGCCAAGGCACAATATTCGCATGATGTTCAATAGCTGAAATAGCGACTTTATCACCCGCTTTCAGTTTAGATGTTAAGCCGTTCGCAATTAAATTAATCGACTCAGTCGCCCCTTTCGTCCAGACTAGCTCATTACTTTCTACCTGAAAATAGTCGGCAAGGCTTGTACGGGCTTGTTCGTACTTACGAGTTGCGTTGTCACTAAGAGTATGACGACCACGGTGTACATTAGCGTTTTCGGCATTGTAAAAATGCGAGAGTGCATCAATGACCGTTTGAGGCTTGTGTGATGTGGCTGCTGAATCTAAGTAGATTAATGGCTGCCCATTAATTTGTTGCTTAAGCAGAGGAAAGTCAGCACGTATTTTTGCAATATCAAACATGGAAGCCCTTTTACAGCGTGAATGCGACGATTTTAATTATTTTGTATAAATAGACAAGTCTAGGGCAATAAAAAAGGCCGCTGTGCGGCCTTTTTTAAGCATTTAAGCAAAAATTAACGCTTGTCCGTTGATACGTAGTCGCGCTTTGTTTCACCAGTATAAAGCTGGCGAGGGCGGCTGATCTTGTGACCAGGTTGAGAAAGCATCTCATCCCAGTGAGAGATCCAACCAACAGTACGTGACATTGCAAAGATTACAGTGAACATGCTTGTTGGAATACCGATTGCTTTTAAGATGATACCTGAGTAGAAATCTACGTTAGGGTAAAGTTTCTTCTCAACAAAGTATGGGTCTTCTAGCGCAATTTGCTCAAGCTTCATTGCGATATCAAGAAGTGGATCTTGAATGTTTAGCTCAGCAAGTACTTCGTGACACGTTTGACGCATTACTGTTGCGCGTGGATCGAAGTTTTTGTATACGCGGTGACCAAAGCCCATAAGACGGAAAGGATCTGACTTATCTTTAGCTTTAGCAACATACTCGTCGATACGGTCAACAGAGCCAATTTCTTCTAACATGTTAAGACATGCTTCGTTAGCACCACCGTGCGCAGGGCCCCATAAAGATGCGATACCCGCAGCGATACACGCGTAAGGGTTAGCACCTGAAGAACCTGCTAAACGTACTGTTGACGTTGATGCGTTTTGCTCGTGGTCAGCGTGAAGCATAAAGATTTTATCCATTGCTTTAGCAAGCACTGGATTAACTTTGTACTCTTCAGCAGGTACTGAGAACATCATGTGTAAGAAGTTTTCAGCAAAGCTTAAATCGTTACGTGGGTAAACAAATGGCTGACCTACATTATATTTGTAAGCCATTGCTGCGATTGTTGGCAGCTTAGCAACAAGCTTGATAGCACTTGTTTTACGTTGTGTTGCATCAGTGATGTCTAAGTCTTCATGGTAGAACGATGAAAGCGCACCTACAACACCACATAGCATCGCCATTGGGTGAGCATCAAAGCGGAAGCCTTGGAAGAAGTTAGCAATCTTAGTATCTAGCATTGTGTTGTGCGTGATTTCTTGCGCAAATGCTTCGTACTGTTCTTTCGTTGGTAACTCACCGTTTAATAGTAAGTAGCAAAGCTCAACGTAGTTAGACTCGTCAGCAAGTTGTTCGATTGGGTAGCCGCGGTGTAATAAAACACCTTTACCGCCATCGATGTAAGTGATTGAAGATTCACAAGAACCGGTCGACATGAAACCTGGGTCGTAAGTAAAGTGACCGTGAGAACCTAGTGTACGTACGTCGATTACGTCTTGGCCAGCAGTGCCTTGGTAAATTGGAAGTTCGATTGGATCAAGACCATCAATATGGACCGTGGCTTTCTTATCCGCCATCTATTTATCTCCTATTAAGATAACAACTCTGATTGTTATGTTCTGAATCTGTTTAAGCACATTCTTTTCATTTTAACGTGAAAGAGGGGGTTAAAGTCAATTTTTATAAACATTATGCACAAATGGATAATAAATATTCTGTCAGGATTAAATATTATACCATTGGCTAATTCGCAAACGACTCTTACTAAACAAGAATTGTAAAAAGACCTCTGGCTATATATACTATCCAAGGTTTTATACCGTATTGTCTGTAGGTAAACTTTATTTTTACATTTGAGTTTTGCATAAGTGTGAACTTTTTGTGTATCAACACGGTTTACTTAGATAGTTCCATCGAAATTCATTTTGATGGGTTTTAGAAAAACAAGTAGATGAGCCCCTATGTGGGCAAGATGGGCAAGTAACTGTGAAAAAGCAAAGACCTGTAAATCTAGATCTAACAACTATATCTATGCCGGCAACGGCTAAAGCATCAATTTTTCACCGCGTCACCGGTGTTGCATTATTTTTTGCTTTAACGTTTGTCATTTGGGCGTGGTCTGAGTCTCTTTCTTCTGCAGAAGGTTTTGAATTCGTCAAGGGTCTGTTCAGCGGATTCATTGCCAAATTCATAGCATGGGGCACTATTTCTGTATTGGCGTATCACTTAATCGGTGGTATCCGTCATATCATTATGGATATGGGTCACTGGGAAGAACTTGAGTCAGGAAACTTCAGCGCTAAAGTTGCATTAGCTTTAGGCGTTGTAGCTGCAATTCTAGCAGGAGTGTGGATATGGTTTTAAATCAAGCAACTCTTAAACGTGATGGTGTACAAGATTACGTATCGCTTCGTGCGACAGCCTTAATAATCAGCGCTTACGCGATTTTTATTATCGGCTATTTCTTATGCACGCCTGAAGTCACTTTCGAAGCCTGGCAAGGCCTTTTTTCAAACCTAGCAATGAAAGGGTTTACGCTAATTACCCTAGTTTGCATTATGGTTCACACCCGTATCGGCCTTTGGCAAGTTCTTACTGACTATGTTAAATGCGCTAAATTACGTGCTGTTTTAGGCTTTGTATTAAACCTTATGGCTGTTGCTTACGTAGCAATTGGTCTAATCGTTTTATGGGGTGTTTAAGTGAATTATTCTGTTCGTGAATTTGACGCTGTAGTGATTGGTGCAGGTGGTGCGGGTATGCGCGCAGCTCTTGCTATCACTGAATCAGGCAAAACCTGTGCACTTATCTCAAAAGTTTTCCCTACACGTTCTCACACTGTGTCTGCACAGGGTGGTATTACGGTAGCTTTGGGTAACTCGCATGAAGATAACTGGGAATGGCACATGTACGATACGGTTAAAGGTTCCGATTTTATCGGTGACCAAGACGCTATCGAATATATGTGCAAAACAGGCCCAGAAGCTATTACTGAATTAGAAAACATGGGCTTACCATTTTCTCGTTTTGAAAATGGCCGTGTTTACCAACGTCCTTTCGGCGGTCAGTCGAAAAACTTTGGTGGTGAACAGGCTGCACGTACTGCAGCAGCAGCTGACCGTACTGGTCACGCGTTATTACACTGTCTTTACCAACAAAACGTTAAAAACAAAACAAACGTATTCTCTGAGTGGTATGCACTAGATTTAGTTAAAAACAGCGACGGTCACGTTGTTGGTTGTACAGCAATCGACATCGAGTCTGGCGAAGTTGTTTACTTCAAATCTAAAGCTGTTGTATTAGCAACAGGTGGTGCAGGGCGTATCTACGCATCGACAACGAATGCTCACATCAATACTGGTGACGGTGTTGGTATGGCTACACGTGCTGGCGTTGCAATGCAAGATATGGAAATGTGGCAGTTCCACCCAACAGGTATCGCCGGTGCAGGTGTACTTGTAACTGAAGGTTGTCGTGGTGAAGGTGGTTACCTTCTAAATAAAGACGGCGAACGCTTCATGGAACGTTACGCGCCAAATGCGAAAGACTTAGCGTCTCGTGACGTTGTTGCGCGTTCAATGATGACTGAGATCCGTGAAGGTCGTGGTTGTGAGGGTCCTTACGGTCCACATATCAAGCTTAAGCTTGACCACTTAGGTGAAGAAACACTTAACTTACGTCTTCCGGGCGTATGTGACCTTGCGAAAACATTCGCACACGTTGATCCAGCTAAAGAACCAATTCCAGTTATCCCAACATGTCACTACATGATGGGTGGTGTTCCAACTAACGTAAATGGTCAAGCATTACAAATTGATGCAAACGGCCAAGAGAAAGTAGTTGAAGGTTTATTCGCTGTTGGTGAGATTGCATGTGTATCTGTACACGGTGCTAACCGCCTTGGTGGTAACTCGCTACTTGACTTAGTTGTATTCGGCCGCGCTGCTGGTAACTTCTTAGGTAAGTACCTTAACGGTGTTGAAGCAGGTAAAGATGCGTCTGAATCAGACCTTGAAGCATCACTTGCACGCTTTAACCGTTGGGAAAATTCTAAAGCTGGCCAAGGTGAAGACCCAGTACAAATCAAGAAAGATCTACAAATGTGTATGCAACTTAACTTCTCGGTATTCCGTGAAGGTGATGCAATGGCAACAGGTCTTAAAGAGCTTAAAGAAATTCGTGAACGTCTTCAGTATGCGCGTCTTGACGACAAGTCAACAGAGTTCAATACTGCACGTATCGAATGTTTAGAGCTAGATAACTTGATGGAAACAGCTTACTCAACTGCAGTAGCTGCAAACTTCCGTACAGAAAGCCGTGGTGCACACTCTCGTTTTGACTACCCAGATCGCGATGACGAAAACTGGTTATGTCACTCAATCTACGATCCTAAGAGCGAAGAAATGAGCAAACGTGATGTAAACTACGCGCCGAAACTGCGTGAAGCTTTCCCACCTAAAGCACGTACATACTAGGAGCGAGACGATGGCACAAGTACAATTTTCGGTTTATCGTTACAATCCAGATGTTGATAATGCACCACGTATGCAGGACTTCTCGTTAGAAACGCAAGAAGGCCAAGATATGATGGTATTGGATGCGCTTATGCAATTAAAAGAGCAAGATCCAACATTATCATTCCGTCGTTCATGCCGTGAAGGTGTGTGTGGTTCAGACGGCATCAACATGAATGGTAAAAACGGTTTAGCGTGTATTACACCTTTATCAACGCTACTAAAAGGTGGCAAAGGTAAAATCGTAATTCGTCCTTTACCAGGCTTACCAGTGGTACGTGACCTTGTTATTGACATGAGTCAGTTCTACACTCAATACGAAAAGGTAAAACCTTATCTAATTAATGACACGCCTGCGGCGGGTGAGCGTCTTCAATCAATTGAAGAGCGTGATAAGTTAGATGGCTTGTATGAGTGTATTTTATGTGCATGTTGTTCAACATCGTGTCCTTCGTTCTGGTGGAATCCAGACAAGTTCATTGGTCCTGCAGGCCTTCTTCATGCGTATCGTTTCTTGGCAGATAGCCGCGATACAGCAACTGAAGAGCGTTTAGCAGACCTTGACGATGCGTTCAGCGTGTTCCGTTGTCACAGTATCATGAACTGTGTTAGCGTGTGTCCAAAAGGTCTTAATCCGACCAAAGCGATTGGACAAATCAAATCAATGCTTTTAAACCGCTCGGTTTAAGGGTATTGAATATGTAAGGTGGTTAATTTATTAACCACCTTGTTTTTATAACAATTAATTTCTGCGCTAAAGAAAAGGGCTTATAAATGCACGAAGGTGTGATGAAGGCATGGCTAGAATCTTCTCACTTAAACGGCGGTAACGTTGCTTACGTAGAAGAGCTTTATGAAGCGTACTTAGATGATGCGACTTCTGTGCCAGAAGAATGGCGAGAAGTGTTCGAACAATTACCAAAAGTTGATGGTGTGGATGTTGACGTTAAACATTCAGAAGTTCGTGCACAATTTGCGGAGCTTGCTAAAAACAAGCATAGAGAAGTAGTGGTAGCAGAGGGTGGCTCTGGCGATCCTAAACAGGTCAAAGTGCTGCAACTTATTAATGCTTTCCGTTTCCGTGGTCACCAAAATGCCAACCTAGATCCATTAGGTATTTGGCAACGCGAACGTGTTCGTGATCTTGAATTGGAATATCACGAATTATCAGAAGCTGATTTTGACCGTGAATTCAATGTGGGTTCGTTTGCCGTAGGTCGCGAAACCATGCCTCTTGGTGAGTTATACCAAGCACTAAAAACGACCTATTGTGGGTCAGTTGGTGCTGAGTACATGCACATCACTTCAACTGAAGAAAAACGTTGGTTACAACAGCGTTTGGAATCAGTGCAATCACGTCCTACTTTTTCAAAAGATGAGAAGCTGCGTATCCTTAAAGGTTTAACTGCTGCTGATGGTCTTGAAAAGTATTTAGGCGCAAAATTCCCTGGTGCTAAACGTTTCTCACTTGAAGGTGGTGATGCATTAGTACCTATGCTTAAAGAGCTAATTCATCGTGCAGGCGAAAGCGGGCAAAAAGAAGCCGTTATTGGTATGGCTCACCGCGGTCGTTTGAACGTACTAGTAAACGTATTAGGTAAAAATCCTTCTGATTTATTTGATGAGTTCGCTGGTAAACACAAAGACACATTAAGCTCAGGTGATGTGAAGTATCACATGGGTTATTCATCTGACTTTGCAACTAAGGGTGGCAATGTGCATATGGCACTTGCGTTTAACCCATCTCACCTTGAAATCGTAAACCCAGTAGTTATGGGCTCGGTTCGTGCGCGTTTAGACCGCTTAGGTGATAAGTCAGGTATCAAAGCATTACCAATTACTATTCACGGCGACTCTGCGATTGCAGGTCAAGGTGTTGTTCAAGAGACATTTAACTTATCGCAAACTAATGCATTTAGTTGTGGTGGTAGTATCCGTATCGTTGTTAATAACCAAGTTGGTTTTACAACATCGAAACAGTCGGATGTACGTTCTACACCATACTGTACTGATATTGCGAAAATGGTTCAGGCACCAATTTTCCACGTTAACTCTGATGATCCTGAAGCAGTTGCATTTGTTACACAAATCGCCCTTGATTTCAGAAATCAATTTAAACGTGACGTAGTGATTGATTTAGTATGTTATCGCCGCCACGGCCATAACGAAGCGGATGAGCCAAATGCGACTCAGCCTCTTATGTACCAAAAAATCAAAAAGCACCCAGTACCGCGTCTTATCTATGCAGACCAACTCGTGTCTGAAGGCTCATTCTCAGAAGAAGAAATAAAAGCACTTGCTGATGAATACCGTAATGGCCTTGACGGTGGTAATTGTGTTGTTGAAGAAATTCAACCAGAAACATCACACTCTTCTGATTGGGCTAAATTTGTTGGTCACGATTGGAATGTAGAGTATGACGCAAAAGTCTCAGTAGAAAAGCTTAAAGAACTTGGCAATATCGTTGCTAGCTACCCTGAAGGCCACAAAGCGCAATCACGTGTTAAGAAAATCTACGATGATCGTAAACAAATGGCTGCCGGTGAAAAACCACTTGATTGGGGTATGGCAGAAACACTTGCTTACGCAACCCTTGTTGATGCGGGTACTGACATTCGCTTAACAGGCCAAGATTCTGGTCGCGGTACGTTCTTCCATCGTCATGCTGTTGTTCATAATCAACAAGATGCATCTACCTACTTACCACTGCAAAACATCAGTGAGAATCAAGGTGCATTTGAAGTATACGATTCTGTATTATCTGAAGAAGCAGTCCTTGCATTTGAATACGGTTATGCAACCGCTGAGCCTACATCACTTGTTATGTGGGAAGCACAGTTTGGTGACTTTGCTAATGGTGCGCAAGTTGTATTTGACCAATTCTTAAGCTCAGGTGAGCAAAAGTGGGGCCGTTTATGTGGTCTTACATGTTTACTTCCTCATGGTTATGAAGGTCAAGGCCCTGAGCATAGTTCAGCACGTCTTGAGCGTTTCTTGCAATTGTGTGCTGATCACAATATGCAAGTGTGTGTACCTTCAACACCTGCGCAAGTATATGCAATGCTGCGTCGTCAATCGGTACGCCCACTTCGTCGTCCATTGATTGTTATGACACCTAAGTCGTTACTTCGTCACCCGCTGGCAACATCAACACTGGAAGAGTTATCTGAAGGTGTGTTCCACAATATGATCGATGAAATCGATGATATTGCCGCTGATAAAGTGGAACGCGTTGTATTTTGTAGTGGTAAAGTTTACTACGAGCTACTACAAGAGCGTCGTAAGCAAGAATTAGATAACATCGCTATTGTTCGCGTTGAGCAGCTATATCCATTCCCTCATGATGAGATGGATACAATCATGCAGCGTTACCAGCATGTTAAAGACTTTGTGTGGTGCCAAGAAGAGCCGCAAAACCAAGGTGCGTGGTATTGTTCACAACACCATTTTGTTGATGCAATCCCGCAAGGTGCTAAATTGACTTACGCTGGTCGTAAAGCTTCGGCATCGCCTGCATGTGGTTACATGTCAGTGCATACAAAAGAACAACAAGCGCTCGTTGCAGATGCGCTTACTATTGAAAAGAAAGGATAAGCAATGAGCACAGAAATTAAAGTTCCTGTACTTCCTGAGTCGGTTGCTGATGCAACCGTAGCGACTTGGCACGTAAGTGTTGGCGATAAAGTAAGCCGTGACCAGAACTTGGTAGATATTGAAACAGACAAAGTTGTTTTAGAAGTTGTTGCACCAAATGACGGTGTAATTACTGAAATTTCACAAGGAGAAGGTGCAACTGTTCTTGGCGAGCAAGTAATTGCTTTACTTGGTGATGCAGATGCAGCACCAGCAAGTGATGACACTGCTAAAGAATCAGCACCAGCTAAATCAGAAGAAGACGCGCCGGCTGCGGCGCAATCAGCACCAGCATCAGAAGGTAAAGAAGTGGACATTAAAGTACCTGTACTTCCAGAATCAGTCGCAGACGCGACAATTGCTACATGGCATGTACAACCAGGCGAAGCGGTAACTCGCGACCAAAACTTAGTTGACATCGAAACTGATAAAGTTGTTCTTGAAGTTGTTGCTCAAGATGACGGTATCATGGGTGAGCACATTCACGCAGAAGGTGAAACTGTGCTAGGTGAGCAAGTAATCGGTACTGTTAAAGCCGGTGCTGCGCCAGCTAAATCTGCTGCTAAAGAAGAAGCGCCAGCTGCTTCTAGCGACTCAAGTGACAGCTCTGACGTATTAACACCGTCAGTACGTCGTTTAATCGCTGAGAAAGGTCTTGATGCATCTAAAATCAAAGGTACTGGTAAAAATGGCCGTGTAACTAAAGAAGATGTAGATAAATTCTTAAAAGCACCTGCAGCTGCACCAAAAGCTGAAGCATCTGCACCAGCTGCGCCTATGGGTGACCGTACACAAAAACGTGTGCCTATGACACGTTTACGTAAAACAATTGCTAATCGTCTACTTGAAGCTAAAAACTCAACTGCGATGTTAACGACTTTCAACGAAGTTAATATGAAGCCAATCATGGACCTTCGTAAGCAGTACCAAGAAGTATTCGAAAAGCGTCATGGTATCCGTTTAGGTTTCATGTCTTTCTATGTGAAAGCAGTAACAGAAGCACTTAAGCGTTTCCCTGAAGTTAATGCATCTATCGACGGTGATGATATCGTTTATCACAACTACTTCGATATCAGCATCGCGGTTTCTACACCACGTGGTCTTGTAACACCAGTTCTTAAAGACTGTGACAAGCTATCAGTTGCTGAAATTGAGAAGGGCATCCGCGAATTAGCACTTAAAGGTCGTGATGGTAAATTATCTCTAGATGATATGACTGGTGGTAACTTCACTATCACTAACGGTGGTGTATTCGGTTCATTACTATCTACACCAATCATCAACTTACCACAGTCTTCAATCTTAGGTATGCACAAAATCCAAGATCGTCCTATGGCTGTTAACGGTAAAGTTGAAATCTTACCAATGATGTATTTAGCGTTATCTTACGATCATCGCCAAATTGATGGTAAAGAATCTGTAGGCTTCTTAGTGACAATTAAAGAGTTACTAGAAGATCCAACTCGATTATTACTAGATGTTTAATCTAGTTGTATAAAAACTAAGCTGTGAACCATGTTCGCAGCTTTTTTTTTGCGCCTTTGGTCTAACTGGGGTTTTCATGTCGAGCCTTGGGATTTATACTAGGTGCGCAATTTGGGATAGCTGTTTATTTGCATAAATATTCAGCTCTTTTAGTATAAAAAATTGGATAAAGCATCATGAATTTGCATGAGTATCAGGCAAAACAACTTTTTGCCGAATATGGTTTACCAGTTTCTCACGGTTACGCTTGCGATACACCTGAAGAAGCTGCAGCAGCTGCTGAGAAAATTGGCGGTGATATGTGGGTTGTTAAAACACAGGTTCACGCAGGTGGCCGTGGTAAAGCTGGCGGTGTTAAGCTAGTTAAAACAATCGACGAAGTGAAAGAGTTCGCTGCGAACTGGTTAGGTAAAAACTTAGTTACTTACCAAACAGACGAAAATGGTCAGCCAGTAGCTAAAATCCTTGTTGAAAGCTGCACTGACATCGCTAACGAATTATACCTTGGCGCTGTAGTAGATCGTGCTTCTCGTAAAGTTGTTTTCATGGCATCTACTGAAGGTGGTGTGGAAATCGAGCAAGTTGCAGAAGAAACTCCAGAATTAATTCACAAAGCTGAGATCGATCCACTAGTTGGCCCTCAAGCTTATCAAGCTCGTGAATTAGGTTTCAAACTTGGTTTAAACCCAACTCAAATGAAACAGTTCGTTAAGATCTTCATGGGTCTTGCTAACATGTTCAACGATTTCGATTTCGCTCTTTTAGAAATCAACCCGTTAGTAATCACAGACGAAGGTAACCTTCACTGTCTAGACGGTAAAATCGGTGTAGATGGTAACGCGCTTTACCGTCAACCTAAAATCCGCGAAATGCACGATCCTTCACAAGAAGATGCGCGTGAAGCTCACGCTGCTAGCTTCGAGCTTAACTACGTTGCACTAGACGGTAACGTTGGTTGTATGGTTAATGGTGCAGGCCTAGCAATGGGTACTATGGACATCGTAAACCTACACGGTGGTAAGCCAGCTAACTTCCTAGATGTTGGTGGCGGTGCGACTAAAGAGCGTGTATCTGAAGCATTCAAGATCATCCTATCTGACGACAACGTTAAAGCTGTTTTAGTTAACATCTTTGGTGGTATCGTACGTTGTGACATGATCGCAGAAGGTATCATTGGCGCAGTTAAAGAAGTAGGTGTAAATGTTCCTGTAGTAGTACGTTTAGAAGGTACTAACGCTGAACTAGGTCGTGAAGTTCTTGCAAGTTCTGACCTTAACATCATCGCTGCTGAGTCACTAACAGACGCAGCTGAAAAAGTTGTTGCTGCTGCGGAGGGCAAATAATGTCTGTATTAATCAATAAAGATACAAAAGTTATCTGTCAAGGTTTCACAGGTGGCCAAGGTACTTTCCACTCAGAGCAAGCGCTTGAGTATGGTACACAAATGGTTGGTGGTGTAAGCCCAGGTAAAGGCGGTCAAACGCACCTAGGTCTTCCAGTATTCAACACAGTACGTGACGCTGTAGAAGCAACAGGTGCAACTGCATCTGTTATTTACGTACCAGCTCCTTTCTGTAAAGATGCTATCTTAGAAGCTATCGATGCAGGCATCGAGCTTATCGTTTGTATCACTGAAGGTATCCCAACACTAGACATGGTTGACGTTAAAGTTAAGCTTGACCAAACTGGTGTTCGTATGATCGGTCCTAACTGCCCTGGTGTTATCACTCCGGGTGAAACTAAGATTGGTATCATGCCTGGTCATATCCACAAGCCTGGTAAAGTAGGTATCGTATCACGTTCTGGTACACTTACTTATGAAGCGGTTAAACAAACGACTGATGCTGGTTTCGGCCAATCAACGTGTGTTGGTATCGGTGGTGACCCAATCCCAGGCACTAACTTCATCGACGTTTTAGAAATGTTCGAAAAAGACGAGCAAACTGAAGCAATCGTTATGATCGGTGAAATCGGTGGTACTGCAGAAGAAGAAGCTGCTGAGTACATCAAGCACAACGTGACTAAACCTGTTGTTTCTTACATTGCGGGTGTTACTGCACCTCCAGGTAAGCGTATGGGTCACGCTGGTGCAATCATCGCAGGCGGTAAAGGTACTGCTGATGAGAAATTTGCTGCATTAGAAGCTGCGGGCGTAAAAACTGTACGTTCATTAGCTGATATCGGTAATGCACTTAAAGAGAAAACAGGCTGGTAATCAGTTTTAATCTCTTAAAAAGGCTCGCTTATGCGAGCCTTTTTTGTATCTTGTATATTGTTACTAATCGAAGTCAAAATTGATTCATAAAACAAGAATAATAATGCTTTATTTGTGAATATAAATTCTTTAGACTGATGCCTTGTTTATTCGTTTTTATTAAAAACATCCGATTTTACAAGGTAAATATTACGTGCGTACCACTGAATTGGTCGATGGATTTCGTCAGTCAACTCCTTATGTTAATGCCCACAGAGGCAAAACTTTTGTTGTAATGCTTGGTGGAGAGGCAATAGATCAGCCTGGTTGTCGCAGCATTATCAACGATGTTGCATTACTTACCAGCCTAGGTATTAAAATTGTTTTAGTGTTTGGCGCACGACCACAATTTAATGCAGCACTTGAGCAAGTTGGCATAACTAGTCAGTTCCATAATGAGATACGCGTAACGGATAACGCCACCTTTGATGTCATTAAAAAAGTGGCAGGTGCGATGCAATTTGATATTACGGCACGACTATCAACGTCTCTTAGTAGTACACCTTTGTCAGGCTCTTTTCTGAATGTTGTAAGTGGTAACTTTGTCATAGCACAGCCACTAGGTGTGGATGAAGGGGTTGATTATCATCACTCAGGAAGAGTGAGGCGCATCGACGTAGAGGGTATTCGCCATCAGTTAAATAATAACGGTATTGTGTTATTAGGGCCGATTGCGGCATCGGTTACCGGTGAAAGTTTTAATTTAACCGCAGAAGAAATTGCTACTCAAGTTGCGTTAAAACTGCGTGCCGATAAAATGCTAGGTTTCTGTGAAGAAGCCGGTATTTTAGATGAAAATGGCGAAGCAATCGCTGAGCTGATGCCAAATGAAGCGGAACGTGTTTTAGCGAATTACCGCAAGCAAGCTGATTCGTGTTTAAGTGCGACTGTTTTCTTACAAGCAGCAATTGATGCTTGCCGAGGCGGTGTGCATCGCTGCCACCTAGTGAGTTACAAAGAAGATGGCGCGTTACTACAAGAATTGTTCTCTTTAGATGGTATTGGTACACAAATCGCACCACAAAGTTCAGAGCAACTTCGTAGCGCGACTATCTCTGATATAACCGGTATCATTAACCTTATTAGACCGCTTGAGCAGCAAGGCTATTTAGTGCGTCGCTCACGAGAACAGCTTGAAATTGAAATTGAGCAATTTACAGTGATCGAACGTGATGGACTTATCATTGCCTGTGCAGCTTTGTATCCGTTTGCAGATGAACAAGTAGGGGAGTTCGCAAGCTTGGCTGTTCATCCTCAGTACCGAGATGCCGATCGCGGTAGTTATCTACTGAGGTTTATTATTAATAAAGCTAAACGTGCGGGCTACTCGCATTTATTCGCACTGACTACACGGAGTATTCACTGGTTTTTAGAGCAGAGTTTTGAATTGGTAACAGTCGATGAGTTGCCAGCTAAGAAAAAAGCGCTTTATAACTATGAGCGACGTTCTAAGGTGCTGCGATTAGACCTTACTAAGTTGAGTAAAAACAGGTAACCAAAAGGTGACGCAAGCGCGTCACCTTTCGTTTTCAATACTGTATTTATCTAATATTGATAGTTAATGTGCTGATAAAAACGCACTCGTAAATCTTGTCGAGTTGGGTTGAACGCCAGCTCATCGGTCACTTCATTAATTGCACTTTGAACTTGGTTCATAAACCGACCATAACCAATATCATGCTTATCTTTATCTGCGGCTGCAATCACAAAATGTAGCACGTCAACTAAACTATTGGCATTCCAGTAATGCTGTAATTGAGGCTCCTTGGTGTTGCAATCAAAGGTCAATTTTTGTAGTTCACTGTTGCTTTGAGCATTATCGATATGACTATTGCGCACTATAGGGCGGGTACCATTAGCGATAAAAGCCCCGAGTGTTAATTGGCGTTTTTCACATGCGCGTTTAAACGCATCAAAAATATATTGATAAAATTGTGTGTAGTTTGCTTCGTTAAGCATATGCTGGAACTGTGTTTTAATCGCACGCGTGACTGGAATTGAGAATCCCGCATAGGTCATTTCACTGTGCTCACTTGGTAAGTGACATTGACGAGACTGATAACGAGGGTAGAGGCTTCTTAATTTATAACCGTAGCTTTCTTTATGGCCTTTTGCTTTTGCAAACATGTCATAAGTAAGATGTTGGTGATCGCGAATTTTTAGCGAAGATTGGTTACTTAACAGCTTATCTTGTAAGCTGCTAATGACGCGCTGTACTTTGTGATGAAACTGGGCTGCATTTGCTCTGATTTCTTCACCTGTTGCCAAGAATAAGAAGCGAATCTTTTTACATTTTTCATCATCCGAAGCAAATATAGTGTGTGCTTCGTGGTATTGAGGATTGTAAAAAAACAGAATTTGTTTGGCGGTTTCTAAGCTATATGCCTCATCGTGATAACGAACCACGGGTAGTTTATCATTTGCGATTAGATGAACATTGTGAAGTTCGTATTCGTCGCATAGTGCAAATAATTCCCTTGCAAGACGCTTATAACTGCAGTTAACTGAGCTAAACTGCGCGAAAAACTCATCGTTTGGTTTAAATTCAACTAGCACATATTGGTTTGCACGTGCTGAGCTTGGAATATAGACTCGATGTTGATTGAGCGAAGCCATCTTTTTTCCTTATAAAAAGTAAAACTGTCGGGACTATATCGCTACTGGATGATCATTTTATTGCGTTAGAACAATTTTTTTACCGATTTTGTCGAGTCTGTGAACTATGTATTCAACAATCAGCTTAATATCTTCAATAAACATGATTCAACTACTGTATGTTAAGGTTTGTTTTTGTAATAATGCATTAGTTTTGTCACCATGCAATATTCAGAGGATTATGCTCCTATGGCGGAAATTGAGAATCGCCCAAGTAACTTTATTAGAACGCGTATCGATGAAGATCTCGCAAGCGGTAAGCATGCGACTACGCACACGCGTTTTCCACCAGAACCAAACGGTTTCTTACACATTGGTCATGCAAAGTCGATTTGCTTAAACTTTGGTATTGCCAAAGATTATCAAGGTCTTTGTAATTTACGTTTTGATGATACGAATCCAGAAAAAGAAGACATCAATTACGTAAATTCGATTAAAGAAGATGTGCAGTGGTTAGGTTTTAAGTGGGATGGTGAAATCAAGTATTCATCTAACTATTTCGACGCGTTATACGGCTATGCTGTTGAGCTTATCGAAAAAGGCCTTGCATATGTGTGTTTCTTATCGCCCGATCAAGCGCGTGAATACCGTGGTACGTTAAAAGAGCCAGGTAAAAATAGCCCATACCGTGATACATCGATTGAAGAAAACCGAGCGTTATTTGAAAAAATGCGTAATGGCGAATTCAAAGAAGGCGAGTGTGTACTTCGTGCAAAAATCGATATGGCAAGCTCATTCATGGTATTACGTGACCCGATTATATATCGTGTCCGTTTTGCTCATCACCACCAAACAGGTGACAAATGGTGCATTTACCCAATGTACGACTTTACGCATTGTATTTCTGATGCGCTAGAAGGCATTACACATTCATTATGTACGCTTGAGTTCCAAGACAACCGTCGTTTATACGATTGGGTGTTGGATAACATCAGCCTTGAGTGTCATCCGCAACAAATCGAGTTCTCACGATTAAATCTTGAGTACACCATTATGTCTAAGCGTAAATTAAACGACTTAGTGGTTAATGGTCATGTTGAAGGGTGGGACGACCCGCGTATGCCAACGATTGCTGGTTTACGCCGTCGTGGTTATACACCAGCATCAGTACGTGAGTTCTGTTCTCGTATCGGTATCACTAAACAAGAGAACATGGTTGAAATGGGTATGCTAGAAGCATGTATCCGTGAAGACCTAAATGAACATGCACCGCGTGCAATGGTTGTTCTTGAACCGGTGAAGATTGTTATCGAAAACTATGATGCAGATAAAGTAGAAACGTTATCTGTTGCAAATCACCCAAATAAAGAAGAGATGGGGCGTCGTGATGTGCCTTTCACTCGTGAACTGTATATCGAGCGTGAAGACTTCCGTGAAGAAGCAAATAACAAGTTCAAGCGTTTAGTTCTTGATAAAGAAGTACGTTTACGTGGTGCGTATGTAATTAAAGCTGAGCGCGTTGAAAAAGACGAAAACGGCGAAATTACAACTATCTTCTGTTCTTACGATCCTGAAACTCTGGGTAAAAACCCAAGTGATGGCCGTAAGGTTAAGGGTGTAATTCACTGGGTATCAGCAAGTGAATCAATCACAGCTGAAGTACGTTTGTACGACCGTTTATTTAACGTACCAAACCCAGCTGCTGCAGAAGACTTTAACGCAACTTTGAACCCAGAGTCACTCGTAGTGCTTGCGAACGCTAAAGTTGAGCCGTCACTTGCCAACGCACAAGCCGAGCAGGGCTTCCAGTTTGAGCGTACGGGTTACTTCTGTCGTGATAGCAAAGCAGAAACATTAGTATTCAATCAAACTGTGGGTCTTCGTGATTCATGGGCGAAGATTGAACAAAAGGGTTAAACCTTCTAATTAAATTTTTAAGTTTCTAAGCTTAATAAAAAACCCTTTCACTTTTAAAGTAAAAGGGTTTTTTTATAACGATTAAAAGTTAAGTCAAGTTAGAAATAACCGCGAATACCCAAGCTGAAATTACGACCTGGTAGTGGTGCTTTCTCTTTAATAAATGAGCTGTGTACGAAACCTAATTCATCGGTTAAGTTGTCAACATTAATATAAAGCTGTGTATCAACGGGGCCTAAATCAAGTTGGTAGTTAGCTGATGCATCAAACAATGTGTAACCATCTGTTTTTGTTTCATAGGCTGTGATATCTGACTGCTCAAAATAATGTGTACCTGTTAAGCTAAATTGCCAATCTGCAAATGTATATTGTAATTCAGAGCCAAGTTTATTGGCTGGCACACGCGGCAAATAGCCTTCACCATCTTTTAATTTTGCGGTTGTTGAATCACCAAATACTTTTACCAACGCACTCGGTGTAACTTGGTAATGAACATCAAACTCAACACCGTAAAGTTTTGCATCTTTACTCGCGAATTGATAAACCGCCATTGCATCTTCATCAGCATCAGCTGCTGATTCTAACCCGTGCTCTTCATCAAATACTAAGCCTGTATTTTGTTGGTAGTAGTAGTTTTCAATATCGTTATAGAAGAAATTAACTGTGTAACCAAAATCGCCAATAAAACGGCGGAAGCTTAAATCAAAATTGGTGGCAGTTTCTTGATCAATATTTTCCGGTTCAAAATGAATTCCACCATCTTCAATGTGATAACCAAGGCCTAATTCATAGGTACTAGTAGCAATGTGCACACCATTTGATAGTAGCTCAGCGCTGAGTGGTGCACGCTCTGAACGTGACACACTTAGAGCTACACTTTGACCTTCTTGATATTGCCAAATCGCACCTGCAGATAAGCTAAGGTTAGTGAAATCTTCGCTGTAGCTGATAATTTCAGCTTCTTCGTGTGTTTCTTCCTCGTGGTCATCTTCATGATCGTGATGGTGTTCACTCATGGTGACATCAGAGTCAATTTTGTAATCTTCGATTCGTGCACCGAGCTCAACCGTAACGTCACCAAATTGCCTTTCTTCGAGTAAAAATAATGCGTTTGAAGTTGTGGTACTGGCAGGGGTAAAGGCTTCTTCACCGTCTGCATCATAATCAGACTCATAAAAGTGATAGCCTGCTATGCCATGCCACTGTCCTAATTTATGCTCAACGGTGGCACGTGCTTCTGTTGTTTCGTTATGAAAAACAGTGCCGATTTCTCCACCTTCAATTTCAGCATGTTGATAATCAGTGTAACCAACACGAAGCGTAATATTTTCGATCCAGTTATCGTGCAATGCATAGCTCATGTAACCTTGCCAACGGTCTTGTTCTAAGCGTGCAAATACTGATTCTTCGTGCTCTTCTTCACCTTCATGATGCTCACCTTCTTCATGCTCGTCATGTTCATGATGATGGTGTTCATGAGCTGGAATACCATAGTCAGTTTCAATACGACCATAGGACATGCCTACCGTTAAATGTTCACCTACATAGCTAGTACCAAAATTTAGAGTTTCGCTGTCGATAAATGTGTTTTCTACGCTGTTAGCTGTTTCGTGCTCTTCATGCTCTTCACCTTCATGTTCTTCGTGCTCTTCAGGAAGCTCGAAGGTAGGTGTTTCATAATCGTGGCCTTTACGCTTAGTTCCGTCAAAATGGAAATTAAATCCGTTATTACCCGTTTCTAACTTAGCGGCGTAGGTATTGGTATTTGATACTGTATCGTGAGTGTATTGAGCAGCACCGGTTAAAGACTCGATGTTATCGGTAGGAATACGGTTATCAACAACGTTCACCACACCACCAATCGCGCCTGAGCCATAAAGTAGGGTAGCAGGGCCACGAAGTACTTCGATTTGTTCTGCAGCTAAGCTGTCGTTAGATGTGGCGTGATCTGGGCCAATACGTGAGGCATCGCTGCTATCAAGACCATTTTGGGTGATTTTTACACGTGGACCATCTAAGCCACGAATAATTGGGCTTGATGAAACTGGGCCAAAATAGCTCGCATTCACACCAGGTAAGCCTTTTAGTGTTTCACCTAAAGTTGGCTTGGCTTTGTTTTTTAAATTATCACCAGCAAGTACATTAACCGGTGAGATCATCTCTAAACTATTTTTATGTAGGGCTGACGCATAAACAACAACAGTTTCAACTGACGTCGGTGTTAGATTGACGACAACTGATTGGCTGTCACCAGAAATTTCTATACGTTTATCAATGTAGTTGTCTTTACTTATGTGGAGTTGGCCTTTGTTATCTACATCAATTTTAAATTGACCTGATTTGTCCGTTACCACTGTTTGTGATTTACCGTGAACATGAACTTCGGCATTTGCAATGGGTTGTTGCTTATCGTCTAGAACTTGACCTGAGATAACAGCTGCAAAGCTTGAATGTGAAAATAAAGCTGCTGCAACGGCACTTGAAAGTACTGTAAGTTTATTCATCGTTCCTACTTCTGAGTTTATTATTAATAATCTTGATATAATATAACACCTCATTTATGGCAAAACAATGACGTTATAGTATAACTTTTGTTTTGTCGCTATTTACCATACATCCGCTATACTCAATACACCTTACTCGTGTAAAGGTTTATAGCTATGTCTGATAAAAATAGGGTATTCAAGGCACAATTTAGTATTGCTGACTTACGCCAGCACCGTAACCATTCTACGGTATTTACTACTGCGTGCGAGCGCTCAGAAAGCTACCAGCACTTTGTTCTTAAATTATTAAGTTATTGTGTATTTTCATATAATGAGGATGCTGTGCTTAATGCAAAATCAGATCGTTCAGAGCCTGATGTTGCTATCAAAGCATTAGATGAGCACTATATAACTTGGTTAGCCGTTGATGAACCCGATTTTCCCACTCTCAGTAAAATGGCGAAAAGGGTGGATGAATTATGGGTAGTGACAACATTGGATGGTGATTGGCTGAATGAATATCAGCATTCACTTGAACTGATCAGCAATGGACATTTGATTGCCTTCGATCATCAATTTATCGATGATTTAGCGTCGCACCTAACTAAAAACCTACAGTGGGATGTCACTATTGATGAGCATGCAATCAGTGTTGCAGATAAGCTTGGTTTTTATCAGAGTAAGCAATTAGTGTGGCATTAAAGCTCAATGGTTATCTTACCATTGGGCTTACTGCAACATAGTAAAACTTCGCCTTCTCGCACAAAAGCAAGCGGCTCTTGATTATACTTGACGCTCCCTTCAACTAATTTTGCACGGCATGCACCGCAGTAACCTTCTCGGCATTGGTAGGGGACATCTATTTTTTGTTGTTCTAGGCATTCAAGGAGAGATGAACAGCCAGAATCAAACTCTACATTCTGGCTGTCTGTTCCTGCAAGGATAACCTGTGCAGTGGTGTTAGTGCTCATTACAGGTCGAAGTCACCAAAGTCAGATGCATCAACTTGAGAGTCGATTTGACCAACTAAATAAGAGCTAATTTCAGCTTCTTGAGGGGCAACTTGTACATTGTCTGATACCAACCAAGAGTTGATCCAAGGGATAGGATTGCTCTTACTTTCAAACTGAGCAGGTAAGCCTACCGCAGTCATACGTGCATTAGTAATGTATTCAACGTATTGGCATAGGATATCTTTGTTAAGACCAATCATAGAACCATCTTTGAACAGGTATTCTGCCCAATCTTTTTCTTGCTCAGCAGCTTCGACAAACATTTGAATTGCTTCTTCGCGGCATTGTGCAGCAACGATCGCCATTTCTGGATCGTCCTTACCATCTTGCATAATGTTCAGAATGTGCTGCGTGCCAGACAAGTGCAGTGCTTCATCACGGGCGATTAGCTTGATGATTTTCGCATTACCTTCCATTAATTCACGCTCAGCGAAAGCAAATGAACACGCAAAACTTACGTAAAAACGAATGGCTTCTAGGATGTTAACCGACATCATAGCAAGATAAAGCTGCTTTTTAAGATCAAATAAGCTTACTTTAATTTCTTTCCCATTAATAACATGCTTACCTTCACCATATAAATTATATAGCGATACCATGTTGATTAAGTCATCATAGTATTTAGTAACCGCATCAGCACGCTCACTGATTTTTTCATTGCTTACAATATCATCGAAGATAAGCTCAGGAGATTGCGTTACGTTACGAATAATATGCGTATAAGAACGGCTGTGAATAGTCTCGCTGAATGCCCATGTTTCGATCCATGTTTCAAGCTCAGGGATTGATACAATAGGTAGTAAGGCAACATTTGGAGAGCGACCCTGCACACTATCAAGTAGTGTTTGATATTTTAGGTTACTCAAGAAAATGTGCTTTTCATGATCAGGAAGCGCTTGGAAATCTAAGCGATCTTTACTTACGTCAACCTCTTCTGGGCGCCAGAAAAACGATAATTGTTTTTCGATTAGCTTTTCGAAAATAGGGTACTTTTGTTGATCGTAACGTGACACGTTTACCGTTTGGCCGAAAAACATCGGTTCTTGTAATTGGTTATTATGGTTTCGACTAAAAGTTGTATATGACATAGTGATTTCTCAAAAAACAGTCAGGACAAAGCGGGCTAATGAGCCCGCCTTTGTTATGTTATTAATTTAATTAGATTTTACAAGCGCCGCCTGCACAACTGTCATCTTCAACCTCGGGTGTCAACTCATCTTGAGAGTCAGATGCACCGTCACGGGTGTTGTGATAGTACAGGGTTTTAACACCGAGTTTATACGCAGTTAGTAAATCTTTTAATAGCACCTTCATAGGTACTTTACCGCCTTCGTACTTAGATGGATCATAGTTCGTGTTTGCAGAGATCGTTTGGTCAACGAATTTTTGCATAATACCAACAAGTTGTAAGTAACCATCGTTTGAAGGAATATCCCACAGTAGCTCGTAGTTATCTTTCAGATTTTCATACTCTGGTACTACTTGCTTTAAGATACCATCTTTACTTGCTTTAACACTGATATGACCACGTGGTGGTTCAATACCATTTGTTGCGTTAGAGATTTGCGATGATGTCTCTGAAGGCATTAGTGCAGACAGCGTCGAGTTACGCATACCGTGCTCTTTAATGCTTTCGCGTAATGAATCCCAGTCTAAGTGAAGTGGCTCTTCACAGAACTGATCTAAGTCACGCTTATAAGTATCTGTTGGCATAATGCCTTGAGAATACGTAGTCTCGTTAAATTTCGGACATGCACCACGTTCTTTCGCTAATTCATTTGACGCTTTCATTAGGTAATATTGAATTGCTTCAAATGTTTTGTGAGTCAGCGCATTTGCACTGCCGTCTGAGTAACGCTTGCCATTTTTCGCTAAGTAGTAAGCAAAGTTAATTACACCAATACCTAACGTACGACGACCCATAGTCGCGTTTTTTGCTGCTGGAACAGGGTAGTCTTGGAAATCAAGTAAGTTATCAAGCGCACGAACCGCAAGTTCAGCAAGCTCTTCTAATTCCTCAAGTGATTCAATTGCACCTAAGTTAAACGCAGACAAAGTACACAGTGCAATTTCGCCTTCTTCATCCATTACATTGCTAAGTGGCTTAGTTGGTAATGCAATTTCTAAACATAGGTTAGATTGACGAATTGGTGCCACAGTCGAAATGAACGGGCTGTGTGTATTACAGTGGTCAACATTTTGTAAGTAGATACGACCTGTGCTTGCACGCTCTTGTGCAAACATTGAGAATAACTCAATCGCTTTAATACGTTTTTTGCGAATTGACTCATCTTGCTCGTACTTGATGTATAGCTCATCAAACTTCGTTTGATCTTCAAAGAATGCGTCATATAGACCAGGTACATCTGATGGGCTAAATAAAGTGATATAATCATCTTTAATTAAACGGCTGTACATTAATTTGTTGAACTGTACACCGTAGTCAAGGTGACGAACACGGTTATCGTCAACACCACGGTTGTTCTTAAGAACTAATAAGTTTTCAACTTCTAAGTGCCATAATGGGTAGAATAGGGTTGCTGCGCCGCCGCGTACACCACCTTGTGAACAGCTTTTAACCGCTGTTTGGAAATGCTTATAAAACGGGATACAACCTGTGTGGTACGCTTCACCGTTGCGGATTGGGCTGCCAAGCGCACGAATGCGACCCGCATTAATACCAATCCCTGCACGTTGCGAAACATACTTAACAATCGCAGACGATGTCGCATTAATAGAATCTAGGCTATCACCACACTCGATAAGTACACATGAGCTGAACTGGCGCGTAGGCGTACGCACACCGGCCATGATTGGTGTTGGTAATGAAATTTTGAATGTAGATACTGCATCATAAAAGCGCTTGATGTAGTCAAGACGCGTCTCTTTTGGATAATCAGAGAATAAGCTTGCAGCAACTAAGATATATAAAAACTGTGCACTTTCGTAAATTTCACCAGTAACACGGTTTTGAACCAAATATTTCCCTTCTAGCTGTTTTACAGCAGCATAGCTGAAGTTTAAGTCGCGGTTGTGATCAATATAAGAATCTAACTCATCGATTTCTTGCTCGGTATAATCAACAAGTAAGTGTTGATCATAACGTTTGTCTTCAACTAATTTCGTGATGTGATCGTATAAGCGTGGTGGCTCAAATTGGCCGTACGCTTTTTTACGTAAATGGAATACAGCTAATCGAGCAGCAAGGTATTGGTAGTCAGGCGTATCTTTAGAGATCTGATCAGCTGCCGCTTTGATGATAGTTTCATGAATGTCATCGGTACGAATTCCATCGTAAAATTGAATATGTGATTTTAATTCAACTTGCGAGACAGACACGTTATTTAGACCTTCGGCGGCCCAGGCGATCACGCGATGGATCTTATCTAGATCAAGTGACTCTTTACGGCCGTCACGTTTGCTTACAGATAGCTGTTGGTTCATAGTCTTGCCTGTATTCCTTGGGAAATTATATTTTTAGTGAAAACTTATTCTTCAGTATAATTTTTATTATTAAACACTAGATTGTGTGAATTGAATAACATTTAGCCACAATATCTGGTGTTCTTTAAATTGCAGATCACAAGATAGTGTGGTCTGCGATCATTTGCAAGGGACAGAAATGCCCCTATTTGTGGATAACTATTGGATAAGCACATTGTGTTAGTGAGCATTAACCTTTGACCATTCATTGATGATGAAATTTGTAAAAATCAACTCAAGATCTAGAAAATTTACCGTTTTTAAAAATAAATTTTGACTGTTTTTTTTATCGTCAAAGAATGCTCAAAACTCAAACCGATCACAATATATAGTATCTAAATTTAAATATAGCACTATATATGGTTAAATCCATCAATAGGCGAATGCCAATTGAAATCAGCTTGCCAATCCAGAGCAGCATCAACACTGGGTATATAGCCCCATAAAGCAGTAGCACTATACATATTGGCTGCTTTTGCTGCTTGGATATCACGTTCAGCATCACCGATATACAAACAACGGCTCGGATCAACGTCTAAGATCTCAGCAGTGTGCAGTAGTGGATCTGGAGATGGCTTAGCCACGTCTAGTGTATCTCCGCTCACCACAGCCATAGCATTACTTAAAGAAGGGATTGCTTTGACTAAGGGCTCTGTTAAAAAACTAGGTTTATTAGTCATAATGCCCCATTTAATGTCTTTTTGTTCAAGTGCAACTAAGAGCTGCTCTATACCCTTAAAACATTTACTGTGCACAGCAATATCTGCGGCGTAGTAGTCAAGAAGCTGCTGGCGCAAGGTGAGCTGTTCAAGTTCGGGCCATTTATCACCAAAGCCTACTTCTAATAATGCATTTGCACCATTAGAAGCAGCGGGGCGATAAACATGCTCAGCAACAGGCGCCACATTGGCATCAGCTAACACACGGTTTAATGCGCCACCTAAGTCATCTGCGGTATCGAGTAGTGTGCCATCTAAATCAAAGATAAAGGCATCGAAATCGATAGAGGGTGTTTGTACACCACTCATCAGGCTAGTTTCTCAAAGTGAAGAATGTAATTAACACTGACATCATCATTTAAGCTGTACTGCTTAGAAAACGGATTATAGGTAAGGCCTGTACTGGCTCTTACTTTTAACCCCGCTTCCTCTGCCCACGCAATAAGCTGAGCAGGTTTTATAAACTTCTTATGGTCATGAGTACCTTCGGGCACCATTTTTAAAAGCTTTTCAGCGCCAACAATGGCAAATAAGTATGCTTTCGGGGTTTTATTTAATGTTGAAAAGAATACATCAGCACCTGGTTTGGCAAGTTCTGCTACAGCACGAATAATAGAAGCAGGATCTGGAACATGCTCCAGCATTTCCATACAGGTGATCACATCAAAGCGAGCAGGATGCTCAGCCGCAAACTCTTCTGCGGGTACTTTAATATAATCAACGGGCACGCCGGTTTCCAAACTGTGTAGTTTGGCAACGGTTAAAGGCTCTTGACCCATATCGATGCCGGTCACTTTTGCGCCCATACGTGCCATGCTTTCACTTAAAATGCCGCCGCCACAGCCAACATCTAAGGTTTCCTTATCAAATAAGCCGCCCACTTTATCGGCAACAAAATCCAAGCGAAGAGGATTTATTTCATGAAGAGGTTTGAACTCTCCGTCGCGATCCCACCAACGTTCTGCGATGGCTTCAAACTTTGCAATTTCTGCATTATCTACATTTTGATGTTCGGTCATAAAAAACTTCCTCGTCAATCTGAGGCCATTATATAGGGGTAAATTAATAAATCGCAAAGATTTAGCGCCTGTAAATCTAAATAAATTGTGATAGCATGGTCTGGAAATAATAACTAAAGCTCTGAAGACGGCGCTTTGCCTCTTTATGAGTCAATACTGAAGGAATGTGAAATCAAATGACTGATCTCGCCAATGAAATTCTGCCAGTCAATATTGAAGATGAATTAAAAAATTCCTACCTTGATTATGCGATGAGTGTAATCGTAGGACGTGCATTGCCAGACGTACGTGACGGCTTAAAGCCAGTTCACCGCCGTGTTCTATTCGCAATGAACGAACTCAATAATGATTGGAATAAACCTTACAAGAAATCAGCACGTGTTGTTGGTGACGTAATCGGTAAGTACCACCCACATGGCGACAGCGCGGTATATGACACCATCGTTCGTATGGCGCAGCCTTTCTCATTACGCTATATGCTAGTTGACGGCCAAGGTAACTTTGGTTCTGTTGACGGTGACTCTGCGGCAGCAATGCGTTATACGGAAGTCCGTATGGCGAAAATGTCACATGAATTATTAGCTGACTTAGAAAAAGAAACGGTTGATTACGTACCTAACTACGACGGTACTGAGCAAATTCCTGACGTATTACCTACAAAAGTACCTAACTTATTAGTGAACGGTTCTTCAGGTATCGCGGTTGGTATGGCAACAAACATTCCGCCTCATAACTTAACAGAAGTTATCAATGGTTGTTTAGCGCTTATTCAAAACCCTGATATGTCAATTGCTGACCTTATTGAATATATCCCAGGTCCGGATTTCCCGACTGCGGCGATTATCAATGGTAAAAAAGGCATTGAGCAAGCGTACTTAACCGGTCGTGGTAAAGTATATATCCGTGCTCGTGCTGAAATCGAAGTTGACGAAAAAACCGGTCGTGAAACAATCATCGTTCACGAAATCCCTTATCAAGTTAACAAAGCGCGTCTTATCGAAAAGATCGCTGAGCTTGTTAAAGATAAGAAGATTGAAGGTATTAGCGCACTACGTGATGAATCAGATAAAGACGGTATGCGTATCGTTATCGAAATTAAACGTGGTGATGTTGGTGAAGTAATCTTAAACAACCTTTATGCACAAACTCAGTTACAAACTGTGTTCGGTATGAATATGGTTGCACTAGATAACAACCAACCTAAGTGTTTCAACCTTAAAGAAATGCTTGAAGCGTTTATCGTACACCGCCGTGAAGTTGTTACACGTCGTACCGTATTCGATTTACGTAAAGCCCGTGACCGTGCTCACACGCTTGAAGGTTTAGCGATTGCCCTTGCGAATATCGACCCAATTATCGAACTTATTCGTAAGTCACCAACACCAGCAGAAGCAAAAGCTGCTTTAACAGCACGTTCTTGGGAACTAGGCACTGTTAAAGCAATGCTTGAAAAAGCTGGTGAAGATAACGTAGCACGTCCTGATTGGTTAGCGGCTGATTTAGGTATCCGTGACGGTCAATACTATTTATCTGAGCAACAAGCACAAGCAATTCTAGACTTACGTTTACACAAGCTAACGGGTCTTGAGCATGAGAAGATCTTAGACGAGTACCAAACACTCCTTGATCTAATTGCCGAGCTTTTACACATTCTTTCAAGCCCAGAGCGTCTAATGGAAGTTATCCGCGATGAGCTAGTAGAAATTAAAGAGCAATATGGTGACGAACGTCGTACTGAAATCAGTGCAGCAGCTCACGATATTAGCCTTGAAGACCTAATTAATGAAGAAGACGTGGTAGTAACGCTTTCTCACGAAGGTTATGTTAAGTATCAACCATTATCTGATTACGAAGCACAGCGTCGTGGTGGTAAAGGTAAGTCAGCAACGAAGATGAAAGATGAAGACTTCATTGAACGTCTATTGGTTGCTAACACACACGATACAATCCTGTGTTTCTCAACGGCAGGTCGCTTGTATTGGCTTAAAGTATATCAGTTGCCACTTGCAAGCCGTGCAGCGCGTGGTAAGCCAATTGTTAACTTATTACCACTTGAAGCTGATGAACGTATTACTGCTATCTTACCGGTACGTGAGTACGAAGAAGATAAATACATCTTCATGGCGACTGCATTTGGTACAGTTAAGAAAACACCACTTACAGCATACAGCCGTCAACGTGCGAGTGGTATCATCGCTGTGAACCTAAATGAAGGCGATAGCCTAATTGGTGTTGATATCACTGATGGCACGAATGAAATCATGCTATTCACTGATGCGGGTAAAGTTGTTCGCTTTAAAGAAGCGGAAGAATCAGCTGTCGTTGATGAAAACGGTAACCCAGTTCTAGACGAAAACGGTAACCCAGAAATCCGCTTCAAAGGTGTACGTCCAATGGGTCGTACAGCAACAGGTGTTCGTGGTATCAAGATGGCAGACGATCAACGTGTTGTGTCGTTAATCGTACCTAAATCAGATGGTGCAATCCTCACTGTGACAGAAAACGGTTATGGTAAGCGTACTGCACTAGAAGATTACCCATCTAAGAGCCGTGCAACACAAGGTGTTGTGTCAATCAAAGTAAGCGAGCGTAATGGCGCTGTGGTTGGTGCAGTACAAGTTGACGACAACGACGAAATCATGATTATCTCGAATCGCGGAACCTTAGTACGTACCCGTGTAAACGAGGTTTCTACGGTTGGTCGTAATACTCAGGGCGTTATTTTGATACGAACTATTGACGAAGAGCAAGTAGTTGGTTTACAACGTATCGAAGAAATCGAAGTTGATGAGCTTGAAGCCATCGAAGGCGAGGCCGTTGAAGTAGTCGATACAAATCCTGAAGAAACGGGTGATAACCCACCTTCAGAATAACATTGATTTAAAAAGCGGCTTCGGCCGCTTTTTTTATTAGCACTATAATTACTGGAATGAGGCAAAGTAATGACTAAATATAATTTTTGTGCAGGACCGGCAATGCTGCCGCCGGCAGTTATGCAAAAAGCACAAAAAGAATTTATAGATTGGCAAGGTTTAGGTGTATCAGTGATGGAAATCAGCCATCGCAGTAGTGATTTCATAGAGCTCACTGCTAAATGTGAAGCTAGCCTGCGTCGTTTAATGAATATTAGCGATGAATTTGAAGTGTTATTTATGCACGGCGGTGGCCGTGGTCAATTCAGCGCAGTTCCGCTTAATCTTCACCTTAATGATAAAACCGCTGTTTATTGTGAAAACGGTGTATGGTCGAAAGGTGCGACTTCAGAAGCGGCAAAATTCACTGCCGTTGAAAGCATCAATGTGCGTGATGATGAGCAGCAAAATGGCCAGTTCTCTATTAAACCAGCGAGCAGCTGGGAATTACCTGCGGATGCGTCTTACATTCACTATTGTCCAAATGAAACCGTAGATGGTATTGAAATTTTTGATGTGCCTTCACATCCGTCAGCTCCCATTGTGGCTGACATGTCTTCGACTATTTTATCGCGTGAAATTGATGTGAATCAGTTTGATCTTATTTACGCTGGTGCACAAAAGAATATCGGTCCGTCTGGCTTATCGATTGTTATTATCCGCAAAACGTTACTTGAGCGTGAGGGCCTTGCAAAGCCAGGTATTCTTGATTACGCCTTAGAAGCAAAACAAGGCAGCATGTATAACACACCACCTACATTTGCGTGGTACTTAGCGGCTGAAGTTTTTGAGTGGCTCGAAGCAAATGGCGGCGTTAAAGCCATGGAAGAGCAAAATATCGCAAAAGCAGAGCTACTTTACAGTTTTATTGATAACTCTGATTTTTATAATAATAAAGTTGCTAAGCATTGCCGTTCTCGTATGAACGTACCGTTTTGGTTAAACGATGAATCGCTTAATGACAAGTTTATCAGTGAGTCAAAAGAAGCTGGTTTATTAGCTCTTGAAGGCCACCGTATTGTCGGTGGTATGCGTGCAAGTATCTATAACGCGATGCCGTTAGAAGGTGTTCAAGCTTTGGTTAATTTTATGGATAAATTCGCCAAGGAGAACAGCTAATTATGGAACAGCTTCGTCTTGAACCGATTACAAAGGTAAATGGCAGTGTGACACTGCCTGGCTCAAAAAGTTTATCAAACCGTATTTTACTGTTAGCAGCGCTGGCAGAGGGCACCACAGTTGTAGAAAACCTACTTGATAGTGATGACATTCGTCATATGTTAGGTGCACTAAAACTTTTAGGCGTTAATGTATCGCTTAATGAAGATAAAACAGTGGCAACTGTCGAAGGTGTTGCCGGTAAATTTAAAACACCTAGCGAGCCGCTATTTTTAGGCAATGCCGGTACTGCTTATCGTCCACTTACAGCTGTTTTAGCTGCTGTTGAAGGCGAATACCAACTGGTGGGTGAGCCTCGTATGGAAGAGCGCCCAATCGGCCATTTGGTGGATGCGCTACAAGCACTTGGCGGTGATGTTGAATACCTAAAAAGTAAAGATTATCCGCCTCTGGCCATTAAAGGCGGCAAAATCAACGGTGGTAAAGTTGAGATTGATGGCAGCATTTCAAGTCAATTTTTAACTGCATTATTAATGGCAGCCCCGCTATTTAATGGCGACACAGAAATCACTATTAAAGGCACCTTGGTATCAAAACCTTATATCGATATCACCCTTGATGTGATGAAGCGTTTTGGCGTTATTGTGAGCCATGACAATTACGAAACGTTTTACGTTAAAGGCTGTCAACAGTATCAAGCACTTGAACGTATAATGGTTGAAGGGGATGCATCTAGTGCTTCTTACTTCGTTGCGGCTGCTGCAATAGCGGGCGGCGAAATTGAGATCAATGGGGTAGGTGCTGCATCTGTTCAAGGCGATATTGGTTTTGCCAAAGTCATGGAACAAGTTGGCGCTAAAATTGATTGGTACGATGAAAAACTGGTGGTTCGTAAGGGAGAGCTGAACGCTGTAGATATTGATGCCAATGCAATTCCTGATGCGGCAATGACGCTGGCAACTGTTGCGCTTTTTGCAAAAGGTAAAACGGCCATTCGCAATATCTATAACTGGCGTGTAAAAGAAACAGATCGCTTGTATGCCATGGCCACAGAGCTTCGAAAAGTAGGTGCTGAGGTTGTTGAAGGGGAAGATTTCATCGAAATTACACCACCTAAAACATTTAACGATGTAGCGATTGATACTTACAACGACCACCGTATTGCCATGTGCTTTGCGATGGTGGCAGTTGGTGGTAAGCCAATAACCATTAACGATCCTAAGTGTACATACAAAACTTTTCCAACGTTTTTCAAAGTACTAGAGTCTGTCTCAAGTCAATAAAACAGAAGAAAATATAAAAAGTTACACTCTAAATGCGGATCTATTATCAGAACTGACGTATAATATCGCGGTTTTATTTTGGTGTGCATTGCAGGAGGTTATAAATGCAGGCGTTATCAATGCCCGTTATCACCATAGATGGCCCAAGTGGTTCAGGTAAAGGAACTGTTTGCCGCTTGTTAGCCGAGAAATTAGGTTGGGATGTATTAGACAGCGGCGCGATTTATCGTGTGTTGTCACTTGCGGCACTCCATCATCAAATTGAATTAGACAATGAAGAAGGTCTTGTTCCTCTTGCTGCAAATTTAGATGTGCAATTTTTGGTTGATAGCCAAGCACACACATCGAAAATTATTTTGGAAGGCGAGGATGTCACAACCACAATTAGAAACGAAGAAGTAGGGGCTGCTGCCTCAAAAGTAGCAGCACTGCCGCGAGTTAGAGAAGCATTGTTACGCCGCCAGCGAGCATTTAGAACTGAAAATGGTTTAATTGCTGATGGTCGTGATATGGGAACGGTCGTGTTCCCTGATGCTCCACTAAAGATATATTTGACAGCTTCTGCTGAGGAGCGTGCGCGTCGACGTTTTGCAGAGTTGAACGAACGTGGTCTAGATGTTACACTAAGTGGTCTACTTGAGGATATAAAGGCGCGTGATCATCGCGATATGAATCGTGAAGTTGCGCCGCTTGTACCTGCAGATGACGCGATTGAAATCGACACAAGTGATTTTAATGCAATGCAAGTGTTTGATAAAGTTGTAACTTTGTTAGATGAAGCAGTACTTGCAGGTAAGCTTCCTAAAGCTAAAAAGTAAATTTTTTAAGGTGCCGGCAGGAGGCCAGTGCTATTTTAACAACCCCATGCAGCATGGTTGCTAATTGGTTATTTAATTATTTAGAGACGTATAATGTCAGAAAATTTTGCGCAGTTATTTGAAGAAAGCCTAAAGGGTTTTGAAGCAGAGCAAGGCTCTATCGTTAAAGGTACAGTTATCTCAATCGAGAACAACATCGTACTTGTTGATGCTGGTCTTAAATCTGAGAGTGCAATCCCTGCTGAGCAATTCAAAAATGCTGCTGGTGAACTAGAAGTTGCTGTTGGCGACGAAGTAGATGTTGCACTAGATGCAATCGAAGACGGTTTCGGTGAAACTATCCTTTCTCGTGAGAAAGCGAAGCGTCACGAAGCGTGGATCCGTCTTGAGAAAGCGTGTGAAGAGCAAGAAACTGTTACTGGTGTTATCAACGGTAAAGTTAAAGGCGGTTTCACTGTTGAAGTTGATTCAATCCGTGCTTTCCTACCTGGTTCACTTGTTGATGTTCGTCCAGTACGTGACACAACTCACCTTGAAGGTAAAGAGCTTGAGTTCAAAGTAATCAAGCTTGACCAAAAACGTAACAACGTAGTTGTTTCTCGCCGTGCAGTTATCGAATCAGAAAACTCACAAGAGCGTGAAGAACTTCTTGCTAACCTTGTTGAAGGTCAAGAAGTTAAAGGTATCGTTAAGAACCTTACTGACTACGGTGCGTTCGTTGACCTTGGTGGTGTTGACGGTCTACTACACATCACAGACATGGCGTGGAAGCGTGTTAAGCACCCTTCAGAAATCGTTAATGTTGGCGACGAAATCGCAGTTAAAGTTCTTAAATTCGACAAAGAGAAAACTCGTGTATCTCTAGGCCTTAAACAGCTTGGCGAAGATCCATGGGCAGCTATCGCTGGTCGTTACCCAGAAGGTTCTAAGCTTTCTGGTCGTGTAACTAACCTTACTGACTACGGTTGTTTCGTTGAAATCGAAGAAGGCGTAGAAGGTCTAGTACACGTTTCTGAAATGGATTGGACTAACAAGAACATCCACCCTTCAAAAGTTGTTTCACTAGGTGACACTGTTGAAGTTATGGTTCTTGAAATCGACGAAGAGCGTCGTCGTATTTCTCTTGGTCTTAAGCAATGTATTGCTAACCCATGGCAAGAATTTGCTCGTCTACAAAACAAAGGCGACCAAGTTACTGGTAAGATCAAATCAATCACTGACTTCGGTATCTTCATCGGTCTTGAAGGCGGTATTGACGGTCTTGTTCACCTTTCAGACATTTCTTGGAACACGCCAGGCGAAGAAGCTGTACGTGAATTCAAGAAAGGCGACGAAATCACTGCTATCGTACTGCAAGTTGACCCAGAGCGTGAGCGTATCTCTCTAGGCGTTAAGCAAATCGAAGCTGACCCTTTCAATAACTACCTGGACGCAAACAAAAAAGGTGCTATTGTTAAAGGTAAAGTGACTGAAGTTGATGCGAAAGGCGCAACTGTTGAGCTAATCGAAGGCGTTGAAGGTTACATCCGTGTAGCTGATATCGCTCAAGAGCGTGTTGAAGATGCTACAACTGTAGTTTCTGAAGGCGACGAAATCGAAGCGAAATACGTTGGTGTTGATCGTAAGAACCGCACTTTAAGCTTATCAGTTAAAGCTCTTTTCGAAGCAGAAGAGAAAGAAGTACTAGAGAAGCTTAAGAAAGAAGAGCCTGCGTTCGAAAACGCAATGGCTGCAGCATTCAAAAATGCTCAAAAAGACTAATCTATAGTCTTTAATTGGAAGGGCAGTTTTGCCCTTCCTTTATCTCTTTTTAAGGAAACGTTATGACTAAGTCAGAATTGATAGAACAACTAGCTGAACAACACGCACACATCCCAGTGAAAGATGTTGAAAATGCCGTTAAAGAAATTCTTGAACAAATGGCCGGTTCATTATCTAGCTCAGATCGTATTGAGATCCGTGGCTTTGGAAGTTTCTCATTGCATTATCGTTCTCCACGCACAGGTCGTAATCCAAAGACTGGCGAAACAGTTGAGTTAGACGGTAAGCACGTACCACATTTTAAACCAGGTAAAGAATTACGTGATCGCGTAAATGAGAGTATTGCCTAGTTTTATACAGGAGTAGTTACTTGTTTAGGGTATTAAAAATTGTATTAATAGCGCTGTGTTTATTTATTGCGTTTGTACTTGGTTCACAAAATCCACAATTGGTGCAAATCAATTATTTAATTGCCAGTAATACGTTGCCCTTAGCTGTTGTAATAAGTATCTGCTTTGTTTTAGGTGTCGCCATTGGTTGTTTTATAAGCTTTACACTGTTTTCGCAGTTAAAGTGGCAAAATTATCGCTTAAAGAAAAAGTTAGCGCCTGAAAAAAACAATAAAAAGCTTGTTGCTAATAAAGACACCTAACCATGATTGAGCTTCTGTTTTTACTTTTACCCGTTGCAGCCGGTTACGGTTGGATAATGGGTAAAAACAGTGCTAAAAACCAAGCTCATCAGCTTAATAGACAAATCACCTCTGAATATTCTAAAGGCCTTAAATTTCTCTTAGACAGAGAAGAAGATCAAGGCTTAGAACACCTTATTAATCTACTTGAAGTCGCTGCTGATTCAGTTGAACACTACTCAACACTTGCAACCATGTTCCGCCGCCGTGGCGAGCTCGACCGCGCAATTAAAATTCATGAGCTGTTATTAAAACACCCAAGCCTTGATGAGCAACAAGCTGCTACTAGTCGCCTTGAGCTAGCAGAAGATTATATTATGGCAGGCTTATTGGATGGCGCAGAAGAGCATTTAGTTTGGCTTGTAAAGGCAGGAAACAAAGAAGCGTTAGAGCCAATTATTAATCTTTATTCACAAACCCGTGAATGGGAAAAAGGCATTAATATGTACGAGGCACACAGTGATTTGTTCACTAAACCTCAACATATAAAAGCCATTGCCAACTTTTACTGTGAAGCGGCCTTACAAGATAATGATACGCAAATTATGCGTAAAGCAATTAGCTTAAACCACAAAGCTATTCGCCCATTGTATGAGCTTGGCCACAGTGCATTTATTAAAGAAGACTACGTAAAAGCAATCTACTATTGGCGTGAGCTAATTTGCCAATTTACCTTTTTTGCCCCTGTATTTGTTGAACAGCTAGCTATAAGTTACGAAAAGCTTAATTTAACTCATCAATTCCATGAGCTACTCAACGAGTTGCTCGATAAGGGTGGGGTCCTTATAAAAATAAAACACTGCCAAGCTTTACTAGAACAAGGTCATATTGATCAAGCAATAAAATTTTTAACGGATAGTTTAAAGCGTCATCCGACTATTCGTGGCTTTAGCTTTTTATTACAGCTACTTGCCAAACAAAACAACGATATTAAAGATGTGCTAGACCAAATTGATAAGCTAGTAACATCTTATATTGCAACCAAACCTGATTTTCAGTGCCAACACTGTGGCTTTACTAGTCATACCATTTATTGGGTATGTCCATCTTGTAAGCACTGGGAAACAATTGTTCCAAGCCGTGGCATAGACGGTTTTTAATTCATATTAGTCCATTAGTTTTTAGGAAAGTTATGTCTGTCGAAGATTCAAAAAAAGTATTAATTGCCCTTGATTATGATGATCAACAAACAGCTCTTGCGTTTGTAAAGCAATTATCGCCTGATACGTGTCGTCTTAAAGTAGGCAAAGAAATGTTCACGTATTTTGGTCCTAGCTTTGTTAAGGAACTAATCGACTTAGGTTTTGATGTATTTTTAGACCTAAAATTTCACGATATTCCAAACACAGTGGCTAAAGCTGTAACAGCAGCTGCAAAAATGGGTGTATGGATGGTTAACGTGCATGCCTCTGGCGGCGTTGAAATGATGACCAAAGCAAAACAAGCTTTAGAGCAGTTTGGTGATGATGCTCCATTACTGATTGCAGTAACTGTACTAACCAGTATGGATGCTGCAGAACTTAGTCGTTTAGGTGTAGATAAAACACCAGAAGAGCAAGTGATTTATCTAGCAAACCTTGCCAAAGAGTCAGGCCTTGATGGGGTAGTGTGCTCAGCACAAGAAGCGAAAAAGCTAAAAGCAGAACTCGGTGCAGACTTTAAACTGGTTACGCCTGGTATTCGCCCAGCAGGCAGCGATGCAGGAGACCAAAAACGCATCATGACACCAAAACAAGCCGTAGAAGATGGCAGCGACTATTTAGTTGTAGGCCGCCCAATCACCCAATCGGCAGACCCAGTTGCAACACTAAAAGAAATTAACGACTCACTAAAATAATAACCTTCTTTATTTTAAAATAGTCTCTAAAGAGCATTGTATGCGTGATTTATATCGCGCTATATACAGTGCTCTTTTTGTTTGTTGCAATTTCTGAAAAAATTATCTAGGTCATCTACAAACGAGAATTAGACGGGCGAATAAACTCGTTTATGGACATAAATGAGTTTGGACGAATGCGTGCTTTGTGTCCATAGGAGACTTGGTCATAAGCAAGACCTGAGGCACAAACTTTTATAGACCCCATCAAAAATAACAACAATAGTTCAATTATGATAAATTACCGATATGAAGACTCTGATTTTTCAATAAAACCATAATCTAAAACGTGTTTGAAATTTCGACTAATAAATGCTTTAAAATCGTTTGTATCTGTTAGTAAAGAGCACTTTGAGCCTAAAACAATGCCCTTTAAGCTTCGGGCGGGGAAAGTATGCTCATAGTAAGAAACAATATTCCCGTTAATACATTTAAATTTACTATCTTTGGCGTTGTTAGAGTTATAGATCAGTCTAACTTCTTCTTCTTCACTGAAACTATGATGTTTAAAGAGTAGAGGTGAAGAAAAATAATCTTTACTAGCATTAATCGAATCTAAACTATTGTTACTCTGACTAACAATCATATGACGGATCAATCGTTGAACTAATTTTTTACTATAGCTTTCTTGCTCAGCTTTATCATACATTACATCTCTAATTTCAACTGGAAAACCTAAGTCTCTATTCATTGATGATTCTATCTCACTTCTATCAAAAGCTAGAACAATTCCTTTACCATCATCACCATATGCTCTCCACTGACTAAGCTTATCTCTTTGTTGTGAGAAACAGCAGATATGCGGGAGTAAAGCTGTTGAAATAAAATTTAAAGAAGATGATATTAGTTCACCTATACTTCCTTTACAAAGATCTTGTAAGGTATCAATAAATTCAGGGTTACTCTCCATATCAGGTATCTTACGCAAGTGAGATGTTACAGGGTTTGACTTCTGGTACTTTTCCATAAATTCAATTATATCAAGCGGACTAAGCGTTAATTTATCTAAAGCAGATTTAAGAAGTGTGTCATGAAGCTTCCCCTCAAGACTATCATTAACACCATTTATACTTGTAACCCATAGCGATTGAGTTTCAATTATGCCAAGAAAACCTTGGACTGAAGTATAATGATATATCAAGCCATCTTTATCTATATTCATATAAACCTAAAGGTAATTATCTGTAGTCATTGAGCGAAAGTAACTTTATAGAAACCAGCACCACCCTAAGGTAAGATATAAAGGGAGTGAAGATTGTTCCATACCAAAGCGATGGTAGAGCCGCTATTCCCTCTGGAGGGCTTCGCCAAGCTTTGGCGTCCTTTGGTTTAGGTACTTGTTAGGCAACTACTACTCTTCAACTTCAGTCTCAATTTCATCGTCAAAATCAACGAAAGCTCTATAATGGAATACGTAATCCCCCGCAGGGAGAGCCTTTTGCTTTCCTTTCATGTGAACATTGAAATCTCTAACTGTTCCGCAGCCAAAACTAATATGTATTTCTCTTTCGAGACCATTAAGGTCGACAGGGCCATCAATAAAATCAACATCAAATTCAGGTACATCGCATAGTTGAGGGCTGAATTTACCACTTCCCGTAGCGTAACGCATGTCATGGTCTAGACTCACAACAATTACACCTACATTTTCGTTTTCATTACAAACGCTGACTTCTTGAGATACTTGTATAGATGGTGAGTGATTCTTCTTATTAAAAGAGATTTTCATATTTTTATTAGCAATTTCTTTGGACCTTTTTTCTAGCTGCTCACTAATAATGCGTATTTCATCTATTACATTTTGATCTACCTCTTTCTTGTTTATGCGAGCAGCTTCTTGTATAAATCTACTCACAGAGTACATCCAGAATTGTTGGTCAGTTTCTTTTATAAACTCTTCAATCAGCTCTGGTCGCGGAGAAATAGTTCTACCAGATTGTTCTAGCCACCAGTCCTCTTTCTTATCATCCGTTATAAAAACGACAGAGCAATTGTTCGCTTTCGCGAAGTCTATCGTTTGCAACCAAACAAATAAGTCTCCATATTTTCTTGTTGGATCTTCAGTTGAGTCTTTTGCCGCATCTTTATAACCAGGAGGAATTTTTGATTCGTACCTACTCTCTCCGACACCTATAAGTTCTTTAATTTTTTCAGTTTCATATGGCTGCCCAGTTTTACCTTCAAAGGTAAATTCGATAAATTCGAGAATTTCATCATTTGATAATTTATCTAAAAGTAACTTTTGTTGCGACTCGAGGTTTTCAATAACACTATCAGACAATTCATTTAATTCGGTTAACTTACTATCACTAATAAAAGGATGACGATCTTTAATTGATATTTTTTTTACTAAATCTTTGATAGTTTTTATAGCGCTAGTATATTCTTTCGATTGATCAGACGTAACGGATAGCCTATTTCTAAGAAATTCACTAGCGGCTTGATGAGGGATAAAAACTCTTCCTTTTAAAGATGTAATTGCATTTTGTAGTTCTTTCCTAGTTGCGTCTGAATACCTGTACAAGTTTAATAAAACATTGGCATCTATAATAAAAGTTGAACTTTTCCAATGTTTATTAAAATCTTCATCTTTAGGCCTAAAATGACCAGGAAATATACTTCTCACAACGAATCCTTATGTAGTTGCCTAACAGCTTAATCACCAGAAGAGCATATAGAACTTTTAAATATTGTCTCTATAAACTCCATTCCAATTATTTTTAAATCCGATAATTCATAAACTTACGGATTAGTTAACTAAAAAGCAACAAGAATTTTCAGGGGAGAAACCAAGGCTAATGTCATAGCGAGCCAAATATAGGGTCGTTATGCAAACTCATTGTTATAAAAAACAAATTAAATCATTTTGTTAAAAGCGATCATTTCCAGAACGCTGACACCTTATTCACCACAAAGAGAGAAATAATCTGAGTATTTAAGTGTCTACTTTGAGTCTGGGACCGACGCTCAACTAAAAGCTAATTAAGATCTACTTTTCGCTCGAAGTCGCCCTTAGAGCAGTTACGTTAACTCTTTTTGGGACAGAAATAAGTGAATCTGGAAAGAATGCTTATGGCACAATGCCGACTTTTACTTTTAAATGAAAAATACTCAAATTAGCGTTAGAAAATTTACGATGCCAATTTCTAACGGCTATCAAACCTAGCAAAAAACAAAAAAGAGTAAAGCTTTCACTTTACTCTTTCAGATAATTCAATATCTTGCTAACTCACAACTCACAACTCACAACTCACAACTCACAACTCACAACTCACAACTCACAACTCACAACTCACAACTCACAACTCACAACTCACAACTCACAACTCACAACTCACAACTCACAACTCACAACTCACAACTCACAACTCACAACTCACAACTCACAACTCACAACTCACAACTCGCAACTTATTTCAACCTAATAGATGTTGCTTCAATCTCGATTAAACCTTGCTTAAACAAACCGCCAATGGCTTTTTTGTAGTTTGCTTTACTGGTTGAGAAAGTCTTTTTAATTGCTTCAGGGTCTGACTTATCACCTAGGTGAAGTACGCCGCCTTCGGCTTTTAATTTATCGAGGATTTTTTCGCCTAAGTCGTTCACTTTGCCCATACCTGGTTTTTCAAGTAGTACGTCGATTTTGCCGTCTTCACGTACTTTTTGAATAAAGCCTTTTAAGCGCTGGCCAACAAATAGCTTTTTAAATACCGTGTTGTAGTAAACAACGCCAATGTGGGCTTCGTTCACGAGTACTTTGTAGCCTAGGTCTGTTTTACCCGCAACGATTAAGTCAACTTCTTCCATTACAGAGTAAGTTGGCTCATCTTTCGATAAAAACTTATTAAAGTTGCTCGATGCACAAATACGTTGGCTGGCGTTATCTAGGTATAAGCGTACAAGATAAGAAAAGCCGTCTTTCATTTTTGGCTTTTGTTCGTTGTATGGCGCTAGTACGTCTTTTTCGAGGCCCCAATCCAAAAACGCACCAGTGCTGTTGATGGCTTTAACACGTAGTAGGGCATATTCGCCCACTTCAGCTAAAGGTTTTTTTGTGGTGCCTGTTGGGTGGCCTGCGTGATCTAAGTAAATGAATACTTGCACGCTGTCGCCAGCTTCTAGTTCGTAATCAATTTCTTTGCTTGGTAAGAATACTTCGCCTAAATCACGGCCATCTAAATAAGCACCTTCGTTAGACATTTCGTTAACGAAAAGGGTTTGTGTGGTTCCTAAAATACTCATTGTTATTCCTGTTCTGGCTTTTTCTTACGGCGCATTGGAGCAAAACCATCTACATCAATTGGTGCTTGAATAGGGGCTTTAGGCTTTTTAGGGGCTGCTTTGCGTTTTGGTTTAGCAGGTTTAGCGGCCACTTTTTTCTCTGCTTTATTCCAAACTGTGTTTGGTTTTTTCTCACGCAGACCTTTAAATTTACCAACAAGGCCGTCAACGGTGAAAAAGCTTAATTCATCATTTAAAAATGCTTTAATTGCTTTGTAGCTTGGCCAATCTTTCGGGCCCACTAACGAAATAGCTGTTCCTTTAAAGCCCGCGCGACCAGTACGACCAATACGATGCACATACTCTTCAGCATGTTTTGGTAGATCAAAGTTAATTACGTGGGTCACGCTTAATAAATCAAGACCACGTGATGCAACATCGGTAGTGATCAAAATTTTAAAGTTTTCACGGCTAAAAGCGTCCATAATTTCAAGGCGCTTAGCCTGTGTTAAATCACCCGCAAGTGCTTGCGCTTTAAAGCCTTTATCGTTTAACAATTGGCTTAAACGCTGAGTATCGGCACGTGTTGCAGTGAAAATAATGCATTGGCCAACATTATCTTGTTTTACAAAGTGCTCAAGTAGGGCTTCTTTGTGATCTAGATGATCAGCTAAATAAAGCTGCTGGGTAATATCACTATGTTGCTCGTTAGAGGCACTTAACAGTATTTGTTTTGGTGAACGTAATAAGTTACGTGATAGGGCATCAACTTGTGCATGGTCAAGGGTTGCTGAAAACAATAACGTTTGACGTAATCGGTGATCAGCAAGTTCGTTGATCATTTTAACTTGTTCGGTAAAACCTAAATCTAGAATACGGTCAGCTTCATCAAAAATTAACAGCTCTAACCCTGAAAGCTGTAATGAACGTTGACTCAAATGGTCTGCTAAACGCCCCGGAGTACCCACTACAAAGTGTGGGTCTTTACGAAGCGCTTTAATTTGGTCGTTAAAGTTTTCACCACCCAGTACTTTTACAGCACTAATATTTGTACCGGCAATTAATAGCCTTAATTGGCTGTACACTTGGGTTGCTAATTCGCGGGTAGGCGCAACGATTAAAACGCGAGGGTCGCGTTTACTGAGTGCTTTTTGTTTCATTACGCGCTGTACAGCAGGTAATAAAAACGCCAGCGTTTTGCCCGATCCTGTTTTTGACTGTGCAAAAATATCATGGCCTGCGATAGCTGTTGGTACCGCGTGAGCTTGAATGTCAGTGGGCTGGGTGATGCCTTGATGCGCAAGTTGTTTTTCGAGGCGTGTATCAATCCCAAGTTCAGTAAAATGCAATGCGTAATCTCCGATGAGCAAAATTTGTAAATCTTGTTCATTATAACGCACTTGCCTCACTTGGAGACAGTAAAAACACAGCTATTTCGCATCAGTTTTTGCAATTATCGCTAATTCGCGTAAAATACGCGCCCTCAATGCGCCGGATTTGCGATTCGGTTAACGCCCCTCATGGGCATTTAAAGCAAAAGGTAAAACCATGACTGCTGTTCATAAAGACAATGTAACTAGCGAGCACTTTGTTGTTTGCGCACTTTACAAATTTGTAGCCCTTCCTGATTTTGAAGCGATCCGCCAACCACTACTTAAAGTAATGGAAGACAATGAAGTACGCGGTACTTTGTTACTTGCGGCTGAAGGTATCAACGGTACTGTTTCTGCTAAACGTGAAGGTATCGATAACCTACTTGCATGGTTAGATGCACAACCAAACCTAGACAACATCGTGACTAAAGAGTCATACGATGACGAATGTCCGTTCTACCGTACTAAGGTAAAACTGAAAAAAGAAATCGTAACTATGGGTGTTGAAGGTATCGACCCACGTGAAGTAGTGGGTACATACGTAAAACCAGCGGATTGGAATGCGTTAATTTCAGATCCTGAAGTGATTCTTATCGATACGCGTAACGATTACGAAATCGAGATCGGTACTTTCCAAAATGCGGTTGATCCAAATACTAAAACATTCCGTGAATTCCCAGCGTGGGCAAAAGAAAACCTCGACCCTGAAAAACACAAGAAAGTCGCTATGTTTTGTACCGGTGGTATTCGCTGTGAAAAATCAACTGCGTACATGAAAGAGCAAGGCTTTGACGAAGTATTCCACCTTGAAGGCGGTATTCTTAAGTACTTAGAAGAAGTACCAAAAGAAGAAACCATGTGGGAAGGTGAGTGTTTTGTTTTCGATAACCGTGTTGCGGTAAATCACGATTTACAAAAAGGCTCTTACGATCAATGTCACGCGTGTCGTATGCCAATCACTGAAGACGAAAAGCAAAAGCCTGAATACATGGAAGGTGTTTCGTGTCATCACTGTCACGACAGCCTAACAGAAGAACAACGTGCCCGTTTTGCTGAGCGTCAAAAGCAAATAGAATTAGCACAAGCGCGTGGCGAAGGTCACATCGGTAACGAAGCGCAAGAAGTTCTTCGTAAGCGTAAAGAAGCTAAAAAAGCGCAAAAAGAAGCACAGCGCCAACAGTAATTCTTAGCTCTATGAATTGATAGAAACCCCAGCATTGTCTGGGGTTTTTTGCGTTTAATTATAGTGAAAACTTTAATGTTGTTCCTTAATGGTGTACATTAGCGCCACTTTTGATAAATTTTATACAACCAACTGATTTTAAATATTTTATACAGAGCTTTAAATTGGCTAAATATAGCGATTAGCCTGCCTTGCTATTTAAGAATGTTGTAACAAAAAGAGAAGGATATCTATGAAATTAAAGCTTACAACAGCGGCACTATGCCTAATGCCGTTACTGTCGCATGCCAATTCTAATAATGAGTTCAGTTACTTTGGTTTGGCTCTACAAAATAATAATTACGATATCAATTTTATCCCTTCGATAGAGCAAGGTTCTTTCGCACCACTAAATTACAGTGATGAGCAGTCAGGTAAAGGCTTTAGAGGTTTTTATGGTTATCAGTTTAACCAATATTTTGCCGTTGAGGTGGGACTAGGCTTACCTGGAGAAGCAAACTTTAATATTTACCGTGATACGGTCAATAATAAAAATGAACCGACCAAGGAGACTGTGTACGAGGGAGATTTTAAAACACTTTCTTTTGATACACGAATTATTGCCACTTACCCAATTACGGGGAGCTTTTTCCTAAGAGCACACGCTGGTGCCTACGTCTGGGACAATGATTTTAGCTACTTACAAGAATCAGCAGAATCTTATAGCGTGGTTGAAAAAAGTGATACCGGAGTATCCTTGTTAACGGGCTTTGGTGTTGGCTATGGTTTTAATGATAACGTAGCAGCTACAATCGACTATGAAAAAACCGACATAGCTGATATTTCAACACAAACAATCGTGGCATCGCTTGTGTTTAGGTTTTAACAGTTACCAAAGTAAACATCTAGTCGCTCGATTTATTTAAAAAGTGAGTAGCCATTGCCATACTACTCACTTCCTAGTAATTACTCTTTACTTAATACCAGCGCTATATCAATTAGCTAATAATATTTTGCTTGCAGCCCTTGATTAATAAGCTTTACCAGTCTTTATAATGACATTAGCCGCACTGAACTGCTATTAATCGAACATATCTTCTTATTGATCACAAAGCTGTTACACTTCGTAACAATTAAAACGATTCTTATTTAGGTGAAATTTTGAAGCTTGGCAGATTTCAATCATGGACATTTTTAGCCTGTATTAGCTTTATAACAGTAGCGCATGCAGCAAATGTTGTTGTACAACCCGTTAGATTAGAACAAACAAAACAGCAAATAAAAGCTGTTGGTAACGCTGAGGCAATTCATTCAGTAACACTTTATCCTGCTGTAGGGGATAGAGTCACCCATGTACATTTTAAACCAGGAGACAATGTCGAAAAAGGTGAATTGTTGCTTGAGTTAGATTCTCGCCGTCAAAAAGCAGCCCTTACAGAAGCTCGAATTACATTACAAGATACTCAGCGCACTATGAAGCGATTAGTTGAAAGTCATGCCAGAGGAGCTGTCCCACAAAGTGATCTAGATGATGCTAAAACCTTATTTGAACTGGCTAAAGTTCAGTTAACTCAGGCTGAAACTGAATTAGAAGACCGCCAAGTGCGTGCCCCATTTAGTGGCGTGATGGGCCTTACCGACGTTGAAGTAGGCGATAGGATCACCACCCAAACAGCTATTGCAACGATTGATGACACAACTGAGCTTTACATTAACTTTAATGCCCCAGAGGCCGCAGTTAATGTATTGCGAAGCAAAGGCAGTGTGGAAGTGACTCCTTGGCTTAGCGAAAAAGCTTACGAGGCAAAAATTGCACAATTGGATTCGCGTATAAATGGACAAACGCGCACTTTAAGAACGAAAGCAAAACTTGATAACTCAGCCAAGCAGTTTATGCCGGGGATGAGCTTTCGAGTAAATATAAATATACTTGGTGATGATTTCGCTGTAGTACCTGAAGCTGCCATGATGTGGGGCGCTGCAGGCCCTTATGTGTGGAAAAGTGCTGATAATAAAGCAACCCGTGTTGATGTCAAAATTGAACAACGATTAGCAGGACGTTTACTCGTGTCCGGTGGATTAAAAGAAGGTGATTTACTCGTAACTGAAGGTGTTCAGCGTTTACGACCTGACCAAGAGTTAGTTCATATTAATGATATTAAACTGGCCAAGGAGCAATAATGAAACAGCAACCTATGATGGAAGATTTACCATCAATGGCGATACGTCGGCCAGTATTAATTGTGGTGCTGAATTTGTTGATCATCATTGCTGGTATTGCGGCGATTGCAGGTGTTGAAGTTCGTGAATTACCTGACGTGGATAGACCTCGAATTACTGTTTCAGCCTCATTTCCTGGTGGCTCACCTGAAACTGTTGATACAGAGGTGACCAGTAAGCTTGAAGGAGCGGTAGCAAGGGTAAGTGGCGTTAAGACTATTCGCGCTCAAAGTGAAGAGAATAACGCTCGCATTGTGGTTGAGTTTCGCCCCGGTGTTAATCTGGATGATGCAGCAAATGAAACCCGAGAATCAGTCGCGCGTGTTCAGCGTGAATTACCTGAGGAAGTTGAACGTGTATCTATTATAAAAGCCGATAACGATGTCGAAGCGGTCGTATCGTTAACGGTATCAAGCGACAGCTTATCACTTGAGGCGCTAACAGAGCGCGTTGATGTCGATTTAGCACCGCAGTTTTTAACTATTCCTGGAGTTGCTGATGTACGCTTAAACGGCGACCGTGAACGCGTATTACGCGTTCGAATAGACCCACTTAAACTGAGTAGCTTTAATTTAACTGTGCCTGATATTGCTAACGTGCTTCGTCAAGCGCCTTTTGACGTACCAGCGGGAAGCTTAAAGTCGAGCGATCAACAAGTGATTGTGCGTGCCGATGCAACGTCTATTTCTGCTGAGCAGGTAGCCGATATTATTGTTCGTGATGATACTCGGATTGGTGATGTCGCTGCGGTGTATTTTGGCCCTGCAGATCCGCGTTCATTTGTAAGACTCAATGGCACGCCTGTGATTGGTATGGAAATTATTCGTCAAGCACAGTCAAATACTATCGAAATCTCTGATGAAGTTCTTAGCTTAATTGAAGGAATGCGCGAACGTTTTCCTGAAATGGAATTTACGCTTACCTCTGATGATGCACAGTTTATAAGAAGCTCCGTTGATGAGGTTATCAACTCTTTATTACTGACTGTATTGCTGGTGGTGATTACGCTGTGGGTGTTTATTGGCTCATGGCGAGCAACCCTTGTTCCCGCATTTGCAATACCCGTGGCATTAATTGGATCGCTCGCGCTTATTTGGGCACTAGGTTTTTCGATTAATATTCTCACCTTGCTTGCATTAGTGTTAGCAACCGGTCTAATTGTTGATGATGCGATTGTGGTGAGTGAAAACATACAGCGGCAACGTGGTTTAGGGTTGGGTAGGCGTGCAGCAGCGGTTATTGGCACGCGTGAAGTATTTTTTGCGGTAGTAGCAACGACCGCAGTACTTGCCGCAGTATTCGTGCCTATCGCTTTTTTACCTTCAACAGCAGGGCGACTGTTTAGAGAATTTGGTGGGGTACTAGCCGGTGCAGTAATTATTTCCAGCTTTGTAGCCCTTTCATTAGTACCTGCACTGACCTCTAAGCTGAAATTAAAGCAAGGTGGTTTTCATCCTTTCGCTAAATTGGGACATGGTTTAGCAGCAATATATAAACGCTCTATTCATGGTGTGCTTGAACATGCGTGGTTAACATTTTTTGCGTGTTTATTGGTTGCTGCAGGCTCTGGTGCACTTTATTTCAATTTAGATAATGAGTTATTACCGACAGAAGATCGCGGCAAAATTAGGATTTTTGCCCGTGGCCCAGATGGGGTTGGCCTTAATTTTATGGATAGGCAAGCTGTGCAGATGGAAGATATTTTATTACCTTATGTTGAAAGCGGAGAAATTGAGTCAATTTACACTGTAGTTGGGCAGTGGGATCCTAACATCGTATTCATTACAGTTCCGTTAAAACATTGGGATGAACGTCATTTTAGTCAGCAAGAAATTATTGATAAAATTCGCGAACCATTGGGTAATATTCCAGGAGCAGCGGGTTATCCTGGCGGCTCAAATAGCTTGAACTTACGTGGTCAAGGTGGGGGAATCGAGCTTGCATTACTTGGCCAAGACTATTTAGAGATATTTAAAGCCGCACAAGACTTCTCTGCTGAAATTGAAAAAGCGATGCCAGCTGTTGCTCCTGTGCGTATTTCGTATCAGCCATCGCAGCCACAATTGCGGGTTAATATTGATAGGCGCCGTGCTGAAGAGTTAGGGGTATCGCTCAGTGATATATCAGTGACGCTTCGAGCGGCAATTAATGGTGATGATATCGCCGATTTAAACATTGGTGACCAATCAATCCCAATTATGCTGCAAGCTCAAAACCAAACAATAACTAACCCTGGTGATTTAGCTAATCTATATGTTGGTACGCGCGATGGCGAGCTAGTACCACTTAGCAGCGTCGCAACGATTACGGAAGAGGGTGTTGCTGCAGAGCTTGAGCGCCATGCACAGCGTAGAGCCATTGAGCTTAGTATGGAGTTACCTGAAGATGTGACAATCGCTGAGCTGGTTACTAAAATTCGTGAAATTTCGCAGCAAAGTTTACCAAGCGGTATTAGCCTTGCGTTCAAAGGTGAAGCCCTTACCTTTGAAGAAACCGCCAATGAAGTACTTGTAACCTATGTTCTAGCATTCTTAATAGTTTTACTTGTGTTGGCAGCTCAGTTTGAGAGCGTTAATAGTGCCATAGTGGTAATGATAACCGTGCCTTTTGGTATTACATCGGCAATATTAGCCCTGTATTTAACGGGTACCTCATTGAACATTTACTCGCAAATTGGTTTAGTGATGCTGATTGGTTTGATTGCTAAAAATGCGATTTTACTGGTGGAATTTGCTGACCAGCTACGGGATCAAGGCCGCTCTGTTAGAGTTGCAGTTGAAGAAGCCGCTTTAGTGCGTTTACGACCTATTGCCATGACATTAGTCTCAACTTTACTGGGTGCTTTACCGCTCATTCTTTCAACGGGGGCGGGAGCCGAAGCACGAAATGCAATAGGCTGGGTTGTATTTGGAGGCTTAGCACTTGCTGTGTTATTTACGCTTTATTTAACCCCTGTTATTTACCTCGGTTTAGCGCGCTTTACTAAACCAAGAGGGGATGAGTCTAAACAACTTGCCGATGAGCTTGAAAAAGCTTAATTCATTAAAATCGGCTATTTTTCTTTGAAAAAATAGCCGATTACGCTCACAATCAAGAAAAAGTTTCTGACTAGGTACGCATATGCAAGCCGAACACATCGATATTGCCCAATTTTTGAAAGATCATGCTCCTTTTGATGATCTCCCTGATGAGGCTATTAATAAACTCGCATCACAAGTTGAAATTGCTTATTTTCGCGCAGGTACACAAATATTAAATTATGGCGAAGATATCGCTGATTTGTACGTTATTCGTACCGGTGCGGTTGAAATGTATCGTCGTGACGGAGACTTGTATAACCGTTTAACTATTGGCGGTATTTTTGGGCAAATGGGTTTGCTAATGAATCGCAAAGTTCGGTTTCCAGCCAAAGCACTTGAAGACACACTTGTTTATTGTATCAATGTAGAGTTATTTAATCAGTATTGTGACCAGTTTGAACCCTTTGCGGACTTTTTTGAAGCCGATGGCAATGTGCGCTTACATCAAGCAATCGTTGAGCAAGCTGATAGTAACGACTTAACTACAGCCAAGGTAAAATCTTTATTGCACCGTGATGTTGTAACGGTTGCCAAAGATGCAACAGTTCAAATGGTGGCGCAGGTGATGACACAAGAGTCGGTTTCGTCAGTTCTAGTCACTGATGCAGACAAACCTATTAGTGATGACCCCGATGATGATGACGGTCAAGTAGTGGGGATCATTACCGATAGAGACTTACGCTCAAGTGTGATTGCAAAAGGGCTGAGTTATGAGTCACATGCTCAGCAAATAATGCAAACAGATTTAGTACTCCTTGATAGCAATGCGTATGTATTTGAAGCCGTTCTTGCGATGCTTAGAGACAACATTCATCACTTGCCTATTGTGGTGAAGAAAAAGCCTATAGGTGTTATTTCATTATCCGATATTTTACGTTATGAGTCGCAAAGTAGCTTGTTATTAGTGCGCGGTATATTAGCACAGCAGTCGGTGGAAGATTTAGCTCATTATGCAAGGCAACTGCCGAGTGTGTTTGTACGTATGGTGAATGAAGATGCCAATTCACATATGATTGGTACGGCAATGGCTGTAATTGGGCGCACATTTAAACAACGCTTGCTTGATTTAGCTGAAGAGCAGTTTGGCCCACCGCCTGTTCCATATTGTTTCATTGCATTAGGGTCTATGGCACGAGATGAGCAGTTAATTGTGACCGACCAAGACAATGCCATTATTCTTGATAATAGTTTTGATGAGTCTTTGCACGATGATTATTTCCAAAAGCTCGCTGATTTTGTCTGTGATGGCTTGGCTGAGTGTGGTTATAAGTACTGCGATGGTGAAATTATGGCGTCATTTAAAAAGTGGCGTTTAACACGAGAGCAATGGCAAGAACAATTTGCAGGCTGGATAGCAGAGCCTAAGCCTCAAGCTTTATTACACAGTTCAATCTTTTTTGATTTGGACGGCGTTTATGGCAAAACCAAATGGGCTGATGAATTAAAGCGTTTTATTGCAAAAGAAGGGCGTAGCAATAAACGATTCTTAGCCAATATGGCAGCTAATGCGCGTAACCGAACTCCACCTTTAGGCTTTTTTAAAGATTTCGTTTTAGAGCACAATGGTCAGCACAAGCGTTCTATGAATTTGAAACGCCGTGGGACAGCACCTTTGTCTGATGTTATACGTGTACACGCACTGGCAATTGGTAGTCGAAAGCAAAATTCATTTGAGCGCATTGAAGATATTATCGATGCAAAGCTTCTTCCTGAAGGCAAAGCGCAAGACTTACGAGATGCCCTTGAATATATCGCTATGATCCGTATTCGACATCAAGCATGGCAAATTGACATGCTTGATGAAGAACCTGATAACGATTTAGAGCCACATTTGCTATCACCTTTTGAGCAGCGAAACTTAAAAGAGGCGTTCGCTATCTTAGATAAAGCGCAAAACTTCTTAAAATTTCGCTATTCAGCCAATTCAGGAATGAAATAATGGCTGCTCACCCTTCAAAAATTGATTGGCCGAAGCGTTATGAGCTGTTAGCTGAAAAAAGTACGCACCCAGTGATTAAAAGTTTCTACCAGTCAGCTGTATCAAATGCCAGTTTACCAATTAGTGAAGTACCATTGGTCGCGTTAGATTTTGAGACGACCGGTCTAAATTTTGATAAAGATGATATTGTTAGTGTGGGGTTAGTCCCTTTTACATCAAAACGAATTTATTGCAAAGACAGCGCCCATTGGCTCGTACAACCGCAGCAAAAGTTAGATGAAGAGTCTATTGTCGTACATGGAATAACACACTCTGAGCTCAAACATGCCCCTGATTTTTCGTCAATTATGGAGCCGGTACTTAAGGCTTTAACAGGTAAAGTCATCGTGGTTCATTTTTCGCCAATTGAAAGGCACTTTTTGTATCAGGCAATGATGTCACGCGTTAATGAAGGGGTAGAATTTGCCGTTATTGATACATTAGAGCTTGAAAGAAGGGCTTTGAAGGCAAAGCAGGGATTACTAGGCCGGTTATTTAACTCCAAACTTGGCTCGGTAAGGTTAGCTGATTCACGAACACGCTATTCGTTACCCGCATATCAAAACCATAATGCTTTAAATGACGCCATAGCAACCGCCGAGCTTTTACAAGCGCAACTCGCTTACCATTACCGACCTGATACTGAATTGTCTCAACTCTGGTTTTAGATTTTCAGTAAGGAGCAATTGTGAAAATAGATGATATTAAGCTTTTTATGCTGGTGGTTGAGTTACAAAGCTTTTCAAGTGCCGCAGAAGCGCTGAATCTACCAAGATCAACCGTGAGCAGACGAATTAGTGAATTGGAAACACAGCTGAGTGCCAAGTTACTAATTAGAACAACACGTAATCTAACGCTAACGACCACGGGGTTAGATTACTACAACAATATGCTGAATATTATTCCCCAACTTGATAAAGCGAATGAAGTTGTAAGAACTCAAAGTCACAGTCCAACTGGGCGTATAAAAATAGGTTTTTTAAATGAATCAGACATTCTTTGTCATGATATTTTGCAGGGTTTTTTACGTCAATACCCGAACATTCAGATCGAAACTCACCTAAGTAGCTTGGGTTACCATGACATTATTAGCTATGGTTTAGATGCCAGCATTCATATTGGACCAATAGCAGACAGCTCCTTTGTAGCGCGCCAAATCAAGCCTTTTAAACGTAAGTTATATGCGGGCAGGCAATACATTGAAAAGTTTGGTAAACCTAAGTCGTTAAATGAGCTTCAAGATCATTCTATAATTTTACTGCGTTGGCCTGATGGTCGGCTAGAAAATACCCTGCAATTTCAAACTGAAAGTGTAGTAGTAAACAGCCAATTAATTGTTAATAACTCCTATTTTATAAGGCATAGCGTATTAGCTGGCTCAGGAATAGCATTGATGCCTGAGATTGTTGTGAAAGATGCCCTAGCCGCTGGGGAAGTCGTTGACATACTGCCAGAATACGAAACTATGATTGAGGATATCTGGTTAGTTTACCCAAGTAGGCAGGGTACTTCTCATGCCGCTAGGTTATTTATTGATTATTTCTTAGATGAAGTAAACAAGTGGCAGTAATTGTCTCAATAAATGGAATAGTGTTTGCCGCTATAGGGTAATTATCTCACTATTATTAAATAATATAATCGCTTTCCCAAAACAACATATGGAAAGCTATATTATGAATAGTTTAAAAACTTTATCTATCTTAGCTGTGGCAATCGGGGTCACGGGTTGCCAAGCTGAGCTTAAAACACCAGAAAAACCACTTAGACCAGTCAATGTTGTTCAATTAGAGCATAAGGAAAACGACAGAAATTTCAGGCTTAGTGGCGTAATACAATCACAAAAGCAGGCTGATTTGTCGTTCCGCGTTGCGGGTAAAGTTGAAAATATACATGTAAATGAAGGCCAGTTTGTCAGAAAAGGTCAAATACTTGCTTCGTTAGATAGCCATGATTTTGAAGTGCAAGTCAGTGAGTTGCAAGCACGCTTTGATGAAGCCGTTGCAAGTAAAGAGCTGGCAGGGCTTGAGCTTTCTCGTATTCGCAATGCCAGTAAAGATGGCGCAATAGCAAGTATAAAGCTAGACCGTGCTGAAACTATGTATAGCCGTGCAATTGCTAATGTAAAATTAGTTACACAAGCCCTGCAAAAAGCAGAAGACTCGCTACGTTATACCAACCTTAAAGCCCCATTTGATGGTGTTGTCGCACAGATTGCTATTGATTCATTTGAACAAACATCACCACAATTTTCTGTTTTAACCCTTCATCAACCAGATTTACTCGAAGCGGTCACTGATGTGCCTGAAGGCGCTATTAATGAAATTGCACTTGGTATGCCTGCACAGATTAATTGGCATGGGCACGATAATTCTTTATCAGCGACCGTGACGGATATAGCAAGCGTGCCACATCAGCTTAAACGCACTTATGAAGTCACTTTTGGAGTTAAAAATCCGAATAACGAGCCGCTTTTTTCCGGCAAGCCTGTGTATGTAGACCTTAATATTGTAGATGAAGAAGGTAAGTTCTGTGTTCCTACGCAAGCACTGGTGCAACAATCAGTAAATAGTTTTGTGTTTAAAGTTGAAGGGAATACAGTTCAAAAGCTACCGGTTGAGATAACAAGCCAAAAACAATCGGTTGTGTGCATAGATGGTAAGTTAAAGCGCGGCGATTATATCGTTACTTCAGGCAGCGCATTTGTTGAAGATGGTCAGCAAATAAGTTTTGTTCAAGAGGTGAAGTAAGCCATGAATTTATCTACTTTCGCACTTCGCCAACGCACATTTGTGATTTTTTTCACAATACTTTGCATGATTGCTGGTGTTTACTCTTATTTTGACTTGGGTAAGTTAGAAGATCCTACTTTTACCGTTAAAAGTGCTGTTGTTGTTACTCTTTATCCTGGTGCATCAGCCGAAGAAGTTGAGCAGCTCGTAACGGACAAAGTTGAAACGCGGCTGCAAGAAATGGGGTCACTTTGGAAGCTTCGTTCGTTATCTCGCCCCGGAAGCTCAATGATTTTTGTTGACCTCAAAGAAAGCTATTCTTCTGAAGAGTTACCTCAACAATGGGACTTATTAAGACGAAAAGTTCAAGATGTTAAATTAGAGCTACCGATTGAAGCTCAAATATCGGTAGTACAAGATGAATTTTCTGAAGTTTATGGGATGTTGTTTGCTGTCTATGGTGACGACATTCCAATGCATCAACTAGATGATTATTCGAAAGAATTACAACGTCGAATTAAAGCTGTTGATGGCATTAAAAAAGTGCAATTACATGGTGTGCGTAAACAGGTTGTCAATATTGCTGTAAGCGATACAAAGTTAGCACAAAGTAATATCTCTATGTTGCAGCTTGTTGATCAACTTAATGCTCAAACAAGCCCAGTGAATGGTGGAGACTTTGATATTGGCAAAGAGAATATTCGTGTTGAGCAAACAGGCCAGTATCAAAATCTTGCTGACATACAAAATTTAATGATTCGTACAGGTATCAATGAGCTTAAAGATAGTTCTGGAGTCGTACGTCTTGGTGATATTGCCACTGTTACTATGGGTTATGAAACACCAATCAATACAGCTAGCCGTTTTAATGGTCAACAGGCAATTACACTGGCTGTTAGCCCAGAAAATGGCATAAATGTCGTTAATATTGGTGATGAGTTGAAATCTGTACTTGCAGATTTTGAATCTGAACTGCCTATTGGTGCAAGTGTTGGCATCATTGCTTATCAGCCTGATGAGGTTACAAAATCAATCAACAACTTTGTCGCTAATTTAATTGAAAGTGTCGTAATTGTTGTTGTTGTGCTGTTCATTTTTATGGGCTGGCGCAGCGCGACAATTGTTGGTGTTAGTCTGTTCTTAACTATTTTATTTACATTAGTGTATATGAATATGACTAATGTTGATCTTCAGCGTGTGTCACTTGGTTCATTTATTCTTGCCTTGGGTATGTTAGTTGATAATGCGATTGTAATTGTTGATTTATTTGTCGCTAAGTTAAAGCAAGGTATACAAAGAACAGAAGCCGTTAGAGAGTCCATTTCAGAAATGGCTTGGCCATTATTAGGCGCAACTGTTATTGCGGCGATGGGAACAACGCCAGTGCTGTTTTCACAGACAGACTCTGCCGAGTTTTCCCTATCAATAGTGCAAGTGTTATGTAGCTCATTATTGCTCTCGTGGGTTGTAGCAATGATAGTTACGCCACTACTATGTTGGGCGTTTATCCGTGTAGATGACAACCAAACAAAGCAGAAAGAGTCTAAGGTCATGGCAGGGTATCGCAAAGCAGTTAACTGGACTGTCGATAATCCTAAAAAAGCAGTTTTAATGGTCGTTCCTTTGCTTGTTGCAACACTCCTCGCGGCACCAATGCTAAAAGTAAACTTTATGCCAAGCTCAGACCGTGCAATTGTGTTTTTAGATTACTGGCTACCCAATGGTGGTCGAAGTGATGTTGTTTCTGAGGACATGAAAAAAGTTGAACAATGGTTACTCGCACAGCCAGAAGTGAAAAGTATTTCAAGCTACATTGGTGAAAGTGCGCCCCGTTTTTCTGTAACAGTTGAGCCAGAGCCTCTAGATTCAAGCTATGGGCAAATCCTCATTAATACACAGGATTTTGCAGGCATAGCACCATTAGTTGAGAGAGGCGACCAATGGTTAGCTGCTGAGTTTGCACATGCTGAACCGCGCTTTAGAGATTTAAAATTAGCGACGAAGGATAAGTATTCAATTGAAGTTAGATTTGAAGGGCCGGATCCAGAAGTATTAAAGCAACTGTCAAAACAAGCTAAAGACATTATGAGCTCAGATCCAAACACCAAGTATGTGCGTGATGATTGGCGTCAAGAAAGTAAGGTTCTTGTTCCAATTATAAATCAAGAAGCGGCAAGGCTAGCGGGTGTAAACCGTACTGATATCGCAAGAGCACTTAACCAAGCCTCTGAAGGCATGCAAATAGGTTCTTTGAGTCAAGGTGATGACTTAATCGCAATTAAGCTAATCAATAGCGATAGCAGTATTGAGCAGCTTGATAATATTCCAGTGAGATCATTACTTTCAAGCCATAGCGTGCCACTTGGGCAAGTTGTCGATGATATACAAATAAAAGGCGAGCAAAGTGTAATTTGGCGTCGAAATCGTCAACCAGCCATTACTGCACAGGCGGGTGTAGTTAATGCAACTCCTGCATCAGTACGTTCTGAATTAGCACCTCAAATAGAGTCGATGACTTTACCTAAGGGCTACAGCATGCACTGGGGAGGAGAGTATTATGATGAAAAACGCTCGATTGATGATCTTTTAGAGCAGAACCCTAAAGCGACAGTATTAATGCTGCTTATTTTAGTGGCCATGTTCAATGCATACCGTCAGCCACTGATCATTTTTATCACTCTACCACTTGCAAGTATTGGGATTATTTGGAGCTTAATTGCATTAGATAAACCATTTGGCTTCATGAGTATTGTCGGCATGATTTGTCTGTCAGGCATGATTATTAAAAACGGTATTGTACTAATGGATCAAATTGAGCTTGAGCGAAAAAATGGCAAACGTATTGTTAATGCAGTGAAAGATGCAACTCTCAATCGTACTATGGCAATTTCAATGGCTGCGTTGACAACGGCACTTGGCATGATTCCATTATTAACAGACAAGTTATTCGACCAAATGGCCGCCACTATAATTGGAGGGTTGATGGCCGCTTCTGTTCTATCACTGTTTATTATGCCTGCACTATATCGTTTGTTTTATGCGAAAGAAGAGCGATTAGAAAAGCAACTGCAACACGATAAAGGCGAGGAGTATTAAAATGAAAAAGCTAACATTAACAATCATTTCATCAGCATTACTTATTAGTGGCTGCTCTATGACGCCAGATTATGAAAGACCAGACGTGAGTGTTGCTGATGTGTATTTAAATGCATCAAATTCGAAAGAGATACAACAGCAATTAACACAGCAAAATTGGTGGCATAAATTTGCTGATGAACAACTTATTGAGCTTGTTGAGGATGTTCAACAGCAGAACATTAATATTAAACAAGCCAGTGAGAGGATTAACGCAGCGAATGCTTATCATCAATCAGTCGCATCGTATAAAGTTCCGACTCTTTCTTTAAGTGCAGGTGTGGTTGATTTACGGTTTAGTGAAAATGAAGCCGTTGCCGGTGGGTTAATTGGTGATATTGCCTTACCAGACAGTTTTGGTGGGGGCTATATCTCCGGTGCCAGTAGAGATAGTAAAGATCATTTTGTCGGTTTAAATGCCAGCTGGGAGCTAGATATATTTGGACGTATAGAGAGTATGTCTGCCGCTGCAAAAATTAGAGCTGAACAAGCAGAGGTTATGAAAACAGCTGTCAATACAGCTGTTACAGCTGATGTTATTAACAACTATTTGCAGTACCGAGGCGCGCAATCTCGCCTTGCTATTGCTCAGCAAAATGTAGTGCAACAAGAACAGTCTTTAGCGCTCGTTAGATCATTATTTGAAAATGGTTATAGCTCTGAATTAGATATTGCCAATGAAAAAACAATGCTCGCGACGACTAAATCGGCACTCTTGCCACTTAAAACAGCACAGCAAGTTCACCTGAATCGCATTGCTATTTTGCTTGGTGAGTCCGTGAACCAAACTAAATTGAGATTTACTGATGCACCATTACCACAAATGCAAGGGCTGGTGCCAACAGGGTTACCTTCACAACTACTGACAAGACGTCCCGATATCGCACTGGCGGAGCGAGAAATTGCTGCCAAAAATGAAGAGGTGGGTGCGGCTATCGCCGCTAAATACCCAAGCCTTTTCCTTACTGGTGCGCCAAGCTTTGTAGCGGGTGACTTTGATGATCTTATTAATTCGGATTCAATATCTTGGTCATTAGGCGCTGGAGTAAGTTGGAATATATTTGATGGCGGCCGAGCTCAGGCCATGGTTGATATGCAAAAAGCCAATTTTAAACAGTCAGTTTTAAGCTATCAGCACACTGTTAATGCTGCATTTAATGAAGTTGAAACAACGCTCTACGCGTATGCGAATGCTCAGCAATTCAATACTCAAATTTCAAAAGCTGTAAGTCATGCTGAAATGGCATTGGATAAAGCAAGAGTTTTGTATCGTGCTGGTTTAAATGATCATATTTCAGTTCTAAATGCGCAAAAACAGAACAACCAACTAAAAGATGCAGAAGTTTTAGCTAGATTAAACACTGCAACCACAGTCGTAATGTTACACAAAAGCTTAGGAGGGGATTGGCAGATAAAAAAATAGTTTAAGATATTCCATATGTTGAAACAAAACCCAACAAGAACTGACTCTCCTGTTGGGTTTTTATTTTTTATCGTCCTCTTGGCTCAGTTCTTAAACCAAGCAGCAAGCTCACACACATTAGCAGCAGTACTACGGTGAAAGGTAAGCCTGTTGATACAGCGCCAGCTTGTAGTGCCTCTATTGCTTGCGTGCCACCAATCCAAACTAGAGCCGCAGCAATTGCGCCTTCAATGGTCGCCCAGAAAATGCGCTGTGGTACAGGTGCATCGACCTTACCGCCTGCAGTAATCGAATCGATAACTAATGAACCTGAATCAGAAGAAGTGATAAAGAACACGAGTACCAGCACAATTGCAATGAATGAAAGCACTTGTGACATAGGTAATGCTTCAAACATTTGGAACATAGCCAGTGGTACATCAGTTAAACCTTTCTCACCTAGTACACCCACTTTATCCACCACTTGTTCAATAGCGATACCACCATAAATTGACATCCAGAAGATAGTCACAACGGTAGGCACAAGTAATACGGCAATTAAGAACTCACGAATTGTACGTCCTTCAGATACGCGCGCAATGAACATACCTACGAACGGTGACCATGAAATCCACCAAGCCCAGTAGAATACAGTCCAGCCATGCATCCATGTTTCATCTTCACGGCCATGCGGGTTACTCAGTGGAATAATGTTTTCAACATAACCCATTACCGTATTAGGAAGGTTGCCAAATGCTGCAGAAAAACCAACAAGTGCAACAAATACAAGTAATACAAAAGCGATAAGCATGTTTACGTTACTAAGCAGTTTTACACCGCCGTCGATACCGCGAACTACAGAAATCACAGCAAGTAACGTCACACCAACAATAACGCCAATTTGTAAGCCAATGCCGCTATCGGTTCCAAATACATGATTAATACCTGCAGCCGCTTGTTGAGCGCCTAAACCAAGAGACGTTGCAAGACCAAATAGCGTGGCAAGTACAGCTAGAATATCAATAAGGTGACCAGGCCAGCCCCACGCTTTGTCACCTAAAATAGGGTAAAAAATTGAACGAATAGATAACGGCAAACCTTTGTTATAACAAAAGAATGCGAGTGAAAGCGAAACAACCGCGTAAATTGCCCAAGGGTGTAAACCCCAATGGAACATAGTTGCACCCATTGCTAGTTTAGCGGCTTCTGGGGTGTTAGCTTCAACACCGAGTGGTGTTTCATACCAGCCTGTAAAGTAGGCAACGGGCTCAGCTACGCCCCAAAACATTAAGCCAATCCCCATACCTGCAGCAAATAGCATTGCCAGCCATGAAATACGAGAGTGAGTTGGTCGCGCTTCTTTACCACCAAGTCGGATATTACCGTAAGGAGACACAATCAACGCCAAGCAAAACAATACGAATAAGTTTGCTGACCACATAAAAAAGCCATCAAAATTATTAATAATGTCATTCTTTATACCGTCAAGGGTTGCTTTGGCCGTTTCGGCGTCAGAAATGAGTGTAGCCACTAAAAATAGCGCAATTAAGCCTGCACTAATACCAAATACGGGGTTGTGCACATCAAAGCCCCATTTTTGTACATTGTCCTGACCGACAGTGTAGTCTGTATTGTCGATACTGTACTTATCATGATGTTCGCTCATGAATACCTCTTGTTGTGATTTTATTTAGCAGATAGCTAAACGGCCGGTAGGCACACAAATTAGCTATATCAGTATTTTTACGTTAGAAATTTAAAAATAGTTTGAATACTAATCATAATAGTGCCCATGATTAATCTTTAGTGTAGGAGGTCGTACACAAATGTAAATGCTTTTGTCCCTAAATATCCGAATAAATACAGTTTTTTAGCTTGTTTGAATGTAATTTAAACAGTTATGGCGCAGGTAGATAATTATTTGATGACAGTGAAATTTTCGAGGAGATAATTTGTTACGTTAGTTAAATAGCTGCAAGTGGTGACTTGCAGCATAATATCAAAAGCTTATTTTTTGTACGCGTCGTTGTGAACCCCAGCAGCACGACCAGAAGGGTCAGCATTGTTTTGGAATGATTCATCCCAAGCCAGTGCTTCAGGTGTTGAGCAAGCAACCGATTTGCCGTGCGGAACACATTTAGCTGCTGCATCGCCAGGGAAGTGTTCTTCGAAAATACTACGATAGAAATAAGCTTCTTTAGAATCAGGCGTATTAATCGGATATTTATACTTCGCATTGGCAAGATCTTGATCGCTTACTTGCTCATTCACATACTCTTTTAAAGTATCAATCCAGTTATAACCTACGCCATCAGAAAACTGCTCTTTTTGACGCCATAGCACTTCGTCTGGTAGATAGCCGTCGAATGCTTCACGAATAATGTGCTTTTCGATTTTACCGTCTTTACACATTTTCGCTTCAGGGTTGATGCGCATTGCGACATCAACAAACTCTTTGTCTAAGAACGGTACACGTGCTTCAACTCCCCATGCAGCCATTGATTTATTAGCACGTAAGCAGTCAAACATATGAAGCTTAGACACTTTACGATTGAGCTCTTCATGGAACTCTTGCGCATTTGGTGCCTTATGGAAGTATAAATAACCACCGAATAATTCGTCAGCACCTTCACCCGACAACACCATTTTAATACCCATGGCTTTGATTTGGCGTGCCATTAAATACATAGGTGTTGAGGCGCGGATGGTTGTTACGTCATACGTTTCGATGTGATAAATCACTTCACGCAGTGCATCAATACCTTCTTGAATAGTAAAGTGAATAGGGTGGTGAACCGTGCCAATCATATCAGCTACTTTTTGTGCCGCAGCTAAGTCAGGTGAACCTTCAAGCCCAACCGAAAATGAATGCAGCTTTGGCCACCATGCATCAGATTCGTCGTTATCTTCAATCCGTTTTGCAGCAAAGCGTTGCGTTATAGCAGAAATAACTGATGAATCTAAACCACCAGATAGTAATACACCATAAGGAACATCACACATTAATTGACGTTTAACAGCTGCCTCTAGGCCTTGTTTTACATCACTTGCTTTTGCATCGTTGTCTTTTACAGCATCAAAGCTTTGCCAATCACGGCTGTAGTACTTACGAAGTTGACCATCTTTGCTCCATAAGAAGTGCCCAGGAGGGAATTCTTCAATATGTTTACAAATTGGCGATAATGCTTTTAATTCTGAGGCAACATAAAAGTTACCGTGTTCATCGTGACCCGTATAAAGCGGGATAATACCGATATGGTCGCGGCCTATTAAGTAAGCATCTTGCTCTTCGTCGTACAAACAAAACGCAAAAATACCATTTAAGTCGTCTAAAAACTCAGGACCTTTTTGCTTGTATAAAGCCAATATGACTTCACAGTCTGATTGCGTTTGAAAAGTAAAATCGCTTTCTAGATTTGCAGCTAACTCTTTGTGGTTATAAATTTCACCATTAACAGCAAGTATATTAGTACGTTCAGGGTTATACAGTGGTTGGGCACCACTTGATACACCTACGATAGCAAGGCGTTCATGAACTAAAATCGCTTTATCAGACGAATATACGCCAGACCAATCTGGCCCGCGGTGTCTTAAAAGTTTTGACATCTCAATTGCTTGACCACGCAATTGTGTGGGATCAGATTTAATATCTAATACACCAAAAATTGAACACATAGTGACTCCTCATTCCTATTATGTGTGCAGTTAACATAAATTTAAAACTGCGAACCTTTGTTTTAACAGAAATAATTACCTAAGTCACACAGGTTTTTTAAATATTTAAGAATAAAATATGCACCATAATAGGTGAGCGTTGCACCAAAATGATCAATAACTATTTTGCAATAAGCTCATAGACAATGGATAAATCTGAAATCGCTCTATATTTAAAGGCGGGCAGAAATTTTTTAGTTAATCTTTGCACTGGTTTTGTGCAATAGAGTGCTTAATAATTTGTGCTGGTGATCTTGTGTATACAAGATCTATAAATAGAGCAGCACCGGGGGGGCTGCTCACTATTTTACTGTTTATTTTTATATTCTAGAGCAATCTTTAATTGATTTAGATGAGAAGTTAGCTTTTGTTGTGCTTTGGTTGCCTCATTTAAACTGACGAATTCAAAGTGTAAAAAATCCCCCGGTTTTAATTGGGCAAAGTGTCTCAAATCAGCCTCAATAACTGTACCTAGCAATGGATAACCACCGGTTGTTTGAGCATCATTTAAAAGAACAATAGGCTCGCCACTCGGTGGCAACTGGATACTACCAGGCATGACTGCCATAGAAGGTAATGATAAACCATGTTCTAATTTGCATTCATCACTACTTAACCTCGCTCCCATGCGGTTACTACTGGGCGAAATATGCCATGAATGATTAATAAACTTGTCGATGCTTTGCTCTGGCAGTAATTTATTGTGAGGGCCTTCATAAACACGTATGTGTGTACTTTTTGGTGGAAGCATCGCACCTAAACCAATTTTGGTTTTGTACTGTGGTGTTATGTCTATGCTGTCACCAGGGTTTAAAGCGTTACCATGTAAACCACCAAACTTAGCGGTTAAATCGGTAGAGTAAGAGCCTAATATAGGTGTTGGTAATTGCCAAATACCCCCTATAGCAAGGTAGCTTCGAAATCCATGTCGTGCAGCATTAAGTTTTAATACATCGCCTTTTTTTATGTAATAACTCCAGCCGGGTTGAATAGGGTTACCATTGACTGTAGCTTTCATATCCGTGCCGTGTAGGGCAATGTAGTAATCATTATCGAATTTAATTTCGGCAAGACCTAACGTGATTTCAAGTACAGGGCAATTATCGGGGTTACCGACTAATCGGTTACAAATAATTTGTGCATATGGGTCGATACAACCTGATTGACCAATACCTAAATGTCTTGAACCTGTGCGTCCTTGATCTTGTATAGACATTTGCATACCCGGTTTAACAACGGTGATCACGATAGCACCTCCTTAATTGTAAACTCGATGGTATCACCTGGCGCAAAAGCGCAAGGAGAGGGAACATTAATATCAAATAATTTAAAGTCGGTGTGACCTATAATTTGCCAGCCACCTGGCGAAGTTTCTGGGTAGATACCAGTTTGTTCACCGCCAATAGCAACTGAGCCTTTAGGAACAGATGTACGAGGAACGCTACGTCTCGGTGTGTATAATTTATTATTTAAACCACTTAGATAGGCAAATCCTGGCTGGAATCCTAAAAATAATACATGGTAGGTGCCACTACTATGTAATTGTACTACATCATCCACACTTAGGTTGTGATAGTGTGCAACATGCTTAATATCAGGGCCATGAACTCCACCGTACCGTGTCGGTAACTGATGGTGGGTAGAGTTAAATTTTAATGATGAGACTTCAAGCCAGTGCTCATTCAAAGATGATAACCAATATTGACGTCTTAAAGGATCGTTTAAATATAAAGTCAGATTATTGTTTGCAGGCACCACATCGATAAAATCACCAGATTGTTGGCAGAGTTGTGCTAAAGCCCAGACTTTTTTTTGTGTTTCTAGAATTGTCTGTTCTGAATGACTTACATCAAAATAAATGCAGTGAGTGGTAAGTACAGTAATCGATGGCGAGCTGTATGTAGTCATTGCATCCCAATTTAAAAGTGATTAGTCATAGCAACATAGCATAAAAGCACGAATTTGTTGATGTAAATACAGTTTTTGTATTTTAATCGAGTGTTAATTGCCTACAACCTGGTGTTGTAGGCAATCTTTTTGTTACTGGTTGTTTAGAAGCCAGTTAGATAACAAACGCACACCGTAACCAGTGCCGCCTTCAGCAAGCTCATCTTTTGCTTTGCTGTTAAGCGCATTTCCGGCAATATCAATGTGAACCCAGCGAGTTTCACCCGCAAAGTTTTTCAGGAAGCTTGCTGCTGTTGTTGCACCCGGACCATGTGAACCAATATTTTTTAAGTCTGCGATATCAGACTTTAGTGCATCTTCGTAGCCAAGGGGTAAACGCCATACATTTTCGTTTACTTGCTTACCAGCGATCGTTAGTTGTTCTACTAGTTGGTCATCCTCAGAGAAAATGGCGGCATAGTCATTACCTACAGCACCAATTTTAGAGCCGGTTAATGTTGCAACGTCAACCATAATACTTGGTTTAAATTTATCACGGGCGTACCACATTGCATCACTAAGCACTAAACGACCTTCAGCATCGGTGTTTACAATTTCTACGCTTAGACCTTCGGCTGTGCGTACTACATCGCCAGGTGCAACGGCAAATTGTGACACCATATTAGCTGCCATGCCCATTACTGCAACGACATTAGTATCAGCTTTTGCTAGTGCCATTGCTTTAACCGTTCCAAGTACCGCTGCTGCACCGGCCATATCTGATTTCATGCGGGCAATTGATGCACCTGTCTTTAGACTATAACCACCAGAGTCAAATGTAATACCTTTACCCACTAAAGCGATCGGTGTATTTTTGTTACCTTGATAATGCGCAACAACTAAACGTGAACCTTGTTCGCTCCCACGACCAACTGCTTCTAGTGCACCCATACCAAGTTTTTTGATTTGCTTAGGCTCTAAAATAGAAATTTTGACACCTAACTTTTTAAGTTTTTTTGCAGCTTTTGCAAAATCAGCCGGCGTCATTTCAGTTGCAACTTCACTTGTTAAGTCGCGAGCTAAAAATACACCTTCTTCTATATGTTGTAGTAAAGTATGGTTTTTGACCGCTTGGTCTATATTTTCTACATCGACTGTATAGCTCACTAAGTGACTATCTTTTTCTTTTTTGTAAACTTCAAAGCGGTGGTCACGTAGATTTGCGCCATGGGCAAACTCTGCAGCATATTTAGCGTTAGTTTCTTGATCAGTGATTGTCGAGAAATCAAGGCTGACGTTTTCTTGTTTTGCTTTATGTAGCTGCGCATGAACATTGCCACCAAGCTTTGCCATTTTTGCTGCATCTAGCTCTGCTTGTTCACCTAAGCCAACTAGAAGAATACGTTGATGCTGACTACCATTTGGAGCAATGATCTCTAATGTTTTACCATATTTAGCTTCAAAGTCTGAAAAATCAATCACTTTGTTGATGTGAGTTTGTGTCTCTGAGGCTAAATGGTTGAATTTGGCGATTTGTGTTTCAGTGTCTAAAAACAATACCAAAGTGTTATCTGTTGCTTGAATAGATTGCTTAAAAGTGAACTCTGCTGCATTCACTTGCGTAGCAAGCGTTATACCCAATGCAAGAGCAGATAAGCTATGTGCAATTCTCATTTATATATCCCAATGTTAAAAAAAGCTTTTTTTACCCTATTAACACTAAAGAGTTAAATTTTAAGCGGTGAATAGCCCGTGGGATGCGTTTAAGTTGAAATATTTTATATTTCTCTTAGGTCTATTAAATACACACGCTATGACGAGGTAAATTAGTATGACAATTAAGTCTTTATTGGTGGCATGGTTCACCGTCAGTGCAGTTGCTAGTATCAGTCCCGTTTTGGCCAAAGAAGACCTGTCTAATGCAACTAAGCATATTGAAACTATAGTATTAGGTTCGGGTTGTTTTTGGGGAGCAGAAAAACGCTATGAAGCCCTCAACGGTGTGCTCGATGCGGTATCGGGTTATGCTGATGGCCAAGGCTTTAAGGCGACATATAAAAATATTACACGTAGCTCTCGTCGTTTTGATGAAAACAATTACGCTGAGGTAGTTAAAGTAACTTATAACAGCAACAAATTAACGACAGAAGATCTTTTAAAACATTACTTTGAGAGTCATGATCCCACACAGCTTAACCGGCAGGGCAATGATATTGGCACACAATATCGGTCGACTATTCTAACCAGCAACTCCAATCAGCTTGTTAGTGCAAATCGCCTTAAAGAAGAGTATCAAAAAAAATTATCATCTGCAGGCTTTGGTGAAATTAAAACGGTTATCAAACCGCTTGATAGGTTTTTTAAAGCAGAGGAATATCACCAAGACTATATAAAGAAAAATCCGAATGGCTACTGTCCTGATCATTCTACAGGGGTTGTATTTAACCCATTAGAAAAGCCTAAAATAGATAACACTGCTTTACTCGCTAACAAACATATTGTAGTAATAGATGCTAAAGGCTATTGCCCGTATTGCGAAAAATTTAAAAAAGAAGTTGCTAATGCTTACAAGGGCACAATCCCTATGACTTTTCGCCATGCTGATCAACTTGCTGGCTTTGTTATTAACACACCTACTTGGGCAACACCCACACTTTTATTTATCGAAGATGGTAAAGAAGTTTATGGGCGTCAAGGGTATGTAAATAAGGAGGAGTTTTACAAAGCATTGGGCGCATTTAAATTGGGGGACAGTGAGGCCTTTCGAGTGGCATTTCATTCCAGAACAGACAGCCCGTTTTGTAAGGAATATGACATTTTTAAAAATACCCCAGATGGCATTTTTATCGATAAATTAAGTGGTGCACCATTATTTGATACTCGAGATAGATTTAATTCAGGAACAGGCTGGTTGTCTTTTACTCACCCCGTTAAAAATAGTGTAACGATGCATGAAGATAATAGCTATGGTATGCAGCGCATAGAGCTAAAATCGAAAAGCTCAGGGATTCATTTAGGGCACTTATTTCCAGGGGAAGGTCCAAGAGGACAAGATAGATATTGCATCAATGCAACAGTACTTGAGTTTGTTCCGCGTAGTTAAATGTTATTAGTAAAAATTAGTTGAAACCATAGTTATAGCCTATCCTAAAACTATGGCTGGAGAAACTAGATACTTTTTGTGTTGAAAACCAAACTAATTTATACGTTAATTTTAAAATTGTGCTTATTTTCTAATGGATTAGTGTGTAAGGAATTAAAAGCCATCGTGATAGGTGTAGAGAATATAGAGTATCTACCTTATTACGATGGCAGTGACAGTAAAAAGCCTAACTTCACAGGATTTAGTGAAAAATTGCTTAAACAATTCAGCAGAGAATTTGGTTATAGCGTTAAGTTTTATCCCGCCCCTTTAAATCGTCTTTATAGGGATCTGGTTACTGAAAACTATATTGATTTTAAATACCCTGACAATCCGCAGTGGCAAAAATCGTTTAAAGATACATTTTCTAAATCTAACCCCATTATTTACTCAGAATCTATTTTGGATACAGTTACAGGCATTGCGAGTTTGCAACAAAGTACCAGGCTTTCGGACTGTAGTAGGGTAGGTAAAGTTCGAGGCTTTACATCACAAAGTTATAAATCACATTTTATGAAAAAGCAGATAGACGTTGTGGAGACGGCTGATACCAGTGAATTGATTTCTTTATTATTGTTAAAGCGAATAAATTGTATTTACATATCTAAAGATGTTTTGAACTATAAAATGCGAGAAGAGTTTGAAAACAGAGTGCCCGTGTACTTTCACGATAAACTTGCGGTAGATGTGCAAAGTTTCCATCTATCAACAGTTAAATATCCTGATGTTATTGAGCAATTTAATTTATATTTATCTACCCACAGTGACCAAGTTAGAGCTTTAAAGCAGCAGTTTGATATTGGCCTTTAATCAGGTCGAAAAAAAGCCCGGTCAGAACACACAAGAACCGGGCTTTCGACAACAATTTGGTTGGGGGAACCTTTATAACTACAGCGCTAAGTTTTGCTTTGCACGGCTTAAGTTGTGGTTTACAAGTTCATTTTTAGAAATTTGTACTGCTTCATAAAAGTCAGAAAGCGCGGCTGTATCGTTTTCAGACATGATGCGTGCAACACCTCGGTTACTAAGTGCAAACGATGTTAACTCGCGGCGTTTGTAACCTGGTACTTTACTTGTACTTAGAAGAGAAATTGCTTGTGTACACAGGCTTTCTGCTTCTGAAAAATTCTTTTCTTTAACGCTTAATGCACAGCGGTTGAAGGCAGTTTCGTATTGGCTGGTTGCATTATCGTTGGTTTGCGCTTGCTCAATAACCATCAGTTTATAATCAGCTTGTGCGGCTACTGCCATCGCTGAGCAAGTTAATAAAGAGCTAAGTGCAATAGTGGTTACAAGTGTTTTTAACATGATAGTTTTCCTTTGAATAAGTTGGTGTTTCTTGCCAACGAATGAACTTTAAAATATTCCTATAAGCTAAACAAACGATTAAATTAAACCTGATAGATGAAGAAATTTAATCTATAGAGTAATTACTCAGAACTTGAGGTTTTTTGAGGGTTGAGCGTATGTAATGTCGATTCTAGTATCTTTAACAACTGCAATAAGTTTGGCTGAGTGCTTATAAATTTTTATGCCTGGCTCATTTATAGAAACGTTAGTTGCATCTGTAGACTGTGATTTTTATATGGAGATAGGTTTAGATAAACGAGATAACTTTTTAACAGTAGCCATTGGTTAGTAACTTTGTTAACAATAGCTTTTAAAAATTATGGACAAAGCATTTCAAGGTGACATTTAAATTCCAAGTTACCTGTATTTTTACAAGTTGAAAATGCTTCTGAACCTGAGTAAATATGCTTGTATATGAGAATCGCGGTGTTTAGCAAAACAATTAAAATTTTTGTCAAAGAATCATAGACAAGCCAATATTGAGAATCACAAGGAAAGAATTATGAAAACAGGGCTTTTATCAATTGGATTTTTATTTATATCAAATGTTGTGTTTGCTGATTGTAAAGTTGCGCTTGAAGAAAGATTAAAAGAAGATTTAGATCTTACATACCAGCAATTTGATCAGACTTACGATGCTGGGTTTAGGTTACTTGAAAAATCAGGTTGTCATGCTGAAGCCGCTATTCTGATTAAACGTTTTATTACCCATAATAATTCAAAAGAAAGCTCATTAACTTGACATTTAGCTCAAATGGAAGGGCTAGCGGGTAATTATAAACACGCTGTTTTTCACGCAAAAAAAGTATTGGACCCCGATGAAGACTTAAGTAATTCGAAAATGTATTGGAATGACTTTGTGTTAGGAAACATCGCTTTTTGGACTAAAGACGAAGCAAAGCTAAGAAAGCACATAGCGAATATAGAAAACGGTCAAAGTTTTAAGCCTAACCAAATAAACCTGAACTATCTGAATCAGTTACTCAAATATTTTGATTTAAGTTACAAACAGGCACTGACTGAAGCTTAAAGTAAGCTTCGTTAGCTTAATCTCTAAATCGCTAATAGAATTTTGCACTAAGCAAAAAATGATCAGTACATAAACGACAAAACCCAGCCGAAGTTGGGTTTTGTTTGAGACAACACAATTCTGTGAGAACTTATAATGCTAAGTTCTCTTTCGCACGCGTTAAGTTGTGCTCTACTAACTCGTTACCTGAAATTTGTACTGCTTCGTAGAAGTCAGACAGTGCAGCTGTGTCGTTTTCAGACATGATGCGAGCAACACCGCGGTTGCTTAAAGCAAATGACGTTAATTCACGGCGTTTATAAGCAGGTACTTTGCTTGTATTTAGTAAACTGATTGCCTTTGAACAAAGCGTTTCAGCTTCGGTAAAATTCTTTGCTTGAACACTTAACGCACATTGGTTAAATGCTAATTCGTATTGACGGTTAACCTCAGCACTTGCCTGTGTCGATTGGTCAATCACCATTAATTTATAGTCACTTTGATCAGCCATTGCCATAGCTGAACAAGTTAATAAAGAGCTAACTACAACGGGTTTCATAAGTGTACTAAACATAATCTTTTCCTCTGTTATATCGGTATCAAGTGCCGACAATTGAACTTTAGTTGAGTGGAAAAAATTCAACAAACGATAAAAAAACACTCAATAGATGAAGAAAATTAACTTATAGACTTTAGTCTAATGTAATAATTTAAGACTAAGCGCTGTGTGCATTAGTTTATAAGGGAGTACTTAAATTGTCATAAATTAAAAGTATAGAGTTTTAAGGTTTAATCGGCTTTTATATATAACTAAGACGCTTATTACTGATGGTAATGTGGGCTAAAACGAGTTAAAGCTTAGTTGATTGTTATTTAAGATATTATAGATTTAGATAACCCTCAGGTTTCTCTGAGGGCCATAATGACTACTTAAGGTGTTTAAAAGTATCAATCATCCATTTTATAAATAGCTCTAGTTGTGCATTGGTTTCACTTGGTTCGTGTTGCACTAAGTAATATTTATCCTTGGTTTTTAATGGCATATTAGTGAAATTAAATAACCATTGCTCATCAAACCAAGTCTGACTGATAGGTAAGGGGATTAGGGCAATACCCATGCCCTGTTGCGCAGCACGTGCCACACCAAACATACTATCAACCTGAATAATTTGCTTTGGTGCAAAGTCATCAATACCAGCATGCTCTGCCCATTGGTGCCAAGCCCAGGGACGTGCCTTATGAAGTATTAAAGGAACTTCATTTAATGCCTGAAAAGGGTTTTCTTGCCATGCTTGCCAGTTTTCTTTATTGCAAGCTGGCGTATACGATAGCGAAAACAACTCATGTACAACCCCTTCGTGCGGTTTAGACGAAGACAATACAATCGATAAGTCGCTTTGCTTAGTTAGCTCTTTACGCGTTTTTAAGGTATTTAACTGTAAGTTTGTATTTGGGTGATCGCTAGTCCATTCGCTCAGTTTTGGCATTAACAGCTCACTGGCAAAAAACTCAGGTAGCGTAATACTGATCGTTACGTTCTCTTGTAACTGACTAAACTCATTGATGGTTTTTTCTAGCGCTTTGATCAGCGGTGATACAGAGTCATAAAAATTTTTCCCTGCAGCTGTTAAGCGGATAGAGCGGGTTTGACGTTCAAACAGTTCAATACCCAATTGTTCTTCTAATTGTTTGATCTGATGGCTTACGGCTGAAGGCGTAAGGTAGAGTTGGTTTGCAGCATCTTTAAAGCTAAGGGTGCGTGCAGCAAAACAAAATGAGCGTAAGCCACGAATAGGTGTTTGCATAGTTAATTTCAGTAAGTCTCAATAGCGCTTGTTAGTTAATTAACTGCTAAGCAATTATTATCCCAAAATGTAAAAAGTAAGAGAGTAAAAGTTGAATATAGCTAATATTTGCACAAATGCATAAAAAAGACTCTTTAATTAATTGTTTAATCTACTTTTATTGCATTTAAAAGATTTTAGCAGTTTTCTGAAACAGGTAACACCCTATACTTCAATGACTTTCACTTCACAAAGTTAGGGCATTTTATACTATTTATGTGACAAATTGGTGCAACTTAAAGTAAATCAATAGATAAAAAAAATCCCTCTTGCGAGGGATTTTGGGTAACTCAGCGCCATTGGCACTGGGAATGAGGTCGGTACATGGGATGTGAGTGGCTTAAAAAGCCATCTCTGGAACATCACCTTCAACAAGCAATTTGCCTGCCGTTTTGCTAATAATTTCATCTACCGACACGCCCGGAGCACGTTCGATTAGATGAAATGCGCCGTCTTTAACTTCTAGTACGGCTAAATCAGTTACGATTTTCTTTACACAGTTAACCCCAGTTAGCGGTAAAGTGCAACTTTCTAATAACTTAGAGTCGCCATGCTTGCTTGCATGAGTCATCGTAACAATAATATTCTTCGCGCCAGCAACGAGGTCCATCGCGCCACCCATGCCTTTAATTAGCTTTTTTGGGATCATCCACGATGCGATGTTACCGTTCTGGTCAACTTCAAATGCACCTAATACTGTTAAGTCTACATGACCACCCCGTATCATGGCAAAACTATCTGCACTATTAAATATTGCTGCACCTGTGGCTGCTGTCACGGTTTCTTTACCCGCGTTGATCATATCTGCATCAACTTGGTCTTTGGTTGGGTACGCACCCATGCCTAATAAACCATTTTCAGACTGCAACATAACTTCGATACCGTCAGGTACATAGTTAGCAACCAGAGTAGGGATACCAATACCTAGGTTTACGTAATAGCCATCTTGTAGTTCTTGTGCAACACGCATTGCAACTTGTTCACGTGATAATGCCATTTTATTGCTCCTTAATCGCGAGTTGTTACACGTTCAATGCGTTTTTCAAAGTCACCTTTGATCACGCGATTAACATAAATACCTGGGGTATGAATTTGGCTTGGCTCAAGTTCACCTGGCTCAACAATCTCTTCAACTTCAGCAACGGTAATTTTACCTGCTGTCGCGGCCATCGGATTGAAGTTCATTGCTGTATGGCGAAATACAAGGTTACCGTAGCGGTCGGCTTTCCAGGCCTTAACAATGGCAAACTCACCTGTAATTGATTCTTCTAAGATATACGGGCGACCATCAAATTCTTTGACTTCTTTGCCTTCGGCAACAGGAGTGCCGTAACCTGTAGCTGTATAAAACGCAGGAATACCCGCACCACCAGCGCGCATCTTCTCAGCGAGTGTCCCTTGTGGTGTTAAAACAACATCAATTTCGCCATCGAGTAGTTGTTTTTCGAAAAGCGCATTTTCACCCACATAAGAAGCGATGATTTTTTTAATTTGCTTATCGTGAAGTAAAATCCCTAAACCAAAATCATCAACACCGCAGTTGTTCGAAACAACGGTTAGATTTTTAGTTTGTTTACGCTTAATTTCACTGATAAGTCCTTCAGGAATACCACACAAGCCAAAGCCACCAGCGATAATAGTATCGCCATCTTTTAAACCTTCCATTGCAGCTTCATAACTTGAAACCACTTTATCGAAACCGGCCATGAGCCTACTCCTTAATTATTCTGAGTGTTCTTTAGAGCAAGTGATACCTTGCTGACAGGTTGTTTATTTAGTGCACTGCAAATAGCCCAACCAGCTTTCGCCAGTATTTCTAAATCAATTCCATGCTCTATGCCAAGCCCTTGTAGTAAGTAAACTACATCTTCAGTGGCAACATTTCCTGACGCACCTTTGGCATAAGGGCAGCCACCAAGGCCTGCAACAGCACTATCAACCGTTGCTATACCGCGTGTTAGGGCGGTGTAAATATTTGTGAGCGCTTGTCCATAGGTGTCGTGAAAATGTACAGCGAGTTTTGATTTATCAATATGTTGCAAGAGTAAATCTAATAACTCATCGACTTTTTTCGCCGTACCTACACCAATGGTGTCGCCAAGGCTAATTTCGTAACAACCAAGCTCTAATAATCGCTCTGATACCTTTAATACATCATTGTAGTCGACATCACCTTGATATGGACAACCCATGACGCAGCTAACATAACCTCTAACACGAATGTTATTCGCTTTGGCAAAATCCATTACATCTTTAAAGCGGTCAATACTTTCATCAATAGAGCAATTAATGTTCTTTTGACAAAACGCTTCACTTGCTGCTGTAAAGATAGCAAATTCTTGTATGCCGACTTGTTTTGCTGCCTCTGCACCCCGTAAATTTGGGGTGAGTGCACTTAAATTAACGTCTGGCAAACTTAACGCGCTTATTACATCGCAAGAGTCAGCCATTTGTGGCACCCATTTAGGTGACACAAAGGCGCCTGCTTCAATATCTTTAAGCCCAGCATCTGCAAGGCCGTTGATAAGAGCGACTTTATCTTGAGTGCTAACGGCGGCTTCATTTTGCAAACCGTCTCTGGCGCCAACTTCTACAATGCGAACAAAATCAGGAAACTGTGCCATTACGCCTCCGGCTCTTCAACAATCGCGAGCATATCACCATGACTCACCAGTTCACCTTCAGCAAAGCAGTAGCTCGTTAATACACCATCATGCGGGGCATTAAGGGTGTATTCCATTTTCATCGCTTCGATGATGATAACCGCGTCACCTTTAGTAACCGTACTACCCACCTCAACTAAATGTTTAACAACAGTACCATTGAGTGGTGCAGCGAGTGGCAATGCATCACTTTCGTGTTCACTAATATAGTGTTTATCAATCAGCTCTAGCACCGTTTGCTGTGCTTTGTACATCACTGTGATGTGAGAGTCTGTTTGATTGATATGACCCACGATTTTTTCGCCATTAACAACTAAGTTTGCAAGGCCATTTTCAACCTTACCCGAGGTTGTATAGTCAACCCCATCTAAGCTAATTTCAAAGCCTTCTGCTGTTTTAACCGCATGAACGTTTAAATCAACAAACGGAATTGTTATTTTAGCGTCACTGTTTAGCATAAAGCCTGTTAATTGTTGCCATGGGCTGCTGCTTTCACCTTTTAGTTGATGTGCAGACGCATAGGCTGCCACAACAGTTGCAATTACAGACTGTTGCTCGTTTTTAGCAACAAGTCGCTCACCTTGGTCCTCAATAAAGTGCGTATCAGGTGCACCTGCTTGAAAAGTAGGGTGGTTAGCAAGGTTATGTAAGAAATTAACGTTACAGCTAAAACCTGATAGGTGGAATTGCTCTAGTGCTTTTGATAAACGCCCAAGCGCTGCCTCACGGTTATCGTCATGAACAATTAATTTAGCAATCATAGGATCGTAGAACGGGCTAATTTCATCACCTGCGGCAATCCCTGTATCTATACGAACAAATTCAGATTCGTTCGGTGTGAATAGGGCGTCAATGTGGCCAGAACACGGAATAAAGTCATTACTTGGATCTTCTGCATAAATACGCGCTTCAAAGCTGTGGCCTTGTAGCTGAATATCTGCTTGGTTAAGTGGTAATGCTTCACCTGCAGCAATGTTGATTTGCCAATTCACCAAATCAACACCGGTTACCATTTCTGTTACTGGGTGCTCTACTTGTAAACGGGTGTTCATCTCCATGAAGAAGAATTCATCACCGCATAATAAAAACTCAACAGTACCTGCTCCGCGATAGTTAATCGCTTGGGCACAACGTACCGCCGCTTCACCCATTTCTTTACGAAGTGCATCAGATAAACCCGGAGCAGGGGCTTCTTCAATTACTTTTTGGTGACGACGCTGTAATGAGCAGTCACGGTCGCCTAAGTACACACAGTTACCATGACTATCGGCAAAAACTTGTACTTCAACATGGCGAGGTTTGGTGACATAGCGCTCTAACAGTACTAAATCGTTACCAAAACCGGCTTTTGCTTCACGTTTTGCACCTTCAAGTGCACTTATAAAGTCTTTTGCGTGTTCAACAACTCGCATACCTTTACCACCGCCACCAAAAGCCGCTTTAATCAGTACCGGGTAACCAATTTTTTCAGCTTCGGCTTGTAAGAACTCAGTATCTTGGTTGTCACCATAATAACCAGGCACTAAAGGTACATTTGCTTGGTGCATAATTTCTTTAGCGCGGGTTTTTGAGCCCATGGCTTCAATGCTGGATGCTGGCGGGCCAATAAAGGCGATATCATTTTTCTCACATGCGAGCGCAAAGTCACAGTTCTCAGATAAAAAACCATAACCTGGGTGAATACAATCAACACCTGCTTGTTTTGCAACATCGATTATTTTGTCTGCCACTAAGTATGAGTCTTTACTTGGCGCAGGACCAATGTGATACGCCTCATCAGCAAGCTTTACGTGCTGAGCATGTTTATCGGCATCTGAGTAAACAGCAACCGTTGTTAAGCCCATTTGCTTTGCTGTACGCATAACTCGGCAGGCAATTTCACCACGGTTGGCAACGAGAATTTTTTTCAATGATTTTGTTGTCATAATGGTTCCTATTTCTGCCAGTTAGGGGCACGTTTTTCAAAAAATGCAGTCAGGCCTTCTTGGCCTTCTTCAGATACACGTATGCGTGCAATGCGCTCAGCGGTTAACTCAATCAGTGCATCATCAATTACGTTGCCAGCGACATCATTTATTAGCTGTTTTGCTGCTTTAACAGCAACAGGACCATTGTTGACAAGGTTTTGTAAGTGTTTGTCGAGCGCTGTTTGTAAATCGCCGGTGATCTGGTGAATTAAACCCAGTTGCTTGGCCATATGCGCGTCAAAAATCTCAGCCGTTAAAAAATAACGACGTGCAGCGCGTTCACCAATAGCTTTAATGACATAAGGGCTTATAACCGCAGGAATAAGACCCAGCTTTACTTCACTTAAGCAAAATTGCGCATCGTCTTGGCAAATCGCGATATCACAACAGGCAATCAAGCCTAAGGCACCGCCAAATGCAGCACCTTGTACGGCACAAATTGTAGGGTGAGGGCTTGTAGCAAGGACTTTCATAAGCTTTGCCAGCTGCATAGAATCCGCTAAGTTTTCAGCAAAGTCATTGCCAGCCATCGACTTCATCCAGTTTAAATCAGCGCCAGCAGAGAAGTGCTTACCTTCGGTTTTTAAAACCAGTGCGCGCACATCGCAACTGTTTGCGTGTTCAATTAAACGGATCAGCTCACTAATGACTTCTTCGTTAAATGCATTGTGTTTTTCAGGGCGACTTAGTACCAGTACAGCCACATTTGATTTTGTTATTTCGAGTGTTACTGACATAAGGCCTCCATTACATTCTAAATACGCCGAACTGCGAATCGCGCTCTGGTGCATTTTTAGCTGCGCTTAAGGCAAGCCCTAATACATTGCGGGTATCAGCAGGATCGATAATGCCATCATCCCAAAGGCGGGCACTGGCGTAATATGGATGACCTTGTTTTTCGTATTGCTCGATAATTGGCTTTTTAAACTCACTGACTTGCTCATCAGTCATGCTTTCGCCTTTACGGGCTAAACCGTCTTGTTTAACTTGTGCTAGAACGCCAGCTGCTTGTTCACCACCCATTACAGAGATACGGGCGTTTGGCCACATCCACATCATGGTAGGCTCAAACGCGCGGCCACACATACCGTAGTTACCTGCACCGTACGAGCCACCAATTAATACGGTGAATTTTGGTACATCAGCACATGACACAGCGGTAACCATTTTCGCCCCATGTTTGGCGATACCTTCGGCTTCGTATTTTTTACCAACCATAAAGCCAGTAATGTTTTGTAAAAACACCAAAGGAATTTTGCGTTGTGCACATAGTTGTATAAAGTGTGCGCCTTTTTGCGCTGATTCACTGAATAAAATGCCGTTGTTGGCAACAATACCGACAGGGTGACCAAAGATTTTTGCAAAGCCGGTTACTAAGGTTTCGCCAAAGTAGCGTTTAAATTCATCAAATGATGAATCATCAACAACACGGGCAATTACTTCGCGTACATCAAATGGCTTTTTAAGGTCAGTACCCACAATGCCGTAAATTTCGTTAATGTCGTAACGCGGCGGTTTAACATCATCAAGTAACGGTGCAGTAGGGCGTTGATAGTTAATTCGTTCAATACATTGGCGAGCAATCGAAAGTGCATGGGCATCGTTTTCAGCATAGTGATCGGCAACACCTGATGTTTTACAGTGAACATCAGCACCACCGAGCTCTTCAGCACTCACTTCTTCACCTGTAGCCGCTTTAACCAGTGGCGGACCAGCTAAGAAAATTGTACCTTGCTCTTTTACGATAATACTTTCATCAGCCATCGCTGGTACATAAGCACCACCTGCGGTACATAAACCCATTACGACTGCAATTTGTGGGATGCCTTTACCAGACATACGAGCCTGATTATAGAAAATACGGCCAAAGTGTAATTTATCTGGAAATACATCATCTTGTTCAGGCAGGTTTGCACCGCCTGAATCAACTAAATAAATACACGGTAAATGACAACGCTCTGCGATATCTTGGGCACGTAGATGTTTTTTCACTGTTAGTGGAAAGTATGTACCGCCTTTTACGGTTGCATCATTGGCGATGATCATACATTCAACGCCTTTCACACGACCAATCCCAGCCACAACACCGGCACAAGGAATAGCTTGTTCGTATACACCAAAGGCAGCAAATTGAGAAATCTCTAAAAATGGCGAGCCTTCATCAAGTAGCGTTTCAATACGGTCACGAACAAACAACTTACCACGGCCTTGATGGCGCTCAATTAGGGCAGGGCCACCGCCTAAACGGATATCCGCTACTTTTTCACGTAAATCACTTACGAGAGCGGCCATGTTGTCGTGATTTTGCAAAAATTGCGGATCGTGTGGATTTACACTCGATTTTAAAATCGTCATAACAAGGTCCTATCGGCTTTCAGTGAATAATTCGCGACCAATTAGCATGCGGCGGATTTCAGAGGTACCTGCGCCAATTTCATATAGTTTTGCATCACGTAATAAACGACCTGTCGCGTATTCGTTGATATAACCATTACCACCTAAGATTTGGATAGCATCAAGGGCCATCTTAGTTGCCAGCTCTGCGGCATATAAAATCGCACCAGCGGCATCTTTACGCGTTGTTTCGCCGCGGTCACATGCACGAGCTACCGTGTAAACGTATGAACGAGCTGCATTCATTTGCGTGTACATGTCAGCAATTTTGCCTTGAATAAGTTGGAATTGACCAATTGGGCTATCAAATTGTTTACGCTCATGAATATAAGGAACCACAATGTCCATACATGCTTGCATAATGCCAAGCGGGCCAGCAGCTAAAACAACACGCTCATAATCAAGGCCACTCATAAGTACTTTTACGCCTTCGTTTAAGTTACCTAGAATGTTTTCTGCTGGTACTTCGCAGTTCTCGAGCACTAATTCACAGGTGTTAGAGCCACGCATACCAAGTTTGTCTAGCTTCTGCGCAGTAGAAAATCCTGGTGTGTTACGTTCAACGATGAACGCTGTGATCCCTTTAGGGCCGGCATTTAAATCTGTTTTTGCATAGATAACAAAGGTATCGGCATCTGGACCATTGGTGATCCACATCTTGTTACCGTTAAGTACAAACACATCGCCTTTTTTCTCAGCTTTTAATTTCATTGATACAACGTCAGAACCCGCATTTGGCTCACTCATCGCAAGGGCACCAATGTGCTCACCGCTGATAAGCTTAGGCAGGTACTTTTCTTTTTGAGCCTGTGAGCCATTTCGGTTGATTTGGTTAACACATAGGTTTGAATGAGCACCATAACTTAAACCAATCGATGCGCTTGCACGGCTAATTTCTTCCATTGCGATTACATGCTCAAGGTAACCAAGGCCCGCACCGCCAAATTCTTCAGGTACTGTCATACCTAATAATCCCATTTCGCCAAGCTGTGGCCAAAGTTGATTAGGGAAGGCATTGTCTATATCGGTTTGTTCTGCAAGTGGGGCAATTTCTTGGCTCGCAAAGCTATTAACGTGATCGCGGATCATGTCTGCTGTTTCGCCAAGTCCGAAGTTCATTTCTTTGTATAGTGAAATAGTGCTCATAATGTGTGTTCCTGTGAGAGTCTGTTGACGAGATTGTTGTCAGGTTATTCGTCTAAATTATTAAGGGTTTCACGACAGCGGCGTTCTGCTGTAACCAATTCCATCAGTACAACTTTAATGTCGTCCATCTGTTGGCTTAGGTCTGCTTTTTTCTCTGCGATAAGGTCAAGCATAGTCACTAGCTGTTTAGCGCTTGATTTATCTGCGTCGTACAGTTCAAACAAACGGCCCGTTTCGGCCAAGGTAAAACCTAAGCGTTTACCGCGTAAAATAAGTTTTAGTCTTACTTTGTCGCGTTTTGAATAAATACGGGTTTGACCATTGCGATCAGGTGAGATCAGGCCTTGGTCTTCATAAAAGCGGATAGAGCGGGTGGTAATATCAAATTCTTTTGCTAGTTCGCTGATACTAAACGTTTGCTCATTGCTAGCAGGTTCAACTGCCGCGCTTTCAAAGTTTGTTTGATTGTCTTGTTTCATGATTTATTTACCTCATTCGAATAACACCAATATAAGTGAAGTTTACGTAAAGGTAAAGGGTGATTTGGGAGTTATACTTTAGACTTATAAAGATAACTGGTTGGATTTGTTGAAAAGCTTTATTTATCTAGCCTTGTAAGCAAATGTTCGATTTTTCATACAACAAAATACAGATAAGTTTACAGTTTTACCAGCCGCAAAAATGTTGATTTTAGATTTACGTTGGCGTAAACGTAAATATTATGTATGCTGAATTAAATCGAAATTAAACTATAACAAATTAACTGTTTGGTTACACATGATTTGAACACATGATGATAACCACTTACATGGAGCCAATTATGACTACTGAAGCCGTTGTTATTGTTGCCGCAAAACGCACCCCTATGGGTGGTTTTATGGGCGCACTAAGTGGTGCACACGCAACTGATTTAGGTGCTACAGCTATTAAAAGTAGCTTAGAGCAAGCCGGTTTATCTGCCGATAAGATTGACGAAGTGATCATGGGCTGCGTATTACCAGCTGGTCTTGGTCAAGCACCTGCACGCCAAGCAATGTTAAAAGCGGGTCTTAATCAAGGTACTGGCGCTACAACAATCAACAAAGTATGTGGTTCTGGCTTAAAAGCTGCAATGTTTGCCCATGACTTAATTAAATCAGGCTCTATCAACTCAGCGGTTGCTGGTGGCATGGAAAGCATGAGTAATGCCCCTTATATGTTACCAAATGCACGTTCAGGTATGCGTATGGGTCATGGCGAAGTAAAAGATCACATGATGTGTGATGGCCTTGAAGATGCTTACGACAACAAAGCAATGGGTTGTTTTGCACAAGACACTGCTGATCAGTATTCAATTGGTCGTGAACAAATGGATAACTTTGCGCTTAGCTCACTAACTAAAGCGAATAGTGCGATTGAAACCGGCGCATTTGCAAACGAGATTGCCGCGCACACTATTTCTACTCGCAAAGGTGATGTGACCGTTGCGATTGATGAGCAACCAGGCAATGCACGTCCTGATAAAATCCCGGGTTTACGTCCTGCATTCAAAAAAGACGGTACGATTACAGCTGCAAACTCGTCATCAATTTCTGATGGTGCAGCAGCGCTTGTGTTAATGCGTGAATCAAATGCTAAAGCACAAGGTTTAACACCACTGTGTCGTATCGTTGCTCACAGCACACATTCTCAAGCACCAAGTGAATTTACTTTAGCACCAGTTGGCGCAATGCAATCGCTTTTAGAAAAAGCAGGTTGGTCTGTTAATGATGTTGATTTATGGGAAATCAACGAAGCGTTTGCCATGGTGACTATGCTTGCAATTAACGAGTTAAAACTTGATGAAAGCAAAGTAAACGTAAACGGCGGTGCCTGTGCACTTGGTCACCCTATTGGTGCAAGCGGTGCGCGTATCTTAGTTACCTTAATTCATGCATTAAAGAATCGTGGTCTTAGCAAAGGTGTTGCCTCACTGTGTATCGGTGGTGGTGAAGCTGTTGCTATGGCAATTGAAGCTATTTAATCACTTTAGAATTTTAATCTCTCACAGCCGCAACGTATTTTAAAAACTATCATGTTGCGGCCTCTTTATACCCACTGGGGAGGAGTGCCTCATGCACCAAGTACCTTTATTTATCAACGGCGAATTTACCCAATCAAGTTCATCGCAGTTGATTGATGTTATCAATCCTGCAAACCAAGAAGTGTTAGCTCAAGTCCCGTGTGCAACGGATACTGAAATGGATGCAGCCATTGCCTCTGCAAAAGAAACATTTAAAACATGGAAAGAAGTGCCAATTTCTGAGCGTGCGCGGATTATGATGAAATACGCTGCACTACTAAAAGAAAACCATGACGAGCTTGCGACGATTATTTGTCATGAGCTAGGTAAAACATTTGAAGATGCCAAAGGCGATGTTTGGCGTGGTATTGAAGTTGTTGAGCAAGCAGCCAATGCACCATCACTAATGATGGGCGAAACAATGGAAAACGTAGCGCGTAAAATCGATACTTACTCTTACATGCAGCCACTGGGTGTATGTGCGGGTATTACGCCATTTAATTTCCCTGCGATGATCCCATTATGGATGTTCCCACTGGCTATTGTGTGTGGTAACACCTTTATTCTTAAACCATCAGAGCAAGATCCACTAACACCGATGCGTTTAGCTGAACTATTTGTTGAAGCGGGCGCGCCAAAAGGGGTGTTACAAGTTGTTCATGGCACAAAACCACAAGTTGACCGTTTATTAGAAGACCCAGCAGTACGTGCTATTTCATTTGTTGGCTCGTGTGGTGTAGGTGAATACATCTATTCAAAAGGCACAGCAAACCTTAAACGCGTACAAGCTTGTGTAGGTGCAAAAAACCACATGGTTATTATGCCAGATGCAAGTAAATCGCATGTTGTAAATAACCTAGTCGGTGCGTCTGTAGGTGCTGCGGGTCAGCGCTGTATGGGTATTTCGGTTGCTGTATTTGTTGGTCAAGCGAAAGACTGGGTTGATGAAATTAAAGCAGGCTTTGAAAACGTACGCCCTGGTGTATGGGATGATGCAAACGCGGCTTACGGCCCACAAACATCAAAAGCTGCTAAAGACCGTATTCTATCACTTATCGCAAGTGGTAAAGAACAAGGTGCAACGTGCTTAATTGATGGCTCTGACTTTACTGTTGAAGGTTACGAGCAAGGTAACTGGGTTGGTCCAACGTTATTTACTGATGTAACAACCGAGATGGATTTATACAAAGAAGAGATCTTTGGTCCTGTATTGGCTTGTATGTTTGTAGATACTCTAGAAGAGGCGATTGAGCTTATCAATAACTCGCCTTACGGTAACGGTACTTCGTTATTCACATCAAGCGGCGCTGCTGCACGTAAATTCCAACATGAAATCGAAGTAGGTCAAGTTGGTATTAACGTGCCAATTCCCGTGCCACTACCGTTTTTCTCATTCACAGGTTGGAAAGGCTCATTCTACGGTGACCAACACACCTACGGTAAGCAAGGTATTCGTTTTTACACAGAAACGAAAACAATTACTTCACGTTGGTTCGAGGATGATATCGCCTCAGGTCCGAACATGAGTATCAACCTTAAATAAGCTGTAATTAATTTACTGCTGAGCGAGCACATGCTCGCTCAAAGAACACACATTTAAACGACAACAATCGTTATTCACACAAGAATAAGACAACAAAATAGAGGTCTACTATGGACTTTAATTTAACCGAAGATCAGCAAGCGTTTGCTGAAACAGCCCGTCAGTTTGCAGAGTCAGAACTTGCTCCACATGCAGCTAAGTGGGACCAAGAACACATTTTCCCTAAAGACACCATTAAAGCAGCCGGTGAGCTAGGCTTTTGTGGTTTATATACCCCTGAAGAAGCGGGTGGCTTAGGTTTGTCTCGCCTAGATTCAAGCATTATTTTCGAACAGCTTGCAATGGGTTGTACCGCAACAACCGCTATGTTGACCATTCATAATATGGCAACCTGGATGATTGCAAGCTTTGGTACTGAGGACGTTAAAGCTCAGTACTGTGAGCAATTAGTAATGGGTGAGTTACTTGCGTCTTACTGTTTAACAGAGCCGGGTTCTGGCTCTGATGCCGCATCACTAAAAACCAAAGCGGTAAAAGAGGGCGATGAGTATGTGATCTCAGGTTCTAAGATGTTTATCTCAGGTGCTGGTGAAACTGATTTACTCGTTGTTATGGCGCGCACTGGTGGTGAAGGCGCAGCCGGTATTTCGGCATTTGTTGTGCCAGCTGACGCAGTAGGTATCGAATACGGTAAAGCTGAAGAAAAAATGGGCTGGAATGCACAGCCAACACGTTTAATTAGTTTTGAAGGTGTCAGAATTCCTGCGGCTAACTTACTAGGCCAAGAAGGCGAAGGCTTTAAGTTTGCAATGCAAGGCCTAGATGGTGGCCGAATTAATATTGCTACCTGTTCATTAGGTACAGCACAAGCAGCTCTTAATACTGCGCGCGAATACCTAAAAGAACGTGAGCAATTTGGTAAGCCATTAGCTGCTTTCCAAGCACTGCAATTTAAGATTGCCGATATGAACACTGAGCTTGTTGCCGCTCGTCAAATGGTGCGCTTAGCCGCATTTAAACTAGATACCGGTGACAGCGAAAAAACCACTTACTGCGCGATGGCAAAACGTTTTGCTACAGATGTTGGTTTTAAAGTCTGTGACGACGCACTACAAATTCACGGCGGTTACGGTTACATCAAAGAATACCCATTAGAGCGTCATTTCAGAGACGTCCGTGTGCATCAAATTCTTGAAGGCACAAACGAAATCATGCGCGTGATTATCGCACGCCGTATCTTAGCTGAGTCAGCTGGCGACATTCTATAAGGAGCAACCTATGTCTAATCCATCGATTGATTTAAATATTGAAGGTAACGTAGCGGTTTTAACCATGAATAACCCGCCAGCGAATACCTGGACACAAGATACATTAACCGCGCTTAAAGACACCGTAACTGAGCTAAATGCTAACAAAAATGTCTATGCATTAGTGATTACAGGTCAAGGTGAAAAGTTCTTTAGTGCTGGTGCTGATCTGAACGTATTTGCAAGTGGTGATAAAGGCGTTGCTGCTACTATGTCAAAAGAGTTTGGTGATGCATTTGAAGCACTAACAAATTTCCGTGGTGTATCAATTGCGGCAATTAATGGTTATGCCATGGGTGGTGGTCTTGAAGTGGCTCTTGCTTGTGATATTCGTATAGCTGAAGAGCAAGCTCAAATGGCACTGCCTGAAGCGAAAGTTGGCTTACTGCCTTGTGCTGGCGGTACGCAAAACCTTGCATGGCTTGTTGGTGAAGGCTGGGCAAAACGCATGATCTTATGTGGCGAGCGCCTAAAAGCAGACAAAGCTCGCGAAATTGGCCTTGTTGAAGAAGTGGTTGGTGCTGGCGAAAGTTTAGCTGCAGCAATGAAACTTGCTAACCAAGTTGGCGAGCAAAGCCCAGTTGCTGTGACTGCATGTAAAGAACTTATTCAAAAAGGTCGCACCCAACCTATGGCCCATGCATTGCCATTAGAGCGTGAGTTATTTGTACAATTGTTTGATACGAAAGACCAAAAAGAAGGCGTGAATGCATTCTTAGAAAAGCGTAAAGCAAATTGGGTAAATGGCTAATGACTAACGTAACACTACTAAATCATCAAGATGCGCCTGTGGTGTTTGAAACTGCAGAGGCCGAGAGTGGCCTCATTGCAATTGCGACACTCAATGCGCCTAAGTCTTTAAACGCTTTAAATTACGACATGATCCAACTGCTTGAGCCTCAGCTTAGAAAATGGGCTGACGATGACGCCGTTGCCATGGTCGTGCTAAAAGGGGCTGGCGAGAAAGCATTTTGTGCTGGTGGCGATGTAGTAAGCCTGCATAAAGCAATGAGCACAGGTGAGCCTGCTAACTACATTGAAGACTTTTTTACCCTTGAGTACAAATTAGACTACCTAATTCACTGCTATGAAAAGCCAATATTACTTTGGGGTAATGGCATTGTTATGGGGGGCGGCCTTGGCTTAATGGCTGGGGCAAGTCACCGAGTGGTAACAGAAACATCGCGTATTGCAATGCCTGAGCTAACCATTGGTTTATACCCTGATGTGGGCGGCAGTTATTTCTTACATAAAATGCCTGAGCAAGTGGGTCTATTCTTAGGGTTAACTGCGGCGTCTATCAATGCTGAAGATGCCTTGTTTGTTAATCTTGCTGATCACTATGCAACAGCAGATAAATATGACGCTATTTTAACGGCTATCACCGCTGAAAAGTGGGGCAAAACAGCCTCATTAAACCACGAAAAGCTGACAAATATTCTAATCTCTATTGATAATATTTCAGGCCGTGTTCCTAAAGGCAATGTAAAAGATAACTTACCGGTTATTCAAAAGCTGGCTGAGTTTGATTCATTGCAGGGGAAAATTGACTACATTCAAGCTTTACAAACTGAAGACAAATGGCTTACTCGTGCGCAAAAGTCATTAGCGCATGGTTGTCCGCTTAGTTGTGCGCTGGTAGAACGTCAATTAGCTAATTCAAAAGAGATGACGTTAGCAGATTGCTTCAAAATGGAGTTAGGCATGTCAGTTCGTTGTGGCGAAGTAGGCGAGTTCCAAGAAGGCGTTCGTGCGCTACTAATCGACAAAGACGGTGCACCTAACTGGCAGTTTAAATCGATTAGCGATATCGACGAAACAGTTGTAGATAGCTTCTTTACAGCACGCTGGGATGAACAATCTCACCCACTTAACTCATTAACGTCATCTTAAGTCCAAGGGGTAAACAAATGGCTAAATTAACAATAGGATTTATTGGTTTAGGCAACATGGGTGGCCCAATGGCGGCAAACCTTGTCAATGCAGGTCATACAGTTCGTGTGTTTGACTTAAATAAAGCAGCGGTCAGTGAGCTTGCTGATAAAGGTGCAATTGCTGCTACCGATGCAGCTGAGTGTGCCATTGGCGCTGATATTTTTATCAGTATGCTACCAGCAAGCAAACACGTTAAGTCGCTTTACTTAGGCGAAACAGGTCTTATCAACTTACTTGATAGCAAAACTTTGGTGATTGACTGCTCAACCATTGATGCCGAATCAGCGCGTCAAGTAGGTAGTGAACTTGCTCAAAAAGGCATTGATTTTGTTGATGCACCGGTATCAGGTGGTGTAGCAGGTGCAACAGCGGGTACTTTAACCTTTATCGTCGGTGGTGAGCAAAGTCACTTTGAAAAAGCCAAGCTGGCTTTAGTAGATATGGGTAAAAATATCTTCCATGCTGGTGATATTGGTGCAGGCCAAGTCGCAAAAATCTGTAACAACATGTTGCTCAGCATTTTAATGGCTGGCACTAGCGAAGCACTACAAATGGGCATTAACAACGGGCTCGATCCAAAAGTGTTAAGTGACATCATGACCGCAAGCTCTGGCCGTAACTGGACGCTTGAGCTTTACAACCCATGCCCTGGTGTAATGGAAACGGCGCCAGCAAGTAATGATTATAAACCAGGCTTTATGGTTGATTTAATGGCGAAAGACTTAGGTCTTGCTATGGAAGCGGCTCAGCAAAGTAATTCATCTACCCCAATGGGGTCAATGGCGAAGAATCTATACACTATGCTTCAGCATCAAGGTGCGGGGAGTGATGATTTTAGCGCTATTTTTAAATTATTCTCGAAGTAGGAGATTGTTGTGGAAATTAAAAACAACAACATTGTAATTACCGGTGGTGCGCAAGGTTTAGGCTTTGCGATGGCCGAGAAATTTGCATCCCTTGGCGCGAACATCGCCCTTATCGATATGCAACAAGACGTACTTGATACTGCAGTATCAGCGCTTGCCAAGCATGGCACAAAAGTCATGGCGTATGCTGCTAATGTTACAGATGAAGATGCAGTGGTAGCAACGTTTAACACGATTAACAAAGACTTTGGCCATATCGGCGTGTTAATTAACAACGCGGGTATCTTACGCGATGGTATGTTTATCAAAGCAAAAGAAGGCAAAGTGGTAGATAAAATGTCGTTGGCTCAATTTCAATCTGTGATTGATGTGAACCTGACCGGTGTATTCTTAGCTGGTCGTGAAGCTGCGAGCCACATGATCGAGTCTGGCAAAGGTGGCGTTATTGTTAATATGTCGAGTGTTGCCCGTGCTGGTAACATTGGCCAAACAAACTACGCAGCGTCTAAAGCCGGTGTTGTTGCGATGACAACGGGTTGGGCGAAAGAATTAGGTCGCTTTGGTATCCGTGTTGGTGCAATCGCACCAGGTGTTATTCGCACTGCAATGACAGATGCAATGAAACCAGAAGCAAAACAACGCATGATGGCAGTAACGCCAGTGGGTCGTTTTGGTGAAGCACAAGAAATTGCCCAAACAGCACAATACATTGTAGAGAATGACTTTTTTACAGGTCGTGTTGTAGAAATTGATGGTGGTATAAGACTTTAATTTCAACTACCCATTGAGTCCCAAAACGGTAAGCTTTGCTTGCCGTTTTTTTGCTTTAAGTCGCAACAAACCTTAATTGAACTCAGCCCTTGTAATTAACTTTCCTACATTCAATAATTAAAGTCGTTTTCTACCTTGAGAGATGCAGTGAATCCTAAACAAATCCGCAATTTTTATATCAATGAAGAACAGTCTGTTTATTTGCTGTCTCACCATGATGCTAAAAAGCACCGTCAATGGCTTAACATTTGTATTAAACAGCTAACCTTGCTTGGTTACAGTGACGTTGAATTAATTGGTTCTGGTGCATTTGGCTTTGTATTTGCGGGTGTTGATGACGAAGGTATGCCTTGGGTTTTTAAGTTTTCACGTATAACCCTTGCACAAAGTGTACGTGACCGTCTTGAAGACGAAGCGTATATGCTTTCGCAAGTGAATAATCCACTGGTGCCAAAATTTTATGCATTTGAGCGCATTAAAAAGCAAGGCATTTTAATGATGGAGCGCGCTTTAGGTGAAGACTTAGAAAAAATCTCCATCAAACAGGGGCGTTTTAGCGCAGCAAAAATTATGGCGCTGGCGCTTAAGCTTCGTAATGTTCTTATTGACTTACGTGAACACAAAAATGGCATCAGCCCACAACCAATTGTACATGGTGATATTAAACCCTCTAACATCGTTTATGATGAACAAACAAATAAGTTGTCGTTGGTGGATTGGGGCAGCTCTGTTTATGCACAAATAGACGCAGAAGGTAATCCGGTTGCCAGTAACTTTATGGATCTTATGTCTGCTGATATCAGCACCACTAATGCACGCATGGGGGATGTGTATTTTATTGGTGATGAGCAAATGTCGGGCGGGCAGTCATCGCCACGTTTTGATGAGCAAGGTGTTGCTTCAACCCTTTATGCACTGGCGTCTGCACAATCGTGTCGATTTGGTGCTGCTGTTATTCCGGCTACAAGCCTCAATTTACCTATGGAACTTGCCCGTGTTATTGACGGTATGCTATCAAAAAATAAGGCCACTCGTGATGGTGCGGGTGATTATTTTATGCGTAACATGCCAACAATGGCCAAAGCTTACCTACCTGAGTTACCCCGTAAAGTCATTCGCCCTCATATTCCTTATTGGTTTAGTGAGTTTGATGAGCACCCAGATACGGTGGTTTATAGCTCCCGTAAGCAATTTCTGAGACAAGCAGACCATAATCAACAATTACTTGATGTAAACGATGCCCAGCTCGATAGATACTACAAAGAATTTTTATTTGATACCGGCGACACCGAAAAAGCATTTTTGGCCTCTATTAGCCGATTAGCAAAATACCCAGTAGTAGGGGGGCTGAGTTTTCATTGGAAAGAAAACTCACTGTTTGTTGAGTCTTCCCTTATACTGCATGATGAAACACTCGGCACTGCCTTTACCGATGCGATTAACAACACGGTGATGTTAGCGCAGGGGATTGAACAAAAAGGTCTCTTTAAATGTTGCTTATTTGATGCGCGTAAGACCATTCAGCTCGAGCGTGATGGCACAGGTGCGTTTAAATTTGAACACTTACCTGAACTTGATTATGAAGTAATGGATGTACAAGCCTCAGATGTAACCAGACCACACTCCTACTTTGAAGATGGTAAAGATCCTGATGAGCAATTACAGCTCCCGAAGAAGGTTATAAAGTGTGTATTTGAGCTAAACCAGATACACCATACGGGCTGTATCATTTTTGAAGCCTTACCTGATAGGATGAAAATACATCATTACTATCGTCTGCTTGATGCAAGTAAAGAGCCTGAATTTAAACGTTTGCTAAGTAAGTTGATGCAATATGCAGTAAGTATAACTGATGTAGGTGTAGCTGGCTTTATGAAACTACCTTACAAAAATACCCGTGAATTTGATTTATGTGCTAAACAAGCCGATGAGTTTTACCCGCGTGATCCGAAAAGAATTTTGGTGGAATGAGTTATTTAACTAGGACTCATTGTAAACGGTATTGAAAACACAACTTTCCAAAATAAAATATAGAACACGCATTATATTGTCACTTTTTGTACACGCGCGATAATCGTGGTTTAATGCAAGCAGCTAATTTCAAAAAGTAAAGCATTACTCGCTTCAACCTGCCATTTTAGGTGTAAACCAGCTTAAGGAAGAGTTGTGGAAATAATCGAAGAAAATAAACTTGAAGAACTATTAAGACTAGCGGCAGATGAACCTGCTCATCGGCCAGAGTTTTGCGAAACTTTACTTAATTCAAACGTGTTTTTACTGGGTGCTACAGAACAAGTAGAGGCTTATGGGCATAACAACCTTGAAGCTGGTAGTCACATTCAAATACAACACTGGCAAAGAGCTGATGGCTTATCTGTCATCCCGTTTTTTTCGTCTTTAGAAGTGCTTCAAAAATCCATTGACACTGAACAGTCGTATTTGATGCTGCCAGCCCGCTCTTTATTTGAAATGACACAAGGAGCAACATTATTCCTCAATCCTAAGTCAAATTATGGTAAAGAGTTTTTACCACAGGAAGTGGCTCAGCTATTAACCACAGGTATCAGTCAATCTCCAATACAGAGAGTTGTCGAGAGAGAAACAACAGTCCTATTGGGAGAGCCCGCTAATTATCCTCATAAAATGATTGACTCTTTAACTCAGTTATTCGCAAAGCATAGAAATGTGAATAGCGCCTACCTTGCTTTAATGCACGATAAATCCGTTGATGAAAAGCCGCATTTAATTATTGGCATTGAAACAGATGGTGACGCTAAAAAAGTGATAACAGAAGCAGGCTCTGTCGCCACAGATACATTACCAAAAGGTGAATCAATAGATTTTTATCAAATCACAGAAAATGACTCTGGTTTAAGTGAGTTTTTGCTAACTCAAATTAAGCCCTTTTATGAGAAAAGATGGGGAACGAAGCTTTGTTCTGCGCTTGGCTCAGGGAAGGCATAAAAATCTTTGGTATTTTAAATGCTTAGTTGTTTCACAATGTGGTGTTTAGTAATCGTGAGGGATTATGAAAAAGTTTATTTTACTTGTTTTAGCTGTGCTCGCTCTGACTTCTTGTAGCAAGCCTTTGCCAGCGGATAAGTTATCTTACGTAGGTGAGTGGGAAAGCAAAGAAATGTACTTACTTATCCATCAAGACGGTACGGTGGTATATGAGAGGGTCCAAGATGGTGGGTCAACATCTATAAACGCGCCGTTAAAAGAGTTTAGAGGAGATGACTTTGTAGTAGGTGTGGCTTTTTTTACCTCTAATTTCGATGTGACAGAAGCACCACACTTGGTTGATGACCAATGGGTAATGGTTGTTGATGGCGTAAGACTAACAAAAAACCAAGGTTATTAGATATTGCTGTAAATACTTATAGGAATTTACTTAAATAATAAATAGTAGGTTGTTTTTATTATAAGAGATTCTTACTTTAGAAGCGTGTATTTACGTTATTTAGTATTTCAAAAGGGATGTTATGAATAAATTATTATTTTTTATTGTTTTTTTCGTTATTAGTAATGCTCAAGCAGCTGACACGACTTTTTTCTCAGAATTAAAAGCCGAGCTTGATCAGGCTGTACCAAAGATTTTAGACAAGCATAAAGCCCCAGGTGTAGCTGTTGCCTTTGTTCAAGACGAAGAGGTTACTGGATTTCTTTCTTATGGTTTTGCTGATATTGAAAGTCAAAAAGCGATTACAGAGAATACCATGTTTAATGTGGGCTCAATATCAAAAGTAGTAACTTCGTGGGGGGTTATGCAGTTGGTGGATCAAGGTAAAGTTGAACTTGATAAACCAATAAATAATTATTTAAAACGCTGGAAGATACCTAAGTCTGAGTTTGGAACTGAAAATGTAACGTTAAGAAATGTTCTGTCGCATACATCGGGCTTGTCTCTCGGCCCTTATTTTGGTTGGGGCTCATCGACAGATATTCCTTCGATTGTTGATTCATTAAATGGCAAGAATAATGGTGCAGGTGATGTAAAATTAATACATACACCAAATACAAAATGGTCCTACTCAGGTGGTGGGTACTCTATTGTTCAGTTACTCATAGAAGATGTATCGGGTTTAAGTTTTGAAGACTATATGCAGAAAAATGTACTTAAGCCGCTCGGAATGAATAACTCAACATTTAATGTAACACCTGCTGTTATGAGTAAATCAGCAACACCGTATGATGAAAATGCAAAGAAAACATCCATGATCTACTTTGCTGAGCAAGCTGCTGCGGGTTTACAAACAACTGCTATTGATTTAGCACGATTTAATTTAGCCGTGCTTAAAAATAAGGAAAATAAATACAATGGCTCTCGCCTTTTATCACAAGCTCTAATTACAGAAATGATTACACCTGTGGCAAACACAGGGGGGCGCTGGAGTATGAGTTATGTTGTCGATTCAGAAAATAAAAGTTTAGGCTTCGCTGGATTCAACCAAGGTTGGATAGCCTTAACACGGTCGATTACAGATCAAAATAGAGGCTACGTCATACTTACCAATAGCAGCATAGGAAGCGTTAGTAATGATATTGATAGTCTTATTTTATCTAAACTGCGCAAGCCTAAAAGTGAGTAGTTTATTGCAACTAAGCTTACTTAATAGGTATTTTTGATACTTAATAAGGTGGTTATGTTGAAAAGCATTGAGATAAGAACAATCTACTTAGTATAGAACTCAATAATAGGGGGTCGTACTGATGAATCAATTAACTGAAAAAACGATTGCATGTCCATATTGCGGTGAACAAATAGATGTTTTACTTGACCACGCAGACTTAAATCAACAATACATCGAAGATTGCCAAGTTTGTTGTAAGCCAATAAATTTTTTAGTTTTTGAAAACAGTGATGAAGAACTTTCTGTTTCTGTATCAAGCGATGATGAAAGTTGTAGCTTTTCTAACTATTAAAAAATGAAATACTAAGATTTCTAATTAATCAAATATTAAAACCTGCTAGATGGCAGGTTTTAATATAAGGTTTTCTTATTTATGATCTTCAATTATCTCAGTGATACCCTCTGCCGAGAGTATCTCTATCCAATAACCATCAGGGTCTTTAATAAAGGCTAAGCCTTTCATAGAGCCATCGTCTGGTTTTTTTACAAACTCAACATCGTATTTTGCAAAGCGCTCACATGCTGCGTACACATCAGGCACGCTAATACCGATATGACCGAAGCCTTTTGGTTCATCATTTCCACTATGGTAACCTGTAAAGCTATCGTCGTTTTCTGTGCCCCAGTTATGTGTAAGCTCGACAAGAGCAGGGCGGCGAAACACCCACTGTGCTTTTTCTTTATCGGTGCCTGTTGGTATGTCTTGCTCATAGCCTAAAAAGTACAGCGTAAACTCCATTTTAGGGAAGTCATATTTACCCAATAACTTCATACCTAAAACGTTTTGGTAGAAATCTAATGAAGGCTTTGGATCTTTAATACGCAGCATTGTTTGCTGCATTAGGTAACCTTGCGTAGCATTTGCGATTTGTTCTGGTGATTCGTTGTAGTTAGACATACATGTCCTTTTTAGCTGATATTTCTGGTAATGTAATTAGTCTAACATATTCACGTTACCCTTAAATTAATAACAAATATTTTTGACGTGCTAAGACAATCCTTCAGTTCTTAATTTGCGTACCCAAATAAAAAACCGCCCAAACAGGCGGCTTATTTCAACTTACAGCTAAAAACTGATAGCTCAAAACTTAAAGTCAATTACCCCAAGGATTACTCGCACTTGAACGTTGTTTACGAGCTCGAGCAAGTTGTTTTGCTTCTTTTTTAGCGTGGATGCGTTTGGCGTCAGTAAAACTTAACTCACACGGTTCACCTGGTTTTTGATCAGCTGGGATCACACGATCGCGCGGCGGTAATTCGTAGTTTACATCGTCAGGGCGCGGTAAGTTTTTAAGACGATACAAATAAAAGTTCTCGACTTTTTCTTGTGCCCATTGGGTTTTACGTAAAAACTTAACCGCAGATTTTACATCTGGGTTATTCTTAAAGCAGTTCAAACGCATATAGGCGTGGAGTAATTCCCAGCCATATTGTTCGACAAGCTCTGTGACGACTTGCTCGATACCAACACCTTGCAGTGGGTTATTGCTGAAAATTTCTTTATTACTCATTAGGCTGTCCGATATTACAAAACTAGGGTAAGTATAATTGCCTTTACCCTTGTTTTATAGCTAACTTGCTAAGAATGTTTATATTCGCGTCTATTCTTTACAATTAACTACTACACGGCCGCGAATTTCACCTTTTAATAGGGCTTCGGCATTTGCAACGGCATTAGAAAGTGGAATTTCTTGCGAAATAGCATCGAGGTACTGAGCCTCAACTAACTCACTTAAACGTTGCCATGCTTCAATTCGGTCGGCTTTTGGGCGCATTACACTATCTATGCCCATAAGACTAATGCCACGAAGGATAAACGGTGCTACCGTTGCCGGAAAGTCCATACCTTGTGCTAATCCACAGGCAGTTACAACACCACCGTATTTAATAGATGCGCACACATTGGCAAGGGTGTGACTGCCCACAGAATCAATTGCGCCAGCAAATTGCTCTTTTGCGAGCGGTTTACCAGGTTCTGAGAATTCATTGCGAGATAGAACGCGTTTTGCGCCTAATTTTTTAAGGTGGTCTGCTTCATTCATTCGACCTGTTGTTGCAACCACATCAAAGCCAAGCTTATTTAATAAGTAGATTGCAAAACTGCCCACACCACCATTAGCACCGGTGACAAGTATTTCGCCGCTTTGTGGTGTGATACCTTGTTTTTCTAAGGCGATAATACTCAGCATTGCGGTATAACCTGCCGTACCAATTTGCATTGCCTGTTTTGGTGTTAAATTAGCGGGGAGGGGGATAAGCCAATCTGCACTCATAGACGCTTTTGAACTCAAACCACCTAGGTATTTTTCCCCAACACCAAAGCCATTTAACAGAACTTTATCACCTACTTTAAATTCATCGCTTTTAGACTCTGTCACTGTACCTGCAAGGTCAATCCCAGGGATCATAGGAAATGTTCTTACTACAGGGCCTTTACCAGTAATCGCTAAGGCATCTTTGTAATTTAACGTACTGTAGTCAACATCAATATTTACATCGTGCTGGTGGATGCTCTCTATAGGAAAGTCAGTGTAGTGGGCACGATAACCTTGATCATCTTTGTTGATAACTACCGATTTTACTGATGTTGTCATGTTGACTCCTTTTAGACCGATCGTCTTTTAATGGTTAAAATAAAACCGTATTAAAACGGCTTTATAAAATTAAGCGTAAAAATTGTGCTGTATAAAGGGTAAGTGGTTCACTTGATTTATCAAGTTTAGAGCGCATTACTGCGCCTTCCCAGCCGATCCAGAAAAACTCAGCAAGCATCTTACAATCTGATGATTGAGGTATTTGCTTTTGCTGCTTTGCGTCAACTAGGCACTGCTCAATTAAAACTTGCCAGCTGGTGTAAGCTTGCTTAATACGTTCTATCATTGGCTCATCAAGGTAACTGAGTTCTTGATTTAAATTGCCAATTAAGCAGCCACGATTAAACTCAAACTTTGCCATGCCGTGTTTGGCGTCGTTAGCAAACAGTACAACTCTTTCAAGCGGGTTTATTTTTTCATCAGTTAGATGGCGTTTTAACTTTGCTTGAAAATAGCTGTCGTAAGCATCAATAAGTGCTAAGCCAAAATCATTTTTACTTTTGAAGTAATGATAAAAAGAGCCCTTAGGTACCTGCGCTGATTTTAAGATTAAATCAATGCCGGTTGCACTAAAGCCTTTTTCGGTTAATACAGCTAAACCCGTATTAATTAATAGGGCGCGAGTATCTGCATTTGAACGTGCTATTTTTGGTGGCCTGCCACGACGGCTTGGCGTTGTGTTATTTGTTTGCATACTTAATATTAGACCGATCGGTTTTTAATATGCAAGTAATTAATTGCCTAAATTGTAATCATCATAAATTTGTCATGATTACAATTTAAATGGGAACTTTGCTGAAACGGCTTAGGTCACAATTATGAAGCTAAAAGAGATAAAAATTTTTAGCCGAATTTAAGTGTATTTATAGGTGGTTTTAGATGAGAGGTACGACCACTTAGTCATTTAAAATGTTAATTCAGTTGAGCATCAGCATGTTACTTGTTGTCAATTTATTTAATTGCTTTTTGCTATTTGAATTTAACAGTTTTATTAACTATTCATTAAATGTAGATGTCAATTTCGCTACATATCTATAAATATAAAAGGTGAGGATATTACCTATGAAGAGACAGAAAAGAGATCGTTTAGAAAGAGCTCATTCTCAAGGTTATAAAGCAGGCTTGGCAGGCCGTTCCAAAGATCAATGCCCTTATCAACAAATCGACCCTAAATCTGAATGGTTAGGCGGCTGGCGCGAAGCAATTGAAAACCGCAATATGTTTAAAACTTAATATAGGCACCTGTTAATTTACGCAAAAAAGCCCCATGCAGGGGCTTTTTTGTATCTGCAAACAAGTAAAAAACTAGAATGCAGTTGTATCTTGGAAAAGACCTACTTTAAGATCTTTCGCTTCATAGATTACGCGGCCATCTACTTCAACAGTACCATCAGCCATACCCATGAATAATTTACGTTTGATAACACGTTTCATGTCTAAACGATAAGTAACTTTTTTAGCTGTTGGTAGGATTTGACCTGTGAATTTAACTTCACCTACACCGAGTGCACGGCCAAGGCCAGGACCACCAGACCAACCAAGGAAGAAACCAACTAATTGCCACATTGCATCAAGGCCAAGACAACCAGGCATAACAGGGTCACCTTTGAAGTGGCAGTCAAAGAACCAAAGATCAGGGTTAATATCTAACTCGGCAACGATCTGCCCTTTACCGTGCTCGCCGCCATCTTCAGTAATTGAAACGATGCGATCCATCATAAGCATGTTGTCGCTAGGTAGGCGGCAGTTGCCTTCACCAAACATTTCACCTTGACCGCAAAGGATTAGTTCTTCTTTTGTATAGCTGTTTTTAGGTTCCATAACTCTTATTCGTCGCTTAGAAATTGCCCTGTACTTTAGCGTACACTTGTACGCTAAACAACTCGGAGCAGTTAAATAATTTATATTTTCAGCTTGTTTTATGACCACTTAATTAAACTGTTACAGATAAAGGGAGATAAAACCGCGCATTGTGAAGTAAAAATCATTATAATTGCTGTGATTCTTTAACCAGTCTAAAGGAAATTTATGATCCTTTTTGTAAACTCACTGACAGTGATTGATTTTTCTTACTTGTGTAATAAACGCGGCGCAGTTGGCGAGAGCTGGATTGTGGATTTAACTCTACATGGTCAGTTGAATGATGAGTCGATGGTGCTGGATTTTGGTTTAGTTAAAAAGCAAATTAAAGGCATTATTGATGACTGTATTGACCATAAACTTGCTGTGCCAGCAAAATTAAATGGTTCACTAACGCAGCATGCAGAACATAGCGTGCTAGATTGTCACTTCGGTGATAATTATCACTTAGCAATGAGTGCACCAAATCAAGCCTTTTGTTCTATAGATGCTGATATCATTGATGAAAACTCAGTGACTGAGTTTTTAATTAAAACGATAATGCCCCAGCTTCCTAATAATATCGAAAAAATCGAAATTAGCTTAAAGCCAGAACATAGCCAAAGCTTTTACTATCATTACAGCCACGGCCTTAAAAAGCACGATGGTAATTGCCAGCGTATTATTCATGGTCATCGCTCTCAAATTGGAATTAGCCTTGATGGTATGGCTATGCCTCGCTTACAAAAAGAGTGGGCAGATAAATGGCAAGATATTTACTTAGCGACAGCTGAGGATGAAATAAACAAAGCTGAACTTAAACATATAAGCGCTGAGAGTAACGATGTGTGTTTTGCTTATACATCACAGCAAGGTTATTTTGAAATGGTGATAGATAAATCACGCTGCGACATTTTACCTTGCGATACGACGGTTGAATGTATTGCTGATTATTTAAGTTCACAAGTTAAAAACCAATACCCTGAATCAGAAGTAAAAATTACCGCATATGAAGGGGTTGGCAAAGGGTCTATTAGTTATGCATAAAGGATTACTAATAGCAGCATTTGCAGCATTATTTTCTTTAACTGCAAGTGCTGTTGAATTAAAAGGACATTTAACTCAAGGCGGTTTAGTAACTGGCCAAATTGAAGGCGCTAAAAGTGTTAGTTTCAATGGCGAGCAACTTAAGCTTTCAACAAATGGTGAGTTTGTATTTGGCTTTGGCCGTGATGCAGATACGAATCATAACCTCTCTTGGGTTGATAGTGCTGGTGTGAGCCACGAGCAAGCCATTGTAATCACTAAGCGAGATTACAAAATTGATAAAATCACCGGTGTTGCAAAAAAATATGTTTCGCCACCTAAAGAAGTGTCTGAGCGTATTGGCCGTGAAGCTGTTGCAGTACGTAAAGCTAGACAAGTAAATTCTGACTTACGATACTTTTTAGACCCTGTTTATAAGCCTGCAAGTGGGCGTATTTCAGGTGTTTATGGTAGCCAGCGCTACTTTAATGGTGAGCCTCGCCGCCCACATTTTGGGTTAGACATTGCCAATAAAACAGGTAGCCCTGTGTATGCACCAGTAAGTGGTACGGTGGTGTTTGCTGATGCCGATTTATACTACTCTGGCGGCACCTTAATTCTTGACCATGGCCATGGCGTTACCTCGACTTATATTCATTTAAGCAAATTGGATGTAAAAGTAGGGGATGAAATTACGCGTGGTGACAAAATTGCTGAGATCGGCGCAACAGGCCGAGTTACCGGCCCTCATTTAGACTGGCGTTTTAATTGGAAAAAAGAACGCCTTGACCCTGCGCTAATGATGCAAGACACATTAGCTAATGAAAAGTAGAGACTATGACACAACAAATCGATCGTGACGCTATTATTGCACAGCGTATTATTGACTCAACAACGTCAGTAACAAAAACTGTTTTCCCTGGCCGTACAAATCACCATAACACATTATTTGGTGGAGATGCGCTAGCTTGGATGGATGAAGTCGCCTTTATTGCAGCAACCCGTTTTTGTCGTAAGCCACTTGTAACGATTTCGTCTGACCGTGTTGATTTTAAAGAGGCTATTCCGGCAGGTACATTCGCCGAGCTAATTTCAAAAGTTGTTCACGTTGGCAATACCAGCCTTAAAGTAGACGTAGAAATCTTTTTAGAAAGAATGCATAAAGATGATAAGCATTTAGCTATTTCAGGTAGCTTCACGTTTGTAGCTGTTGATGATAACCACAGACCAACACCGGTAGTTTGCGATAAGATGATCAATGGTTTCGAATAACACTTACTATAAGTTTTAAATAAATTAAGTACCTTCGGGTGCTTAATTTATTACGCCTAAAGAACACATCATACTATTTTTGCCATATCAATCTCTCAGCAAGGAACAAAATATGCAGCTATAAATTATCAGAGGAGGAGAGCGATGCGTTTAATATTATTGATCATTTATCTATTAATTCTATTGCTGGCTTTTAATCAGTTCGATTATTACTTGTTTGATTTAGCATCTGCTTTGCGAGGCGTGTTGATTATATGCAGTTTTTTACCAGCAATACTAATATTGCCATGGAGCAAAAAGCTTTCTTTTAGTTTAATTGTTTTAAGTATTGGCTTAGTGCTATTTCATTTTAAGCCTTACTCGTCAGCTGAAGAGATTCAAAACACAGATATCAAAGTCGCTCAGTTAAACTTGCAATATAGTAATCCCAACTTAGCAAATATCATCACTAACCAATTTATAGAAAAACAAAATGATATTGTCGTGTTATTTGAGTTTAATGACACACAGCGTCATATGCTTGATGAGCTCAACACGAAATATCATTTATTTGGTTATGCTGAAGTTGAAGGGGCACCATTTGGCATTATAGTGATTTCAAAACTACCAATCGTACAAAGACAAATTAAACGCTTTGATAACCCTAAACTTGGCTACGTAAAGCTTAGTTTTTTACACAATAACGTTATGTTAAATAGTGTTTTTTTACATCCTCCATCACCTAGGACTCAAAGTTTATGGAGTCAGAGAAACTTAGTTTTAAGTGAAGTTGCTAAAGAAATTTCAAAGTTAAAGGGGAGTTGGCTCGTTGCTGGTGATTTTAATACAGTACCTTGGTCACGGTTCTTTATAAATAATAAAAGCAGTTGTTTTAATCACACAGGTTTTTATACAACGTGGTCTTTGAAAAATCAGCTAAGTGATTTAAAAGTTTTGGGTTTACCAATAGATCATTGCTTAGTGAGTGAAGATGTTTCTTTATCTAATGTTGGTGTTAGCTCTGTCAACGGCAGCGACCACAAACTGCTGCACTATGAACTCACATTTTCAAAGCATTGATTAAGTTTAAGATGGCTATTTTCAATTAATATATCAACTAGCATGGTTAGCTCAAAATTATCCCATGGCTTTGCGGTGATCATATTGGCAAGTTTATTATTCAAGGCATCTTTAGATGTTTCTAGGTCTGCATAACCGGTTATTAAAAGTCGAGAGCAGTTAGGTTGTATTTGTTTAATATCTTCTAAAACAGCAAAACCACTAATAGCAGGCATCAACAGATCACAAATAACCAAACTAATCTGACTCTTCTGCGCATACTCAATTGCCAATAGAGGGTCGCTGAAACAAATCACATGGTTGTTAGTACCTAATAATCGTTTTAGCGACCGTAAAATGGCTTCATCATCATCAATAATTACAATTGTACTTTTCATGAATGAGCTCCTAAAAGATGTTTTAAATCATACAAAACATGTTTCAGGTTGCGTTTATGTGGGTACAACCAAAAAGCCTTGTTTGAATACATTAACGCCTTTGAATAATGACCAAGTTCACGATAGAACTCACCATAGCATTCGCTTAAACGAGCTTTAATTTTCTTCAGTTCATTATTCGATACAACTGATTGGTTACGATTAATTATTTCAACCATTGACGCTAGTCTATTTTCTCTATTTGATGTAATAGAGTTAGCACGCATTAGATAGTGCATTGCGCACAGCGTTGAATAGGCAACATCACCATGTTTAGCTATTTTTAGCCAGCAATCTAAATCGGTAGCGCTACTTAATTTGTTGTCAAAACCACCCACATTAACCATGGCTGAGCGTTTAACCATGACTGACGAAGTTCCCACAATGTTGGTGGTGATCATTTGACTAATTGGATTATCAAGTAATTGGAAGTCTGTGTTTTCTTTATTGCATTTAAATTCGGGCCAGTAATCAAAACAGCCGATGATGTCCTCGTTCTTTTCATTAAAATGCATGTAGTCAGTAAAACTTAACACGCAATCTGGGTGTTTTTCATGAAATGCTATCTGAGTTGCAAGTTTATCTGCTGACCAATAATCATCGGCATCTAAAAAAGCGAGGTACTCTGAGTTTGCTTGAGTGATTGCAAGGTTTCGTGCTGCAACAACACCTTTGCGTTGTTGGCTAAAAATCCGTACTTCTTTTTTTTCAGAGGCTAGTTGTTGTATATAATCGATACTGCCATCAGTGGATCCATCATCGACGATAATGATTTCGAACAGAACATTTTTTTGCTGATAAATGCTGTTAATACATGTATCTAAATACTGTAAGCAGTTGTAGTTTGGAATAATAATACTGACTTGGCAGGGCATAATAGTCGCTCCGAATAATTGGTTTGTTTAAAACAACCACGCAATTTAGACGCCAGCTTAAAATTGTATATATGAACAATACAGTGTGTATTTTTCTCTTTGTGCATTGCATTTTGCAAATATTGAGCAAGATTTTATCTCATTTTGGGAATTTATAAGCTTTTTTATTGGGTATAGAACTTGCCCTAGCTCTCCTAATAGTTTTTATAGGAGCGTTTTTATGAAGCACATTGCTATTTTAGTCCCAAGCTTTCCAATTGCATCAGAAACTTTTGTTGTAACAGAAATAAAAGCGTTGCTAAATACTGGTCACAAAGTGACAGTTTTTACATTTGAAAAAACCAGCGTGTTGATTAATTTAAGCTGCGCGATCGAAGTAAAAGTGATCTTAAAGCCAGCATTTAAGTTAATTTTACCAGCCGCCTTAAACATTTCTAAGTTGGCTAAAGCAACCTATACAGCAGCACAGTTTAAATCAATTTCAACGCAATCATTGCTTGCTTATGGTTATCAAATTGCACGCTATATAAAAGCCGCAAAGATAGAGCACTTGCATTGTCATTTTATGCATGGTCCGCTTTCATACGGTATAGTTGCTGCAAAAATTGCGGACATTACAGTTTCTTCTATTGGCCACGGTCATGACGTCTACGTAAACAATGCTGACTTAAAACCAAAATTAGCACTGTGTGATTTTTCGATAGCTGTTTGTGAAGAAATGGCTATGCAATTTAAACGCTTTTCGAAGAGCAATGTTAAATTGCTGCATTGCGGTATTGACACCAGCCAATTTAAATTTGCGCCTTCTTCACTTAATGAATCTGTACGTTTGATTTTTATCGGCCGTCTTGTCGAGAAGAAAGGTTTACAATTTCTATTACCTGCACTTAAGCATATCCCAAAAGAGTTTGGCATAACCCTAGATATAATAGGGGACGGCCCAATGCTTAACGATTTAATGTATATGGCTGAAGAGTTAGGTATTCGCAAATCTATACGCTTTTTAGGCGAAAAACCTCATGATTGGGTTAGCTCAAACCTGATTTACTATTCTGCGCTTATCGCCCCTTTTTGTGTCGCAGAAAATGGCGACCGTGATACAGGCCCATTAGTTTTAAAAGAAGCCATGGCCTGTGGCCTTCCTGTACTGACTACCACTTTAATGGGAGCAAACGAAATTGTTACCCCAAGTGTTGGTATGAAGTGTATGCCTGGTAGTATCTCAGGGCTCAGCAAAAT